>JAQYVT010000041.1 GCA_030145345.1 Desulfobacterales bacterium
CCTCAATAAAGCAAGGTTAGAGCTCAATAGAGACTCTCAAATTACCAGGATCGGGTAAGGTGGCGCCATTTGGTTCGCTGTTTTTTATAAAAAAAGTTCTTGACTAAAATAAACCAGGATTCAAGGATCCAAGGGTTCGAGTGAAATGCTAAAGAATTACATATCTTATGGCTCTGTTTGCGAATTGGAAACACAGATATTATTAGCAGGGGATTTAGATTTAATTGAAAAAAGTGAATTGGGACCACTAAAAAAAGACATCGCAGAAATCGAAAGAATGTTAAAGGCGCTGATAAAGTCTTTAGAAAACAAACCCTTGGATCCTTGACCCCTTGGATCCTTGGACCCTCTTCTCCAACCAAATTGGAGAAGAACCATTAAAGATTATTGCCAATTTGTCAAAGGCCATACCTCCTGTCATTCTGGCAAGGGTTTTTTATTATCATGTTTTGGAATAACCCGTGGGTTGTCCACGATACGTTTAGGATTTTTTCCTAGGAAAATGAGACGTATTCCCTATTGACATTTTACAGTGTGCTACGGTTTTATGGCTAATCAACCCCGTGTCTTTGTGTTTAAAATAACAATATAATTTGGGGAGGAGGTCCATAATGAAAAAGATCTTAGTTCTTGCTTCCTTTATTATATTGTTGTCAATAACTGGAATTGGAGCCGTAACTCTGGCTAATTTTGATGATGCTATACCAAATGAAGTAAACAAGAAGCATGTATTCTCCGATATTTCTTCTATAGGGATTGATAGTGTCTTAAGTTCCCCGGTTTCCGAACCCTCAACCTTGCTCTTTTTAGGTGTCGGGCTTATCGGTCTTTCAGGATTAGGTAGACGGTTTATAAAGTAAAACAAATTATCAAAGCGCAGGGCCCCTGTCAGTCATTCTGGCAGGGGTTTTTATTTCCCCGGACAAGTCCGAAAGTCTGTCCTTTGCGCATTATCTTCTTTGTCTTCAATGCTTATAAAATCTGTCAAACCTGTCAAGATTTGGCACGATATTTGACAAACATTGTCAAATCCTATGGCGCTACAATCCAACCAATCGAGATAACTAACTGGAAAATAATCGTTTTCAATTTTTATATAATGTTGCATGCTTTTTGCATGTATAAATTCATAAAAAGGAGACAATCATGCCAGATTGGGTTATTTTGGCAACGATCATAGGTTTGATGATAACCACCTATTTGACTGCTTTTTGAGTACCTCCGACCTCCTTGTGGTTGCCCCGGAGGGCTTGAGCCACCCTCTGGGGCTTTTTATTTCCAGGCCCCGAAAGACCGGTGAATGGTTTAAAGCAAAAAGTCGCGAATATAACGCTCTCAGGCGGTCTTGGTAGTTTTCCAGATAAGACTGTTATCACAGGTTATCCCAAACTTCCCGTATCTCTTTATCCTCATGCGAGACCAGGCTTTCGATTGTGTCAAAAGTCAAA
This sequence comes from Desulfobacterales bacterium, assembly GCA_030145345.1. Taxonomy (GTDB): domain Bacteria; phylum Desulfobacterota; class Desulfobacteria; order Desulfobacterales; family UBA11574; genus JAAXQD01. Next base: position 1,449 of record JAQYVT010000041.1, read on the forward strand.
CCCGCCTCATCGGAACTAATCCTTCTTCTTGCAAGATATTTTAGCCGTTCAAAAAAAGTATGCTGGTGTTGTGGTAAAAATCCTCAAATCCGGTCCAACTGACCACGTCTGGATCAAGTTTCAATCGCCTTTTTCTTGATAGCAGGTTCCATGATACCCCTCTTTCAAACAAAAGCGCTTAAAGGCTAACCCCGGTTCACGTAACCGCCTGCAATGCAGGGAAGACCACGGAGGAAGATCTGGCGTCGTTTTGTGATGATGGAAAGATGCCTGTCGCCAAAGCATAGTTTTCCAATATACAACATTCCATAACCATCCCAAAACAACACACCCAAAAACCAAATAGTTCATAAATTCTGTTTACAGGCATATATGAATCGTGAGGTTTTTGAAGATATTTTATTGGTATTAACTATGTGTTCCTGATCTTGGGTAAACAGAACTGAAGACATTTTTTAATTGTTTAATATATCATTGTTTATTAATATGTTATAAAAAATAATTAAAGTAACAGTTGATTTATAAAAGTGTAATGAATCAATGGGGTTTTGCAGAAATAATGCCCGTATAAATTAAGAAAGCGTCTCATTCAAACGTGACAAATGAACAATAGAATGTACCCAAAAATGCATGATTTGGCGGTTAAATTAAACCTGGGACAATTCTCAAAACACCCTTTAAAAAAGCTGGTAGGTTCGTATGGTGGGTGCACTAGGGAGGTTAAAAATAGGTATAACCTTCAAAGGGTCCCGAGGGTCGGGACCCTTTGAAAATTGCGGGTTACTGATCGCAGCCCGAAGAACAGTCACACCCGGAACCGCAGGACATGGGCGTCTGGGTCGGGGTGCTGCTGATGCCCACGACTTCGATTTCAAAGGTCAACGATTCGCCGGCCAGAGGGTGATTTAAGTCCATGGTCAATTTTTCATCATCCAGATGAACAACTCGGGCGGGCACCTGGCGTCCTTCCGGAGTGGTGAGACCGATGGTCATGCCGACCTGGGGGTCCATTCCAGGGGGAACTTCCGATCTGGGAAAGGAATGCGATAGGCTTTCATCTCTTTGTCCGTAGGCGTCTTCCGGCGCGAGGGTAAAGGCCTTTTTTTCGTTCAACGCCATCCCCATGAGTTCATTTTCAAATCCCTTGATCAACTGCCCTGCGCCCATTTGTATTTCAAGCGGCTGGCGTCCGTGGCTGGTGTCGAACACCTCACCGTTTTCCAATGTTCCTTTGTAGTCCACGCTAACAAAAATACCGTTTTCAATTTTTTCCACAATGATCTCCTTTGGTTTGTATTAATAACAGTATCAATCTATGTATGAATCTATTCAAGTCAAGTCAAAACTTTTTTATAAGTTATTTCAAATCGTTCTCCAATGCCCGCAGGATAACGCACCCCATTTGGACGCTTCTAAACTCTAGGGTTTATTTAAATCACAACCCAAAGAATTGGTCTCAACGAGGCGAACAATTGACATAATTGCTTTACGTATTATTTTAAAGTATGGTTTCTCGGATGCGCGTGCATCTTATCCATCGGTCACCTGCAAATACCGAAAATAAATGATGTGTACCGAGTTTAATAACGGCATTTAGAGAAGCTATAAGTTTATGATGCTTGGTAGTCTCAGATGCGATTTTGCAAAAAGAGTCTATCGGGCTAATATAGGCAGGGCACATACGTCCCTGCCTTTTTTAATGCCCATTTTTCTGTCCAAAGCGTTACTCGATTTAACTTGATCGGAATTTAACACGTTGATTCTTATGGTTTGATATCACAACCACTGAAGCGACGTCGCCCAACGAAATACACCGCAGAAACAACAAGTTATGATCTGATGATTTCAAACTGAATGTAATGTCAAAATATTGCAGACGGTATGTCACGCATCTAACTGTCTTACTTGCAAAGCACATCTCACCATATTTTTACAGCCGCAGTGTCAGCGCTTCGAGAATGGAGCGTGATGGCATCATTGTGGCAGGTTGCGCGGCATACCCCACAACCGTAACATTGGCGGACGTCTATCTCCACTTTCTTATTCGTTGCGGAATAACGGATTGCCCCGAAATGGCAATGCCGCATGCAATTTCGGCACCCATTGCAAGCGTCGAAATCCACCCGTCCGACATACTCGCCTCGAAACATTATCTGGTAGTAGTTGCGTGAATAGGAAATACGATACGCGATGCAATCCTGGTCACAATTACATACCGCACCAATATAGGGGGTTTTGAACGTCCAGATGGAGTGAAACAGGCCTGCTTTATCCAGGTTACGGATCGATTCTATTGCCTCGGAAGATGTGATGACCTCGAGGCTGAAAGAGTCGTCAACTTCAGCAGCCAGCTGTGGGTCTGCCGTCAAAGCGTAGCAGTATCGCGCGTTCTTCTGCCCCGCGGTCACCCGGCGGCAAGGACACGACAGTCGAAAAATTCCATCCATCTGGACAAGAATTTGCTCCATATCCTCCAAAGGGATGATTTGCCCGAAGTGATCCCGCTTTTGCGATCGTGTGAGGAAAAGTTTTGCTATACCGCGAAATGGCGTACGGGAGAGCTTGTCCAGCCGGGTTAGGCTTCGGGGAATTCGTTCTTCGAAAGTATTTGCGAAATAACTCATATACTCAATGCGGTCCTGCTGTTGGAGTAGCTCCCGTGAGTAGTTTTCCATTGCAAGATACCACTTCTTACCATCACCGTGTTTCACACAGAATTCGCACATATTGAGTTACTCCTTTAAATACAACAACTCCAAGAATTTCCTATTTTATCATAGAATTATAGCAGCCGGCAGCCGGTGCGTCAAATAATGAAAAGGTATCTTAATTCACCATCAAAAAATCTTGATAACCATAGATCCATACAGTTTTATTTATAAATTTAGGTGCCGGCAAAATTACTGAAAATTGTTGTTATTAAAGGAATTCGTAAAATTTAGCGATGGATTTTGAATTTTGTGAATGGATTTGCTCCTATTGAAAAAGCGATATCGCAACAATTTTAGGCCCCTGATATCCGAAATAGCATATAACTCCCAGCAGTCATTTTACAAAAAACGACACACATCATATTTTGGTAAAATCAGAGCAAGTTACGTGCCACTTAAAATGTACTTGAGCTTTCTTAAAAAAATAAGAATATCATAAAGTTATGGCAACCTTAGACCCTGAAACTCATTTTCGATATAAATTCTAAGATAGAACCCTTTACATAGGGTAAAAAAATCTGACATTTCCGGCAGGGTTCAGTAAGTATCGGAAGGTGAGCATGGTAGGGTCAGCTTAAGAGGAATTCCAAAATAGTGCTGGTGAGAACTTCTGGCGATGGTTCATGTGGTTCCTATCAGAAAAAGAGTGTGGGATTCAAACGATACCAACGACTCTTTATTAATTTTCATAAGGCTTCAACTTCAATGTAAGCCCCTCGATATCAAGTATCACCGCTTTACCGCCTTCTGGTAATGAAATCTCACACGCAGCATTCCAGAGTTCGCCGTTAATCAAAACTTGGCCTTCGGTTTTGTTCCATCGTTTAATTTCGACAACTTTCCCAATCATACCTGTCACGCCGTAATTAGATCTTTTCCTTCCTCTTGTAATGAAAAAGAATAACGGGATAAATACATGTTCAATCAGCTCAAAGACAATAAAACATATTATTATTGTGATTATTATGGTTTCCAGCATGAATCACCAGCAGAACATTCTCATCTCTTTAACAGGGCATTTCATTTCATGATACTGTATTTCTTCAAATTGGATCTTATGTATGTCCAATGCAAAATTATATGTATCGCAATCGTGATCAAAAATATCAATGCAGTCCATTCATGGATTATAATGAGGAAATGTCTGACGGAAACTAATACACTTCCCCTTGCTTCATATCCTCTGGGTAATACCAACCAGTTTAACAGACCGGTGACGCTTAACAAAATAAAAAGAACAAAAGACAAAACATTGACTGTCCAAAGCTTAAAGGCTTTCTTACGCTTCATAAATTTCACCTGGGAATAAAGAAAAGGGTTTTATAGATCAGCTGATTACATATATCATAAAACCATCAAAAAAAATAAAATTGACCGCCATCCTTATATCATGGCTATTTTTTTAATTGTTCACTCTAAAATATATCCAGTTCCACGTCCTGGTTGTAGTCCACCCCCGGCATGCCGAAACCATGATGACGTAAAAACTCTTCCCGCAGTCCTTTAATATCCCCGAGGTCTTCAATATTATCTAAATTTTTGGTTTCGACTATTTTCCAGAGATCAGACACTGCTTGTTGAACATCTTTCCGAATTTCCCAGTCGTCCATCCGAATTCTGCCCTTGGAATCAAGCTTTGGATCTTTACCGGTGAAAAGAACATCGTGATATAATCGGCGCATTTGCTGGATACAGCCTTCATGAAGATGTTTTTCTTTCATCACCTTATAAAGTAAGGCTATATAAAGGGGAACTGCTGGAATAACAGCACTTGCTCGTGTTACCAGGGCTTTATTCACGCTGATGATAGCCTTTCCATTAACGGACGCAATAAGTCTATTGATTTCATCGGCTTTGGATTCAAGGTCCTCCTTGGCACGGCCGATGGTTCCATCCCGATAGATTGCTTTGGTAAATTCCGGTCCGACATAGGAGAAGGCGATCGTTAAAAAGCCACTTTTTATAAGGTTTTCCTGAAAAAGTCGCTTTGTCCACAGAAACCAATCTTCACCGCCCATGACTTTGATTGTTTGCACGATCTCTTTCTCTGTAGCAGGTTGGGCCGTAACATGACTCACTTTTCCTGTGAGGAAATCGACAGTTTTGGCAGTAAATTTTTCCCCGATAGGCTTAATCGCTGATGCGTAAATTTCGCCGGTTATCGGATCGATCCTCCTGGGTGCAGCAATACTGTATACGAGAAAATCAACTTGCCCCAGTTTTTCCTTAATCAGCTCGACAACTTCAGTTTTGATCTCTTCCGAAAAAGCATCACCGTTTACATTCCAAACAGGGTAGCCTTCTTTTTGAGCTTCGACTTTAAATGATTCTGTATTGTACCACCCTGCTGTTGCGGGTCTTCTTTCTTTAGGAGCGTGTTCATAGGCAACACCCATTGTAGCAGATCCTAAACTGAAAGTAGATACAATTCGCGCTGCAAGGCCATAACCGTTGGAAGCACCGATAATTACTGTTTTCTTGGGACCTTCAACTTTACCTTTTGCTTTTATATAGTTAATCTGGCTTCTTACTTGGGCGTGACAGCCCAAAGGATGGGCTGTCACGCATATATTGTTCCAAATTTTCGGTTTTATGATCATTGCATGCGCCCTATTTTTTCAAGGACTCAAGGTATATGGCAAATATCTTACCAATATTTGGGTCATAAGACCGTTTTTCAGGCATTGTGATATCTGTAAAGATTTTGGGCTTGAAATTCCGGCCATTCAGTGATCTTTAGTCTGAGTTTCTTGAAGATCGTTGGAGATAGCACAGGTTTCAACCAAATATTATCACCACAATATCTTGTGTGTCCAGACAAACAAGAAAAGCGTAAAAATTTGTCATCGATTCACGCTTTCTCATTCATGGGCGTGAGTCTACAAAGATAGCCGTTTTAAGATTTTCAATAGAGACAACTGGGTATCGTACGGTTACCTTTTATGTATCTGAAAAATTTGTGTATAGGGAATTTGATCTTAAATTGTCAGTGGAGGACTCAGAGGTATGACGTATAAGAGGATTGCGAAAAAATGCAGAGCACTTCCGGCCAAGACAAAAACGTGCCAGACAGCATGGTTGTATGGCATCTGCCGCCAAAGATAAAACACAACTCCAGTGGTATACGCTACACCGCCTAAAAGCAATAGGACGAGACCGCCCGTATCGACTAAGGATAGCATGGGTTTAATCGCTACCACAACAACCCAGCCCATAGCCACGTAGAACGCAACAGAAACAACAGCCCCCTTGCGAAGCATCGTCGTCTGAAATAAGAGTCCTATAACAGCCAACGTCCAGATAACACCGAAAAGTGACCAACCCCAAGGACCCCGTAAGTTCACCAGGGTGAAAGGTGTATACGTTCCGGCTATCAAAAGAAATATGGTCGAGTGATCCAGGGCCCTGAGAACTCTCTTAGCCTTAGCAAGCTGAATGCTGTGATAAAGCGTGGAAGCTGTGTATAAAAAGACCAAAGTTGACCCATAAATACTGCATGATACAACATGCCAAGCATTTCCATAGATACTTGCAAAGGCAATCAGTACGCACAGTCCGATAATTGAAAGAATGAAACCTGCGCCATGTATTATGCTGTTGGCCAAATCTTCACGCAGGCTGTAACGTGGTAGGCTATTATATGCTTTCATACGTCGATTCAACAAATACAGTTCTCAATTTTCGGTTAACGGCTATTCAGCAGTGTATATAAAATCATAGCTTTTTTTCACTGTACGATTTGATAGTGCCTTCCATCTAATGTTTTTCCTTTCCTTATATCTTGTGCAAATGCTCAGGAGGTCACTTTGAAGGGAGGCCAAAAAAGAGAGGTTCTTTAGACAGGCTCCAAAATAAATATCGAAAAGATACACAAGTAGTGAATGGTAGAATTAATCCATTCGTAATAATAGGTCAATAGTTTGACCGGAAAATAATCCTTCTGCTTTTTTACTAAACACAATTTGAGATATTCGCGTTATCTGCTTTCAAAAACGAAAACATATCAAACAGATACCAAATCGACGTCGTCAAAAAACAACTCCACCGAACCATCTTCGGATGAATTGTATAACGCCATGACTGATTCGGCAATTTTGGTGGCATATGGTTCGATGGGAAATATATTGTGGGTCCGGAGGATTGCAACCAGGGCGTTCATTCCTTTGGAGGTGGAACTCACGATAATCTCATTTTCATAGGTTTCTTCGCAGAGAAATGAAAAACTTCCCTTTTGCAGCATTGAAGACGCCACTTTTTTAAGATTTTTGTCGATGATTGCATATTCCCTGATTTTGAGTTTATTTTTGGCATCATCTCGAGAAATCACATATTTTTGACGCATATTTTTTCTCCTTTTCATCCGGTTTCTATGCTTAAAGAGTCTCTCCTTCATTCTGGGACTGATCTGGATTCTCTTCTGATTTTATAGTGTTTTTATCCAGTTTGCGTTGTCTCTTTTGTTCTTTCTTTTTCTTCCTTGCTAATTCTTTTTGACGTTTATTAAATGAATAATTTGATCTTGCCAATTTGATACCTCCTTGGCTGTTATTTTCGATATTGACAACAAGAAAAGGATCTATGAGCGGACTTTTTGAGGTTTAAGGTCTGATGATAGCGAATTGTAACGGTATGAATTCAAACCAAACAAAAGGGCATCCCTTCAATATTAGAAGGAATGCCCCTTTTACTCAGAACATAATTTTAAATCACAGTGACATTTGCAGCCGCAGGACCTTTTTGTCCTTGCTCTATATCGAAGGAAACTCGGTCGCCTTCATTGAGGGATTTAAAACCCTCCGCATTGATTGCTGAATGATGAACAAACACATCCGCTCCGTCTTCCTGCTCAATGAATCCGAACCCTTTTCGGTCGCTAAACCACTTAACAGTTCCATTGGTCATGATAACATCCTCCTTTCTTAAAATTTTTCAACGTTGCAAACTGGAGGGTGCCACTTTGACAAATGGATTATTCCTTCAGAAAGAAACCGTCCTGCAGATTTAACAAGACTTAATTGATTGCATCTATAATAATCTTTATTTTGAAAGAAAGCAAGCTAATTATTTGTTATTTTTAAAAAAAATGGGAATATGCATTTAAACGTGCAAAAACGAAATGTTACGTGAACAATGTCAGAGACAGCTCTGTATGGCAATGTTTGTGGTTTCATGATTCTTGAATGGTGAAGGAGTGGACACTTCTTGAATAGTGTTTGGTCGTCATATCAAAAAAACAGTGTGGGATTCGATCAATCTCGCTTCCACTTAAATTGAAATTCGACCCCCTCGGTTTTGCCTTGTCTTTCATGCGCTATAATAAAAGTAGCACTGGAAGGGATGTTTAACCTTTCACCTGGGATCTGAATTCGGATTATATTCCATCGGGGTGAAACCTATCGGTCTTTTCTGTTTAACTGGGGCGTAAATCCCGTTTCAACGGGGCTGCAGGGAGCTTCAATTGTTTGAAGAGGACTGTTTTGGACAATTCTTCGACATATTGGTTTTATTTGCCCAATGATTTTTTTGTTAAAAGGTGTCTTATGAATTTTCCTAACAGAGCAATTAGGATTATAAAAGCGCCTAGCAGGGAAATAGGAACGATAAGGACAGCACCAATCTTTAAAACAATAAGCAACACCGGTATGACTATAAATAGTAGTAACCCTATAACGATCAGGGCACTAAAACCTGTAATAAAGTCTGTAATAAACTCAAAAAAACGGTTTTTTCTTTTATAATCTTGTTCATAAGATTTGTTCAGCTGTAAATTTTCAACGTCATAGTTTTTTGGCTTTATTTCATCATTCATAATATTTAGTCTTTTGTCCTAATTCGAATTGATCTTATCCCTCAGCCTGCCAGAACACCTAAAGGTAACAACCCTCCTTGGTTCAAGCATCAAGTCATCCCCAGTTGCAGGATTCCTGCCCTTACGTTCCTTTTTTCCCCTTACGCAGAACTTGCCAAAATTAGAGATCAGAATATCCTCACCGGAAGCCAGGGTTTTTTTGATGATCTCTATGAGGGTTTCCACGGTTTCTGTGGATTTGTTCTTTGGCAAGCCGATTTGATTGTGGATCGATTTTACGATCTGAATTTTTCTGAGTGTCATGGCGGGAGGCTCCTCAAGTAATAACATTTTGGAATAATATGTTATTTATCGCAATTACCGGCATGAATGTCAATTGCAAAGGTTTGCCTGCTGGAATCTATTATTTTTATAGGCGTCTTGACAAATAGATAACATCGTGAGAAATGCCGGGTCCGAATTGCCAAAATAGAAAACGGTGATCCGCTGTTTTCCCGGCTTTTTCATATCCATTTGACCTAAAAGCAACTCTATATTACATTACCAGAAATACATCCCCTTCTTAGCCCGGAAGCGGGCAACAAACGACCGTGCAACTTGATCACAATGAACCGGTTAGTTTCAAAAGCGCTTCTAATGGAAAACTCGATCCAGGTTGATGCTCTACTCGGTGGTTGGTTGAGAACGGCTTGATTTCAAAGGAACGGTTTTTTACCAAACTGAAACACGTGCAAGGGGAATATAAGAAAAATGAATAAACATAGATTCTTAATCATGCTTTTAATCGCCCTGATCCTCTCCGGTTGTTCCCTATCGCTGAAGAACTACGGCAAGGTCAAAATGTTGCCTAAAGGCCCGGGCGAAGTGACCATTCAGGATGTAATCGACAATTGGGAAGATTACGATATCTATTATGCCGGTTCTTTTGCAAGATATTATGGCGTCAGAAATCCTTTGGGGGTCATGTTCGATCCGAAAAATAACGATACGACGCTGGTGGGAGATGCGTGGGAAAAGGTCAGGGATCAAAAGACCTTGATAGAGATTACGCAAATGATTTATCCGAACACTCAGGATGAGCCCTGGCTCAGCGAAATTTTAGGCCCGGATGACGGGTTTTATGGATATTTGTATTATTCATACGGGATGGTTGTCCTCGAGTTGACCGACAACGGAAAGATGTATGTATACGATCTGGAGGAACCTGGGGGAGGATATTCTGCCTTCTAACACTAATTCAGGGGATTCTATCTGAACGAAGGGACAGATGGAGTTCAGGAGTAACGACAATGCTTAAAAAGATTATTACAGGCGGACAAACTGAAGCAGATAGAGCAGCGCTGGATATTGCAATAAAACTGCGCATCCCCCATGGCGGATGGATACCAAAAGGCCGGATTACCGAGACCGGCCCCTTGCCCGACCATTACAAGCTTCAAGAAATGGAAACCGAAAATTATTTCGAATGCATAAAACAGAACGTAAAGGATTCAGCCGGAACACTGATCATATCATATGGCAGACTGACTGAAGATTTGGATCATGCCAGAAAATCGGCATTGAGATGTGGACGCCAAATGCTGGCCATTGACTTCAATCAAGTCGATGACGCCAAGGCGGCTTCTCTGCTCAATGATTGGATTCGGTTATACCGTATCGATGTTCTACATGTGATTGGGCCAGGCGCCGAGGTAAATCCTTATGTTCGGAACCAAACGGAAAATATGGTTGAGGGTGCACTTACAATGGGCTCTCTAACTCAATAAGAGACGTTTGAGCAGAACGTGCTTGGCGTTTAACATTCAAAATGAGCGCTATCGTTATTCCAATTCAAAGTGAAGGGGTATCGTTATGGCGGACCCATCGATACAGCCCCTTAACCGAGGTCAAAAAAAATGTAAATCCAATAGCTTGCAACTTTTTTCTCGCGATGAAAGTTGCAAGCTCTCTCTCGGAATTTAGACGTGTAATATTAATGTTTCAACGATCTTATCTAAACCGCTTCAAGCCGACAACCCAATCCTTTGAGATTTTTCAGAATTTATTTTTTCCGGTAATTCCCCCCAACAGGGTGTAAAACCTGTCAAAGTATGGCACAAAAGTTGACAAATATTGTTAAATAAGGATTCTTTCCAATTCATTCAAGCACTTTAAGTATCTGAAATATAAATGATTTATATATTTTGGATCGGCAATTTCAAAACCTGCATAGATTTTGCATGTATCAGACTAGTTCAACATGGATGAAACCTCAAGGGTCATTCAACCCACATGGAAAAATAGGGTTGTAATGGGTTCTTTCAAATGCCCAATTAACCAACTATTAGGGTAAACAAAGGAGATAATAAAATGAAAATAAGATTGTTCGGTACCGGTAAAAGGGGTTTGACCCACGTTGCTGTCATCGTCCTGGCTGCTTTGTGCTTTGTAGTTTTTCAATCCCCCGATGCCGACGCTGTTACCGCCAGAGAGATTAACGTAAGCGTCGATGCTACTTTGAAAAACTTTCTTAAGAATGTTAAGGGTTCCAAGGAGTATTTAAACGCAGCCAAAGGTGTCCTGGTGTTCCCCAACGTTTATAAGGCTGGTTTTGGAATCGGTGGCGAATATGGAGAGGGCGCCTTGCGAATTGGGGGCAAGACTGTTGATTACTACAGCACCGTCGCAGGGTCCTTTGGCTTTCAGCTGGGTGCACAGAAGAAAACGCTGATCTTGGTTTTTATGCAGAAAGGGGCACTTAATAGTTTTCGAGAGAGTAACGGCTGGAAAGCCGGTGTAGACGGCTCCGTTGCTTTGGTAACTGTCGGTATCGGCGGTTCCATTGATACGACCAATATCAAGGACCCCATCGTCGCTTTTGCCTTCGACCAAAAAGGGCTGATGTACAACCTGACCATTGAGGGTTCCAAGTTTTCCAAAATAAAAAAATAGACGTTTAAATATGAAAAACATTATAAGAATTATTCCGTTTCTTATTTTTTCGCTATTATCTTCTGGATGCAGTGTAATTTACACCACAGCAGTGGACCAGCGTGATGTGAAAACCATTGTCAATGATACTACAATTAAGTTTACGATCGTAAATAAATTTTATGATGATGAGGCGATCAATTCGCTAAACCTTTCCAGTGGATGTTATAGGGGGCATGTGTACCTGGTTGGAGAGTATGATAAAGCATTTCAAAAAAAGCGTGCGATAAAAATTGCCAAGAGCATCGAGGGTGTGAAAAGTGTATCGACATATTTGCTTCCCAAGAAAAAAGATGACGTTTGTGGAACCGATGATAACATAAAATTGGCATTGGAAGTAAAGACAAAGCTTGTGGCAGACAAGGATATATGGTCAACGAATATTGATGTGAAATCGGTTCAGTGCAATGTCGTTCTGTACGGCCTTGTGGCATCAGACAATAAAATAAAGAAGGCCATTGCACACGCAACAAGTGTTGAAGGTGTTCGCAGTGTGAAATGCTTCTTAACGTCGACAAACTAATTGATATTCTGCAATTTTCATAAAATCGTGTTACGATTTTATGCAAACTCCCGCAGCCCCGGAAGGCGGCATCTCCGCTACGTTCCAACAAGATTGCCGGATCTTTTAGGCAAACGGCTACAATTCCTATTCCTCAGCCCCACAAGGCGGGATCTTCACTGCATTACAACAACCAGCGGGGGTAAACCTAACGGCGCCGATGTCTCGGGTTTTTAAGAATATCTTGACATGTCACATTGTGGTATTATTATATTCCGAGACCATCAACCCAAAATATACTTCAGTTAGGTGTAAAAAAATGATCAAAAACTCTCCAAGACCAATCCGATATTCCTTCATGATCCGCAAGACAGCACTGAATAAAAAGGAGAATATATCCCCCTTCACCTTTACACGGATCAAAAGGGTGACCTGGGGAATGGAAGGCAAACCAAAAAATCATTTTGGCTTTAGGGGATAAAATATCAGATAAGAACACCCTATTCGTTTATGTTAAAGAGACGCATCAATTTTTGTGTACCTTTCGGGAAAGCCCTACAGAGGCGGACAAGCTGATGATACCCCGCGCCTTCGTTATCAAGGGCTACCGGTAGACAACATCGGCTTTGTTTTTGATGCCTTGGATCTGGGGCATCCTAAGCTTTTGGTCAATTAGGGTATTACAGAGAAGACTTCTAGAAGTTTGCCTCTTTGGACTTAAGGTTGCTTGCCAATCGGCTATTTTTCGATATCTGAACGTGAAGTCCCTTTCTCCACCGTTTCTATATCTTTTTTCTTATCCTGCGCTAAATCTGCACTATAAAACTCTCCGCCATGAGGGAGTGCCATAAAAAAATTGTTGATGTGGTCCATCTGGACCGTCACATCTTGCATCCGGCATTCCAGCAAATGTCCCCCTGCGTTTCTGTCTTTCGTTATAAAGTGCAGATGATACCCCGGGACATTTATCCCATGGACATAGCCGGGAGATCGGAACCCCACAATCGTTCCGTCTATATCATGAAACTCAAAGATCGATTGCTCTTTCACCACATCTACAAGCGGCGGGTAAGGTTTCTGCTGTCCGGGAACGCTCCGTGTTTTGATATGTTTGAATTTGCCCTCTATCCTGATGGCATAGAATATGTTTTGCGACGGCAGCAGACCATCTATATGTCTCTTCAACTGTGTATAATTATCCGCCGTATCCAGCAGCATCACGGTGTCGTCCGGGGCAAAGAATGACACCATGGCAAAGGGTGTCTTCATGGAATCCTCAACCGGATATGCCACACCGTCCGCTTTTATTTGATAAAATGTGCCGGCCAGTCCAATCATTTCGCCGTCGAGGGCATTAAAGGTTCCCAACCCGAAATCACCATTTCTCTTCAGCTCGCCAAAAGTTACATCTCCGTCATAAATCCCCTTGACCAGCGCATTAATCGTAGAAGATTGAAATACGACATCGTTTTTTTGTACATGGGCGCAGCCCATGAGTGTTGAAACGGTTAAAATGACAAGGGGTATACAACGTATATATCTCTTCATTTTTCCTCCACAGATCTTTTATATGGTTTATTCGGAAGGCCTCTATCCGTATGGATCCTTACTTCAATAGCACCTGTGTGTGTTTCCTGTAAGCATTTAGGCCATGAACGCCGTGGGGTATTTTTCGGGGCATGGGTTTTCTTTGAAGTCGATGGGATTTCATTAAATGGGTCGCCGATTTCGATTTTTGTGAAATCGACGCTTTCGACGGTCTGATGTCTTTTGTTTGGAAACCGTTCGCTTTGCACGCTCGCTTCGACGGAGGCGGCTCTTTTGTTTGACATCCCCATATTTTCCAAATCGTCCGCCCATGGTCCTCGTTTTCCATGGTTTGAAGTCTGCTGAAGACTTGCTTTTTAATATAATTATTTTATCATAGGTTTTGACCTGTGGCAAACAGTATGGGGTTGAATGATAACATCAGGAGGGCATATGCAAAAATTCACACCCGTCAACTACAAAATCCGAATCGAACCCGATTTGGTGAATTTCACATTCGCCGGAACCGCCCAAGTTTTATTGAATGCGCATCATTCGGTCAAAGAGATTCCCATGAACCTTCTGGACATGGCCATCTGGAGCTGCAAAGTTTTAGAAAAAAACACGTTCGTTGCGTGTCCTTTTGTCGTCAATACCCAAACAGAAGAACTTCGCATTTTTCTACCCGAGGCCATGACCGGCAATATTACCGTGAGGATAGACTATCAGGGGCATATCAATGATCAAATGGCCGGCTTTTACCGCAGCAGCTATATCCGTGGCCGCAAACAGACGTATATTGCGGTGACCCAGTTCCAAGAAAGCGATGCCCGGCGAGCCTTCCCGTGCATGGATCACCCGGCTAAAAAGGCGACGTTTGATATTGAAATGGATGTTGAGAAAAACCTTGTCGCCATTTCAAACAGCCCGATCCAATCCGAAACCAAGTTGGACAACGGGAAGAAACGGGTGACATTTGAACGGACGCCGAAAATGTCTACGTATTTGGTCTTTTTTGGGGTGGGCGAATTCGAATCCGTTCAAAGTCAAAACGATCCTCGCGTGCGCGTGGTCACACTGCCGTCAAAGAAAAAATACACCCCCTTTGCCCTGGAATTCGGTGAAAAAGCGCTCAAGTTCAGCGAGGTATATTATGGGATTTCCTATCCTTTGGCAAAACTGGATTTGATCGCCATTCCGGATTTTGCCTTCGGTGCCATGGAAAATTGGGGCGCCATAACGTTTCGCGAAAATTTGCTCCTGTATTATCCGGAGATGACCTCAAAATCCGCCCAACAAAGAATCTGCGAGATTATCGCCCACGAGATGGCTCACCAGTGGTTCGGGAATCTCGTCACCCCCTCGGACTGGAAATATCTATGGCTGAATGAAAGTTTTGCCACCTATTTCGGATACGGTGCGGTGGACCATTATTATCCTGAATGGGATACATGGGAGCAGTTCCTGGATGGCATGACCACATCGGCGCTGTCACGTGATGCGCTGCACGAAACTACCGCCATTGAAATACCGAGCGGCGAACATGTCGTCATAAATACCAGTACCGCTCCGATTATTTACAACAAAGGCGGCAGTATTTTGAGACAGATCGAAGGTTACATCGGCCAAGACAATTTTAGAAAAGGACTTCAAGACTATCTCAGGGTCCACGAATACGGCTCGGCAGCCAGTCGCCACCTCTGGGAGTCTTTTGAAAACGTTTCAAACCAGCCCATCGGCGCGATGATGAAAAGCTGGATTGAACAACCCGGCTTTCCGATGGTCGACGTCCAACGGATTGGCCATACGCTGGTTCTAAACCAAAAGAGATTTACCTACCTGCCCAATGATTTCGGTCAAAAATGGGTGATTCCGATCCTCATCAACCTTTTCTTTGACGCGGGGGAGTCTCGGCAGATGACCGTTCTAATGGACGATGCCCAAACGGAAATCGATATCCCGTCGGATACGGCTGCGTATAAGGTAAATGATCGACAAACCGGGTTCTATCGGGTCAGATACAAAGACCGGAAAAACCTTGAAGCACTCGGCCGGCGAATCAGCGATCAGATTTTGTCCCCCGAAGACCGGTGGGGGCTGCAAACGGATCTCTACGCATGGGTCAAACGGGGAGATATCTCCTTGGGTGATTATCTTCTATTTCTTTCACATTATCGGGAAGAGACCGCATACCTTCCGTTGACCGGCATCGTTTCCAGCCTGTCCGAGGCTTACCTCGTCATGGACGCCGATGGCAAAGAAAAAATCTCTTTGTGGGGCTTGGCCTGGTACGAAGAGATCCTTGAAAAGATCGGCCATGAACCCCGTAAAACGGAAAAAAATACAACGTCTATTCTGCGGGAACAACTTGTCTGGGCGGCAGCCCTTTTTGGCTCCACCCAGATTCATGAATTTGCACACCATCATTTCTCCGCGCTTTTAGAAGGCGCTCCGGTGCATTCGGATCTAATGAGATGCGTCATGCAGATCGGTGCTTTGACCGGCGATGCCCAGGTGTTTGATTGGTTAGACGCTCGCTTCCAGGCGTCCGAGATCGAACATGAACGCCTGAATATCCTGGCGGCACTCGGTTGCTTCAAAGATGAAACCCTGATCAAAAAATCCCAGAAGTACATTCTTGAGACGGTTCCCGCCCGCAACAAGTTTATTCCGGTTGTGGCCATGGCTTCAAATCCGTTTGCCGTAGATTTCATGTGGGACTGGTATGTATCAAACCTCGAAGAAATCGAACGGTTTCATCCCTTGCTGTACGAACGGGTTGTCGCTGCGATTGTCCCTATTGCGGGGATGGGAAGGGCGGATGCGGTCAAAGCGTTTTTTGATGATTACATTAAAAAAACAGACACGGCCAAGGATGTGATCAAGCTGTCTCTGGAGCGGCTTGAAATAAATTTACGGATGCGCAGTAGCGGTTAGGCAACGTCGTTAATTGAACGTTCCCCCAATAATCATTTTTACGGGTATTCACCAATTCTTTTCATCGGTCATTATTTTTAAGGTTCTTCTCCAATTAACTTGGAGAAGAGGGTCCAAGGATTCGAGGGGTCAAAGATTCAAGGGTTTGTTTTCTAAAGATTTTATCAGCGCCTTAAACATTTTTTCTGTTTCAAAGATGTCTTTTTTTACTGTACCCAATTTACTTTTTTAATTAAATCTAAATCCCCGGCTAATATTATTTGTGTTTCCGATTCGCAAACAGAGCCATAAGATATGTAATTCTTTAGCATTTCACTCGAACCCTTGGATCCTTGAATCCTTGAACCCTCCATGAACACCCCTGCTCAATTGGAAATGACACACTTATTTTACCCTAATTAACTACAACTAATCGGGAGATGATCTATTTTTAATTCATTGTGAGGGATAACGCTTTCAATTGAAAACGCTTTAAATCCTTGGCCATGAGAAAGTGCTTGACATCCTACATTGTAGCAGTATATAAATTTTAAAATGTATGGAATGTTGCCATTCCATTCTCCTTTCAATTCTCTATTAACCCCTGGAAAACTCACCGCTTTCCAGGGGTTTCCTTTTTGCCTGAAAGCCTCGATTTTAATAATGTTTGACTGTTTTTTGATAATAAAATTCTTGACATCATAAACGTTGGTATTATTTTTCTTTGTCCGGGCGACTCCACACGTTGTCAACGTGACGGCTCAACCGGACTCGATGACCCCTTGAAACATACAAAAATAGCTTTCAAGGCGGAATGGGCAGGGTCAGCAATGGCCCTGCTTAATTTTTTGGCTCAAATCGTCTAAAGGAATGATTAAAAATCGCATTCCCTGTCAGCCATTTTTTGAGGGTTTATTTGTCCAAAATAAAACGCCTTAAAGCTTGCCCCGGTCCGGTGTCCCTGAGCGGGATGTTCCATTATTCTTTTTCCAGCTCGAATCATAATATCTAAGATTCTCATCTTTGGTACGCTGGAAAGTTAGCTCAGCCGGATACAGGTTGGGCTGCGGCAATACAATTGGGCATTTTTTTTCACATTTTAATGTGTATTTTTCTCCACAATTTAAAATATTTTGCGATGAATCGTTGCAGGTATTTCCAGTGCAAATCCGGTATAACCGGTTGAAATTAAATTTAATATTAAATAGTTTTATTTGTTTGCATGGTTTTTGCAAGTATTCATTATGAAGTGTCGATTCATACAAAGGAGAGCACAGATGCCGAATTGGTTTCTTTTTGCAACGAGCGTGGTATATATCGGAATTGGATCTTGGGCCAGCATTTTTTCGGATGAATCTAAGGGGACCCGGCTGCTGGGGATTATTTCTTTAATTGCTGGAATCGGCGTTTTATCATATTCGTTTTAAATCCAAACAGTCGAATCACGGAGATAAAGCAGCGAGCGTTAAGAGGAGGCGATTCTTATGACGTGTGATCGGTGTGGGAAAAAAACCAATCATATTTATATCACCGAGGATCATGAAAAGGTTTGCAAAAGAACCTGCAACGGCGAGGTCAGTACCAGTAGCCGAATTTTTTATGCAAGCCCGAAAAACTTCACCAAATCCTCAAAACGCATTGCCCTTAGCAGTTCATTTTTTCAGGGCGTTTCTTGCTGATAGATAGCACAAGTTCAGCCGGGGAATAGACACGTACACAATTGGGTACCTCTGATCTTATTCCCCCATTAAGCCCCTGGGCAAATTGTGGCCCCAGGGGCATTTTTTTTCACCCCAAGCCTTTCCAGCGATTTTCATACAACTGAACCCAACACCTTTTATCTTTATCCTATTCCATATCGCGCCTTTTTCCTATGGAGGAACCTCTTAAAAACCGTAAATTGAGTAATAGGAAAAACGGGCTGCGCCTTGACACCTATTTTTAAGTTTCTTATATTTAACGGATACAGATGCCATTTTTTCTTTAATTTCAGCTATATTTTTTTAATTGTTCAAAAAGATAGATATTGGCATATATTATGAATGTTTCCAGATTGAGGATACCTATTCTTGCCGGGATCCTTTTGCTCGTTCTCTCGGTAAGTCCATATGCCGCCCCTCGACAACGGATTGAGTCTGCACTTGATTCGGCATACACGGATTTGCGTATCAGTATTGCCACCGAGGAACGGATCGCTTCAGATCTGGCAAAACTCAAAAAATCCGGGGATGTGTCGCCGGATGTCATCGAAGATTATGAATTCTACTTGAGCCGGGTGCAAGCCATGGTTGCCGAAAACCGAAAGGTGGTGGCGAAAATGGATGCACTCAATGCCCGGTATGATATTCAAAAAGCAGCTGATCGTTCAGCACATACGGACAACACGGGAGCGATGGTGGATCCGGCGATTCCCGAGGAGCAAGTGGTTGATGAAGTGGCTGCGCTGGATCGCCAGCTGGACAGATCCCTGGCCGAATTCGACGAGATGCTGCTCAAGGAATTGGATTTAATTCGTTCGAAATCGTCGGAAAGAATGCGGGATCTGGCCGAGGAAGCGGCGGCGGCGGCAAAACGCTTGCGTGACGAGGGCATCGAGATAGATACTGATTTTGAGGAAGAATCCGGTGCCTCCGAGCAGGGTTCGACCAAAAAACAGAAAGCGGACAAAACAGACCCAGACGCCTCCGAAACCGGAAAAGGAACAATATCCGAAAACGGCGAGGATAATACCGAATTGTCCGCCCGGGACAAATCCCGGGAAGGCGCTGAAGGCTCCGAGCATCATCCCAGAAATCGCTTTGACCCCAAAGATGACGACATTGTGGCCAGACAGCTTCGTGAAGCAGCGGAAGAAGAAACCGATCCCGAACTAAAGAAAAAGCTCTGGAAGGAATATGAACAATATAAAAAAAGATAAGTCCAAGTAAAAAAACTGTTGCTTATGCATCATTCGGCCAATCGATGGCGGATATCGAGTGACTCGGATTTTAAATGCTATGATTTGGTGCCCATATGAAATTTACGGTTCGTCATAACCTTTTATGGATGGCTTTTATTTTGTTTTTTTTCACTGGCTGTGCGGCCCACACTGCTCAAAAGGTCGGCCCCACCACCATCATGAAAGCCCAGGAAGAAATCCTTGAAGACCAGTTGCTCGATGTGGGTATTCAAGTCTTTGAGTCCGAGAAAATTTCGGAGGAGAAGGCCAAAGAAGAACATACCAGCCAAGAAGTCCGGAAAGCGGAAAACCATTTCATACCGTATCATATGAAAAATACCTTGCAGCAGAGCAACTACTGGGGGGCTGTGCGTGTCCTACCCACCGAGACGGATAGTATCGATGTTCTGGTTAAAGGTGAAATCCTCGAGTCAAACGGCGAGCATCTGGTGCTTCAAATAGACGTGGTCGATGCCAGCGGGAAACGCTGGTTCAGTAAAAAATACGAATCCGAAGCCACCCTTACATCTTATTCCGGTAATCGAATGGGAGAAAAAGATGCGTATCAGGATATCTACAATGCCATCAGCAATGACATGGCCGCCTATCGAATGGATCTGCCCCCTGAAGCGGCCAAGAAAATCCGTACCGTGTCGAAATTAAAGTTTGCAGAAGACTTTGCCCCATCTGCCTACAATGGATATCTGGCAAAAGATAAAAAAAACATCATCACCGTCAACCGCTTGCCCGCCGATGACGATCCCATAATGATTCGCCTGCTCAAGATACGGGAGCGGGAAAACATGTATGTGGACACGCTGAACGGGTATTATGAAGAATATTATTCCGAGATGTGGTCGTCCTACGAAAACTGGCGCGAGCTCAATTACGAAGAAATCAAGGCGATCAAAAAGATCAAACGGGATGCCACCATGCGCAAGCTGGCCGGCGTGCTGCTTTTGGCCGGTGCCATTGCGCTGAATGCCGGGGAAGCGAATAACACCGGAGCGCTTCAGGCGGGCATGATCCTCATCGGCGGCCAGGTGATCGTCCAGGGGTTTAATATCTCCAAGGAAGCTGAAATCCACTCAGCCGCCATCAAGGAACTCAGCGAATCTTTTGGGAGCGAGATGCGGCCGGTTGTCATGGAATTCGAGGGCAAGCAGTATGAGCTGACCGGATCGGCCGAGGAACAATTTAAACACTGGCGAGAATTACTGCAACAGATATATATCGCGGAAACCGGGTTCGATCCGGATGTCTCATCGGAAACCGGTGAAGAGATAACATCCGAGAACGCTGAATAAAATCGAGCATCAAATCCAATTATGACCTCCCACAAATCGAATCAATCTCCTCAAGATCGACCGGCGCCAGATCGCAACGTGGAAATCATTACGCCGCTTAAAGTGCGCAGTCATCCCATTCAAGGGGATTCATCTCGACCCTGGCGGTCGACCGTGATCCCCATTTTATTTTTTCTCGTGGTTTTGGGAATCATGGCGGCGGGCGGCCTTTTTTTCATCCGCCATTTGTCGAAACATCCGGTGAATTTGACCGAACCCGCCCATCAGGCGGCGCCATCGGAAGTCGACGCCGACCCGAAGGCGGTGCCGGAGTCTCGCCGGACGGCCAAACTACCGGTCGAGCCTGGGACTGGGTCTGCTCCCGATCCATTTGAGCGACAACAGACAATGCCGCCGGAGCAAACGGAAGACCCTGAAAAAGGTGTGTCCGAAAAAGAATCCGCGGACAACGCACTGGCAGCGTTTTTAAAGCTGAAAAAAGCGTTGGAAGAAAAGGGCGTCGCCGAATGGGGCGGTGAAGACTATAAAGAAATGATAACCTTCAGCCGGGAAGCGGATGCGCTGCTTATGGATAATGCGTTTTTGGCTGCAGCTGTAAAATATGCTCAAGCCGAAAAAAAAGCAGCCGAGTTGGCCGATAATGCTGAGTCCGTGTTTCAGAGGCTGCTCGAGGAAGGTGGAAAGGCCCTTGAAGCCGGTGACAGCAGCACGGCCCGACAAAAATTGCGTGCAGCCTTAATGATCGAACCGTCCAACGGGCCGGCCCTAAAAAATCTGGAACGGGCTGATACCCTCGATACGATGAGGCGTCTGATAGAATCCGGCAAAAATCATGAGAAACACAATCGGTTCGCTTTTGCCCACGCCGATTTCCAGGAAGCCCTGAAGTTAGACCCTGAATCCGAAGACGCTCAAATGGGCCTAAATCGGGTGAATGAATGGATCGTGGGCGAACAGTTTCAGAGATTCATGTCGGAAGGGTTGACGGCATATCACAACGGCGATTATCGATCTGCCCGGACCCGGCTGTTAAAGGCAAAAGCCTTCCGGCCCGATTCCCGCGAAGTACAGAACGCTCTGGCGCAGGTTGACGCGGCCATCCGGCTCGCTAAAATTGAAACACTGCAACGGAAAGCAATAACCGCCGAAAAGGCTGAAGATTGGAAGCAGGCCCTCAAATCTTATCTGGCGGTTCTTAAAATCGACCCCAACATAGGCTTTGCCGTGAAAGGTAAAGACCGGGCTCTGGAACACATTCGTGTGGCCAAGCGGATCGGATTTTTTCTTCAAAACCCCGATGCTATGGCGTCGAGCCAGCAGCTTCAAAATGCGATAGGGGTCATCGGGGCGGCCGAAACGTTACAACCGAAAGGGCCGCGCCTGATCGCCCAGTTGGATGAATTAAAGATGCGAGTGGATGCGGCCCGGACCCCCGTTAAGGTGATGATCGAATCCGATGACCTCACCGAAATTTCCGTTTATAAGGTCGGAAAACTCGGGCGATTTTCCTTTCGCGAATTGTCGCTGAGACCCGGCACCTATACCGTGGTCGGTTCTCGCAATGGGTACAAAGATGTCCGGCAGAAAATTATCGTGAAACCCGGTCAGAAAACTTTGCGCGTAACCGTTATCTGCAGAAATAAGGTGTGAACTCGAAGTTGTATATACCCAACATTTTGAAATCAAAATGGAATTAAAGCCCATAAAAATCGAACCGATCCCCATTCGGTCCCGGCGATCCTCCCGAAGATTAAAGCGGTTTAGCCTCTTTAAATGGTTTGCCGGTGTTCTTTTGGGCGTTGTCCTGATTTTACTGGGTATTTCGGCATGGTTTGTCTTCACGTCCCGCCAGGTGGTGATCACCATAGCACCTGTTCCAGAGAGCATAGCGTTTTCCGGGAGCATCTTTACGCCCCGAATCGGCGACTATTATCTCATGCGGCCCGGAGAATATACGCTGGCGGCGCTCAAAGAGTGCTTTTTTCCCCTGGATCACCGGTTTCGGGTCAGCGCTGATAAGCAACAGCGGTTACACCTTAAAATGCAAAAACAACCCGGCCGGCTGAAGGTCCATGCGCATCCATCGGACATGACCGACAGGAGCATTGCCGGTGCACGGGTGTATATCGACGGGGACGCGGTGGGGAACACCCCTCTGGAGAATCTTGAAGTAACGCCGGGTTTTCGGAAGCTTGAAATTCGTGCCGAAAATTATCAAAACTTGCAGACAGAAGTTCAGGTGCACGGGTGCGGCAAACTTCAGGTGTTTAACCTGGCACTGCTTCCAGGATGGTCGAATGTCTTCGTGAGTTCCGTGCCACAGGGTGCAAACGTACAGATCGACGGGCGATCGTTGGGGAATACCCCTTTGCGTAGTCAACTGGGGGCCGGCACTTATCTGCTGGAAATCAGTGCCGATGGCTATAAAACCTGGAAAAGCCCTCTGGTCGTCAAACCGAATGAACCCCAAGAAATAATGGATATAAAGCTTCAGCCGGCAGACGGCAAATTGGCGATCCATACTAAACCCGCCGGGGCGAATGTATTGATTGGCGGGAGATTCATCGGTCAAACGCCGCTGAAGGTCGATCTTTCTCCAAATAAAGATCACATTGTTCAAATATCTAAGCCCGGTTATGAGAAAACAACACGGAAAATCCAGGTCCCATCGTCCACGTTCAAACAGCTCAACGTAAAATTAAAATCCAAAGAAGGTATCGTTCGCCTGTTGGTGGAACCGGCCGGCACGGAACTCCTGGTGAACGGCAAATCCTGGGGCTCGGCCCCGGGGCAATTTCGCCTGATTGCAGTGGAACACACGCTGGAATTCAAAAAGAAAGGGTATCGTTCCCATGTTACCCGCATTACACCCCGTCCCGGGTTTCCACAGGAATTGGAAATAATCCTGAAAAAAGAGCGTGTGCCCCAAGAAGCGACGCCGAAGGTGATTACAACCAAAACCGGTTACAGTCTGAAGTTAATTCGGCCCAAGCCCTATACCATGGGGTCGTCGCGCAGAGAACAGGGACGCAAGTCCAACGAGACCTTGAGAAAGGTTAAACTGATCCGGCCGTTTTATATGGGCCTTAAAGAACTCACCAACGCGGAATTCAAGGAATTTATGCCCCGGCACAATTCAGGAAAGTTTAAGTCCAAACCGCTAAACAATCCCGACCAACCCGTGGTTCGGGTAACCTGGGAAAAGGCCGCTCTGTTCTGCAACTGGCTCAGCACGAAAGAGGCACTGCCGTCTGCGTACGTTAAGAAAGGGGAGAAGCTGGTTGCAGTGGAACCGCTGAATACCGGTTACCGTCTGCCTACGGAAGCGGAGTGGGAATACTGTGCCCGGATTTACAGCAATCAGACCCCCTTGAAATATCCATGGGGTCAAAAATTCCCCCCCGGGAAATTATCGGGGAATTATTCCGATCAATCCGCAAAAGACTTGCTCCCGACCGTTCTTGAAAGATACAATGACGGTTATGGGGCAACGGCGCCTCCGGCCAAGTTCAAACCCAACGGGCTGGGGCTGTATGATATGGGGGGTAATGTGGCGGAATGGTGTCACGACTATTATTCGATTTACAGCTATGCTCCCGAAAAAACATTTGTGGACCCCGTCGGGCCGGAGAAGGGTAAACACCATGTAATCCGGGGTTCCAGCTGGAAGCACGGCAGTATCAGCACCCTAAGGCTGGCATACCGCAGTTACGGTGACGGCACACGCGAAGATGTCGGATTTCGGGTTTGCAGGTATTTAAAGTAATCATGACCAAAGTATATCTCATCATAATTGCGTCACTCTGGTTAAGCTTTCCGAAGGTGACGTGTGCAGGAACTGCGTTGATGAGATCTTTGGATGCTTTAAACAGACCGGTCGTACAAAATGTAGAATCAACTCAGGACGCAGAAACATTTTTTGCACAAAATGACAAGAAGAAAGCATCGGATGGTGTTAGGGATCATGGTATTGAAAAAGCCGACGAAGACGCCACCCAACCGGAAACCATGACCCAAGAGAAAAATGTCCCAAAAAAAGCCAAGCAACTGAAACCGTTCACCCCTTCAGAAACAATTCCGGCAGATCAGGGGGTTGATTTTCCCTATGACATCTAAGATGGTATGGGGCATTGACTATATTAGTAATGGGGTTAACCGCCGCTGAAGGAAATTTGCTCGATGTCGGATAAAAAAGAACGCCTTAGTAAATTTCGCGTACGTGTTCAGGGGGTGCGCTCTCCCGTTTCACTTCGGTGTCTACGTGTCTGGTCATTTCAAAGACTTAGCAGCGGGGGCATTCCTGCCCCCTCCGCGTTCTCCCGCAAAAAGCATGCGGGAGCCGCGGTCTCCCCCACTGCTAAGTCATTGAAATGGCGAAGCCACTCCGCCAATATCGTTACACGGAAGAGCGCACCCCCTGAACACATACAATTTCGCGATGTGCCATAGGGTTCTCAACCTTAAAACTCCTCTTACAGTGGACGCAGCTATGAAAAAAACATTACCCATATCCATGGAATTTATTTACCAGCTTTTCGCCCTGATTGTGATCGTCATTGTTGTCCATGCAGCGTATGTCGGCATCATCCGTCCCAATGCCGATGCCATCCTGGCCCGGCAGGCCGCTATGATCGAAAAAAACAACACCCAGAGCATCGAACGATCCATCTACGTGTTGATCCGCGACTATGAACAGGAAGCGTGTTTTATTCTCATGTTCTGGGCGCTGGCCATTATGGCATTTAAGGCCGTTAACACCACACGGCATCGGACGATGCTGCAGAGAGACTTAATTCCCCTGGCCGAAGGCGTGCGTATCCTGCCTGAAGATACCCGGGAGTTGTCCCGGGAGATTCAAGGGTTACCGACGAACCAACGGAATGCGTTGCTTCCGAGGGCACTGCTTGCGGGATTACAGAGATTCAGCTCAACCCGTAATGTTCAGGATGTCGCGGATGCCACCCATGCCTATTGCGCGGCCGAAGGCGAACGGCTGGAATCCGAGTTGTCTATGATCCGGTATATTGCCTGGGCCATTCCCTCCATCGGATTTATCGGTACTGTCCGGGGCATCGGAGATGCGCTTGGACTGGCGCACCAGGCCATTGAAGGGGAGATCTTCGGTGTCACCCGCAGTCTGGGCGTGGCGTTTAACTCCACCCTGGTCGCGCTTCTTCTTAGCATTGTTCTTATGTTTATGCTGCATCAGCTGCAATTGTTGCAGGACCGGTATGTGTTGGAAACCGAAACCTACTGTGAAGACAAATTAACCCGGCATTTGCTTAACCGATAACAACAACGAATCCAACAGACAGGGTGCTTAAATGACGCTTCTCGGACTTGAACTCAGCGATGCCGGGATCCTCGTTGCCGGCGAAAAACCGGCGAGATTGCTGGCAATCGACGGACAGAATCCAGAAAGCCCGGGATTTGCCATCCCGGAGAAAAAAGGTCTGCTCGTTGGAAATTCGGCGGCAAGCCGGGCGCACCTGTTTCCGCTTCAAGTCATCAACAGGTTCTGGGACCGATTGAATACGGAACCTCTAAAACAGAAAAACCGGCACGTTCAAAATCATGCAGAAATCGCCTGCGCCCATCTATCTCACATCTGGGAAAAGGTTAAAATCCATGGCGATGA
>JAQYVT010000042.1 GCA_030145345.1 Desulfobacterales bacterium
CCTCAATTTTATGGTATTATGTTCGACGCGTTCCCCCAGCGAAGAATTCAACTTCTCGTTTATTTCATGTAATTGCGGAAAAAATTTCCGTAAAAACCCACTGTAGTTTATGGATAAATCCAGTGTATTCCACCGTTCAATGGCATCGGCGCCGAGTCTGTCTTTTAGCTTTTCTCTAACATCATTGGAAAATTCGGAGTTTTCCCCCAGATCGAAAAACGTAATCCCTTCCGGTTCTTTGGTTTCAGAACGCGGTTTATACATTTTACTTTGGGTGCAATACTTCACCAGAACAACGATCAAAATTAAAACGATTACGGATATGACGGCCGCGGAGGCTTGAAATTTCTTGTTTTTAAAAAAAGACATAAAATCTTCTCCTTCGAGCAGCAAAAAAATATGGGCCAACCGGTTCGGGAATCGATGTTCTATTTATCTCATGAATTTTAAGATTTTTCAATGCAATGAGAAATAATGCCAAAATTTTGTCGTTATCAAGGGCTCGCAGTAGACGACGACGGCTTCGTCCTTGATGCCTCGGATCTGCCTGCCCTGTGAAATGCGAAGCATATTTCACCGGGGGGGCATCCTAAACTTTCGCTCAATTGGGTTGAAACCCCAAGGTTTTTGCTTGATAAAAGATATAATTTAGATATGATTTAATGAACCCGCGAAAAGTCTTTAACACGCGGCCCGGAGGTCCAGTCAAATGGTCAGAAGACACAGATTCTATATATTCCTTTTCGTTCTGCTTTGTGCAGATCTTTTCTTCGTCCACCGGACGTTTCCACAAACCCATCAAAATTCTGTGGCCGCCACCGTTCAAAATAACCTGACCCTGGATCACGCCGGAATGTGTGAAGAAGTAAAAGATAAGACCCCCATAAACCAGGCCGTTGTTTTTTCCATCAAGATTGGTAAGGTCTCCTGTTTTTCAGTGTTTGATCCGGTTCCTGAAAAAACGTTCATTTATCATAAATGGTTTCACAAGGATGCCCCCAGCACAAATAAAAGACTGACGCTTCAGCCACCTCGCTGGGCGACCTACAGCAGCATTCAGCTTCGAGAAACCGACAAAGGGCCATGGCGAGTTGAAATTTCCGACCGGCACGGCAATCTTCTTTACATCTTGAGATTTAGTATCACCGACTGATCGACTTGGAACATGCTTATGTCTTTTTTTGCGAGCATTCGCTGGCAGGATATCATCGATATTCTGTTGAACAGCTACATCCTGTTTCGCCTGTATGTGCTTTTTAGGGAAACTTACGTCTTTAGGGTCCTTACAGGGCTTGCACTCCTCTGGATCTTCCAGCGGATCGCTGTATTTTTCGGACTCATCCTAACCAGCTGGGTCTTGCAGGGAATTACCGCGGTTGCCGCCCTTATTATCATTATTGTGTTCCGAAATGAAATACGGAGTGTTCTTCAGGCGAAAAATTTAAAGGCCATCCTCTGGGGATTTCCCCAAAAAAGTGTCCCGACGACCATACAAATCATTGTCGACAGCGTAAATGCTCTGTCCAAACGGCACATCGGCGCCTTGATCGTTCTGCCGGCAAAAGAAGATTTGAAGGAGATGGTTCAGAGTGGAATTCCCCTGCGAGGCCTGGTCTCCAAGGAGATGATCACCAGTATCTTCTGGGGGGACAATCCTGTCCATGACGGCGCCGCCATCATCGAGGAAGATCGAATTGCCGAGGTCGGGGTCATACTTCCCTTGTCGCACAGGAATAATCTGCCGTCACATTACGGAACCCGACACCGAGCTGCACTCGGATTGGCAGAAACGACAGATGCCCTGACCGTTGTCGTGTCCGAAGAAACCGGGAAAGTGCTCATAGCCAAAGATTCCAATATCGAAGAGATTCTTGGCGATACGGCCCTTATAAAAGTATTGCAGGAACACATGGGCGTGTACGAAAAAGAGAACGGCTATCAGCAAAAAGAAAGATTTAAAATAAGCATTGCGGCCATCGTATCCGTTTTTTTTATCACCGGCATGTGGTTCAGTTTTTCAAAAGGTTTGGACACCCTGATCACCCTTGAAATTCCGGCGGAATATACCAAACGCGACCCCAGGTTCGAAATTGTAGCTGCATCTGTCCATGCCGTCCGTCTTGATCTGGCCGGGTCCGGCGCCTTGATCAAATCGATTCAACCTGAACAGGTTCAGGTAAAACTGGACCTTGGGAATGCGGTGGTCGGCCGAAATATTTTTTCCGTTACACAGGAAAACATTGCCCTGCCGCCCGGAATTTTTTTAAGAAAGGTCGTCCCGTCTGTTATAGAAGTCACCCTTGATGAGACCATCAAAAGGGAAATTCCGGTTCAGATCGACTGGGTTGGAGAGTTGCCGAAAGGTCTGATCCTTTCAGAAGTATTTTTTGACCCGGAAAAAATTGAGGTCATCGGTGGGAAACGAATCCTGGAAAACCTTTCGACCATATACACGGAGAAGGTTCACCTGGAGAGTATGAAGACATCGGGCACCATGTTTGCGAATCTTGCCCTCACCCCCGCCGCCTTGAAAATCGCACCCGGATCCAAAGACAAGATAAGAATAGCATATGTTATAAAACCCGGAATCGAGTAAATGGTTCAGGCCATTGGTTCGGGCCGGATTATTCTCTTTTGAAAAGGAATTCCATAAAACCCGGCCGGCATATAAACGACTTGGCCGGGATAAAAGGCGCCATCATGGACAACACGTCCCGGTTTTGACGACTGCGTAACGGCAGGTGAAGATGCGGTTGAGGCCGAAGGTAAACCCGAAAATTTTGCGCGACAACAAAGGCGTTCGCCGCAGATGATCCCGACTGATCGCCTAAAACCACGACCATGGCCATCCCCCCGGGCCTTAACAGGGTATGGAACAGCGTCACCAGACGCTTGACATCCGGGTCGTCCAGACGGTCGGCCAGCTCCCACAGCAAAATTCCATCGAAACTATTGGGGGGGTAGTCGAGTTCCTCCCAGATTGGGTCCACTGGGCCGCCCTTGCGAATGCACCGGTCAAGCCGGATGAACATATCACAAACATACAGTTTCTTTACCCGGCGTGCGAAAAACCTGATATTCTCCTGGCACACCGGCCCCACATCCAGCAATTTCCTCTCGGGCCGCTGCTCAAGATGTTCCATAAAAAGTTTCAGGGCATTGCTGGAGTAGCCCACCACCCCAGGGTCATGATTCAGATCCGCGTTCTTCCGATCTGCAGTGAAAGCGGTCAACGATCAATTTCCCTTGCTGCCTTTACCGGCCAAGATCAGCGGTTCTTTGATCGGTTCGGAGGACGTTTTTTCTTCCGGCTTTCCCGAAGGGGAAACGCTCTTCAACGGTTCGCGTTCCATCTCGATGACGGCCTTCAGGTAGGCCCCGTCCTCCACCGAGATCGACCTCGCCTTGATCTCACCCTTAAAATCAGCCTCTTTGGTTATCTCTACTCTGCCTGTTGCGTTAATGTTACCCGCCAGCCGCCCGCTTACGGTAACATTGGCAGCAAGAATTTCGGCTTCCACCTGACCCTTGACCCCCACCGTCAGATGATGGGCTTTCACCTCAATGCTCCCCTTCACCGAACCTTCGATGAGTAAATTCTCCTTGCCGCGAATGGCGCCTTCGATGGAAATCTGATCTCCGATAACCGTTTTCTGGTCAACAGCCACCGGCATGGAGGGTGCCGGGGGCTCGGCCGATGCTTTCCTGTTTTTTTTAAGCATAGGATCTCCCCTTTAATTATAATGAAAAAATTTAGTGCAATCATATGTTAATGCCGGTGGCATGTCAATGTTAGATTCCCATGCCAACCCATACTATAAGGGCTTTCGTTTTTTTATCCGTTCCCGCTGCTGCATCAAACGATCCAGCCATTCGTTGTCATCCTTGAAATAGATTTCCCCGAGACGATTAAATTCGCCCGCCTGGGCAATGTTCCCTTTCATGAGCCAGGCCTCGGACAGATAATAGTAGTTCATGCCGCTGGCCGGGTTTAGATTGAGCGCCTGCTCGAGTATCCCGATGGCCTCATCCGGCTGACCGCGTTCCAAATACATTCGCCCCTGATCGGTCAGTTGCAACGCTGCGAGGGCACGGGGGCTGGGTTTTTCCGGTGTCGCCTCGGTTTTTTCGGCTTCCCGGGGCTCACCCGGGTGTTCTGCCGGAAACGGCGTTAAAACAGCCGGCGCACACCCTGCAAAGACCCATCCCAACCCCAGGATACAAACCATCAACAACGATTTAGAACGTATTGATAAAACCTTTGAGTTCATCGATTATCCTTCCGATTTGACTTTCACTTGCGTGGATTTGACACGGGTCTGAAGGAACATGGCCCGCCAGAAAATATTCTTCCATTGGATGGGGACATCTATTTCTCAAAGCCAGTTGTCCGCTCTCGGAACAGACAATACCTTGAACCACCCCCGGAGGCATCTTGAACCAATCCCCGGATACATATTGAGGCAAGGCATTCATGAGATTGGCCCAGATGGGCAAAGCGGCGCCGGCGCCTGAAGCGAATATGGAATCGTTGTTATCAAACCCCACCCATATCAAAGCCAATATTTCCGGGGTGTATCCGACAAACCAAGCGTCTCTATAATCGTTTGTGGTACCGGTCTTTCCGCCAACCGGAAAAGATATCCCCATAGCCCTCATTGAAACGGCGGTTCCCGTCTCCACGACACTCCGCAATAACGAATTCATAATAAAGGCTTTTGCAGGCGTTGCAACCTGTCTGATACGCATATGCCTTTGTTCCAGAATTTTCCCGTTCTCATCCAAAACCTCTTTCAAAGACAACGGGTACGGCAGCACCCCGTCTGCAGCAAAAGCACAATACGCACGGGACAGATCCAGCGGAATCACCTCGGCGGACCCCAGGGCAATGGAGGGATACGGTTTTAGAGGTGTCGAAAATTCGAACTGTTTCGCCGTACTGACAATCTTATCAAGCCCCACCTTCATGGCCAGATCGACGGTTGCCAGATTTATGGATTCTGCCAATGCTTGCCTTACACTCACACGCTGGGCCGTCATCTCCGCATAATTCTGGGGACGCCATTCCTTTCCATTGACTTCGTAGGTTGCCGGTTCATTGGAAAGAATGGAGGCCGGGGTTAATGTATCCAACCCACTCAAATACACAAAGGGTTTGAATGCACTTCCGGGCTGCCGGCGTGCCTGCGTAATTCGATTGAATTGTGTCAAATTGTAATCGCGCCCACCCACCATGGCCAGGATGTAGCCTGTTTTGGGTTGCATGACGACGATAGCCCCCTGGAGTCTTTTTTTGGGGTCTTTGCGACCCAGTGCAGGATTCGATTTTTCCAGTCGCTCCAGACCCTGCTTCAATGCTTTTTCCGCGGCCATCTGAACCTGTGAATCCAATGCCGTATAAATGGAAAGTCCAAGACTCGACAGATCTTGGGGAGAATAGAGCACCTTGAGCTGATCGGACAGATAATCCATAAAATACGGCGCTATTTTACCGTAGGACTCATAACCGACCGTACTTATCGGCAACGGCAACACGGTCTTCAGTTCTTTATCTGAAATCCATCCTTTCCCGTGCATGGCATTCAGCACCATGTTTCTCCTTTTTAGACATCGCTCTATATGGATATACGGAGAATAATAGTTGGGTCCCCTGATAAGCCCGGCGATGGTTGCAGCTTCATTCAGAGAAAGGTCCATCACGGATTTCCCGAAATAGAAAAAGGATGCTTCACCGATACCGGATACGGCCACCGATGCTTTCTGCCCCAGATAGATTTCATTCAAATAAATTTCGAGTATTTCGTTTTTCTCATACATCGTTTCGATGGTCAGAGACATAAAAAGTTCTTTTAACTTGCGGACAAGGGTTTTTTTCGGGGTCAGAAAATAGTTTTTAGCCAATTGCTGGGTAATGGTCGATCCACCTTGACGTATGGAAGCATGACGCAAGTTGGTAACCATCGCCCTTAAAATCCCCCTTGGATCCAGGCCTCTATGTTGGTAAAATCGGCTGTCCTCTATGGCCAGCACAGCGTCGATGACATGCCGGGGGACCTGATCGATGGAGACGAGCCGCCGCTGTTCACGATCCGGGCCAAAGAACAGCATCACCTCTTCCGGCTCGAGCTCCAAAATCGGCATCGGCTCACCCGTGTTTAAATGGACGATCGATTCTATCCGGTTTCCCGTAAAGCGGATGCGAACCGGGACGCCTTCTCTGTGTCTGGAGGGCAGGGTTAGATCATGGAGAAAAAGCTTCACCACCGATGCCGACGTATACAGTTCACCTTTGTTCCGCGGATTACGGGTAAATTGCCGGTACCCCAGGCGACGCAGTTTTTCGTTGAAAAGTGTACGATTTACTTGTTGCCCGGGATACAGGAGGGTGGTATCGGAAAATACTTTCGACGGGATACGCCATCGCCGACCAGAAAATCGTTGGTCGATCTGGGATGAAAGGTACCAGCAATATAAAAGTATACCTCCGGCCAGGAGAGCGGCGAGCGGCAGCAGCCACTTAAAAAATCGTTTTAAGACAACACCTATGGATCGTTTCTTCTTTGTCATCTATATTTTGATCAACGGGTAAACCGTCTATTACGAATCGTATCGAGTTCCGTCTTCAACAGGATTTAAATAAAACAGCAACGGCGAATGCAGAACGGGGTTTTTGCCGATGGCCTTAAGACCTGTCTGTGGCGGGAACGGAATTGCGAATACCCGTAGCCGTATGGTCCCCATGGAGGGAAAACGCTCTTTCGGATGTTATGGGTGATGGGCTATTCGTTGGTTAAAGATAGGTTTGTTATGGGTTCATACACCTATCGACAATGAGATATAACATCGGCCATTGATACACGACACCCCATACCGATTCGCGGATAACGCCGAACAGCGTATCGACTCGATCCGGGTATTGGACCATCGGCCCCATCAAGCCTTCAAATAAACACCTTTATCTATGGACTTTATTTGTCCTTTCTTTTTAGCCTTATATACGATATTTGCGATCTTTTTTGCATCGTATCCGGTGATCTCTTGCATCCGGGCGACACCAACCCCTTTTCGGTAGCGGTAAATAACCCCCATCACGGTATCAAAAGCTGTTTTTGTACCGGTTTTCTTCGCGGCTGAAACCTTTTTTTCTTTTGGTTTCTGTTCGGTCTTCTGTGTTCCGATCTTGTCAACGGCCTTCATCAGGGCTTCTGTCTTTTTTATGAGTGCCGTGAGTTCTTTTTTGACAGCCTGCAGATCTTTTTTCAGATTCTTCATTCCCGCTACCCCCTCTTTATTATTATTTTTAGTTGTCCACTCTGTCTTTTAGCTCTTTTCCGCACTTGAAAAACGGAAGGCGCTTGGCCTGAATTTTAACCGGTTCTCCCGTTTTGGGATTCCTGCCGGTATATGCCTTGTACTGTTTGACATAAAACGAACATAGACCACGGATCTCTACCCGGTCACCCTTGGCCAAAGCCTTGGACATTTCGTTAAAGAATACGTCGACAACCGCCACAGCTTCGTTTTTTGTTAACCCTGATGTTTCTTTAAGAATCTCAACAAGCCCCAATTTATTCATCCATGACCTCCATTCGATCGGATTGAAGATTCCCTGAAAACCGGTTGAAACGGAGTTTCCGCGTGGTACCGACACACGGTAGGAGATCTTCGGTTGTAGGAATTTTATCCATTTTTAATATTCGCTTGCCCTGTTGACTCCCCAAAATTCAACTGGGCGCGCAGATTAAGTTCAAACGCTCAGTTTTAAAGCAGTGATGAACGCCGTCGTTGCCGTTTTGCACTGAAACCGATGATGAAGCCCAATATCAGTACACCCGCTCCGCTTAAAAACCATTTAATATTTTTATTCCAGAGAAGTTTTGTCAAATCCTCTTCATATTTATCTGCTTTTTGGGTCTGTTCGGCAAGTTTTGCACTCATTTTCTTATATTTCGATTGAAGATCGAGAAATTCAGCAGACGCTGTCTTCAGCGTCTCATAGGATGTATTCAGGGCTTTAAGTCTTTTTTTTGTGTCAGCGAGCTCGTTGCTGAAGGCTTTGTTTTCCGCTTTTAACGCCTTGTTTTCTTCCAGAAGCAATGCGTCTCGAGCCAAAAGTGTTTGGTGTTTGTTCTTTAATATTTCCAATTCGATGCTGCTGGGTGTACTATTCGTAAGGAAACGGCTGACAACCCATCCTTCCTTGCCGTTGTCCAACCGGACCTGCGTCCATTCTTTGCCGGGTTTTAGGACCTCAACTTTTTGGCCGATATTCAGCAGGGCGATTATTTTCCGATCATTTGCCGGTCCTGTCCGCAATGTTATTTTCATTTTGTCATTAATATACCTTGTTTCAGCCAATACTGCGGTGGAAAATAAAATCAGACATATGCCGATAATTCCGAATTTTTTAACAATCGGTTTCATGGGTGTCTCGCTCCAGAAAAAAATAAAAAGAAAGTGTAAACCACTTTGAACAACAACATAAACATGAGCAAATATCCGGGTCCAGAGGGCCCGGCTTTGGGTGACCCCAGAGGGGTGAAGTCTACCGTACATGCCAGCCGGAATGATGGAGTGCTGGAGTATTGGAATGTTGGGAAGAGAATTTTTTTTAAACCCATTATTCCAATACTCCATCACTCCGACTCAGCCCTCCAACACTCCATTATTCCAATATTCCAGCTTAACCGATGGAGGTGGCATGGCCATTGTTTTTAACAACCAAATAAAAATGAACCATAACCAGGGAGGAAAGTCAATAATGTTTCGTTTTCGGGAAGTTACGGAGCCGTCTTGTCCATTTCCACCCGAAATGGGATCTGCCTTCAGGTGCTACCTTGGGTCGATTTGCACGGTCTGGTTAAAACCTCTCTTATCTTTTTTGAAAGATCTTCCATGTTAAAGGGTTTTTGGATAAAGCCTTCACAGCCCCGATTTAAGATTTCCGTTGCTTGCCCATCAATACTGTAGCCACTCGAAAGCAGAACCTTGACGTTGGGATCGATCCTTTTAATCTGGTCATAGACTTCACCACCGCCCATATCGGGCATAACTATGTCCAGAATAAGCATGTCTATTGTACGGTTTGGCTCTGTGAATATTCGGATCGCGTCTCTGCCGTTTTGTGCTTCGAATACCGTGTATCCAAGCTTTTCAAGCAACTGAACACCGACATCGATGACCAGTGCTTCGTCATCCACCAGCAGGATGGTTTCGTTTCCCCCCATGATTCGGTCGGAAATTTCCGAAGTTTTCTGGATCGATTTTTCCGAGGCCGGAAGATAAATATTGAAGGTGGCGCCCTCCCCTTTCTTAGACTCAACATCGATATATCCGCCATGCCCCTTAACAATTCCATATACGGATGCCAGCCCAAGTCCGGAGCCCCGGCCCAGTTCCTTGGTGGAGAAAAACGGTTCAAAAATACGCTCTATGATTTTCTGATCCATGCCCGTACCGGTATCTTTGGCTTTCAACACAATATAGTCGCCGGATTTAGGTGTATAGGGTTTATCTCCAAGGTCTTCGTGGGTGACATTCATGGTTTTCAGAAAAAGATCTCCTCCGGCGGGCATGGCATCGGCAGCATTGATAAAAAGATTCATGAGAATTTGCTGAATCTGAGCCTCGTCTGCCATTACGGAGGATAGATCTTCGGCAAGCTCCCGATGAATCACGATCTCCTTTCGGGTTCTGCCAAATGTCTCGGAACTCTCAATGACGAGTTGGTTTAGATTGGTGGGACGAACTTCGTATTTACCTTTTCTTGCGTATCCGAGAAGCTGACTGGTCAGTTTAGAACCGCTTTGAACGAGTTTTTCAATATTTTTTAATTTTTCGTAATGTGGACTCTCTGATCCGATATCATACAAAATCAAAGAAGTATTTCCCAGCATGCCCATCATCAGATTGTTAAAATCATGGGCAATACCTCCGGCCAGCGTTCCGATGGCTTCCATCCGTTCGATGTACTGCAGCTGAGCCTCAAGCCTTTTCTTCTCGGAGATATCCCGAAGAATAACCAGTGTACCGATGGGCCTTCCCTTATGATCATTATAACGCGAAGCACTGATACTTACATCCAACAAACGTCCGTCTTTTGTGTTGCGTTTCGTCTCAAAACCCTGGCATGGGGTTCCGTTCTCCACCAGATCTCTAATAATGGCCATGGTGGATTCGCTTTCGGATTGTGGAACAAACGGCATGTGCTTCCCTTCCATCTCCTCCAGGGTCCATCCGAATATTTTCGTGAATGCGGGGCTGATATATACGGTTCTGCCTTTCAGATCATACGTGGCGATGGCATCTGCGGACGAGTGAAGCAGAGAACGATAAATCTGTTCCGCACGCTTGGCTTTCGAATAAATCTTTTTGTTCTTGTCCTCACTCTCTTTCAGTGCTTTTTCCGTTCGATTTCGATGGGCGATCTCTTCTTTCAAGGCTGTGTTCATGGAGAAAAGGACATTTACTTCGAATTTTTCTGCAAAATAAATGGCACAAAGGGCTAAAAACCCTGCCAGAAAAAATATAAGATGAAGATATTTGGGATATCCCGGCGGTTTGAATTTCATTAGGGAGATGGTATGCCACTCCGTGTATGTGCCAAGAACGAAGAATATTATCGCCAGGGTAAAGAGGTATATGCTTGCAAATCTTATCTGTCTCATCAAAACCACCGAATGGTAACGTTGTTACATCCTAATTGAGCGTAAACAAACTATGAGAAACATTATAAGTGTTTAGTTTGTTATATATTTTGTAGATACAACTGTATTTTCATAACCCTCCTTTATAAAGCTTGTATAGATGAGATATAAATCTTTAAATACAATCCCATTTTTTTACCCTTCGGGAAAGCTGATAATACCCCATCTCCTTTGTTATCAAGGGCTCGGAGTATACGACGACGGCTTCGCCCTTGATGCCGCAAATCTGGGGCATCCTAAACTTTGGCTCATTTAGGGTTATAGCAGATTCCGAAACGAAATCAATATATTTTAAAAGTTCTTTTTTTAAAAAGATACCCCTTGACATCAATTATTTATGATAGGTAAAAATAAAAGGATCATCTCCCGATTAGTTGTAGTTAATTTGGGTAAAATAAGTATGTCATCTCCAATTGAGCCGGTGTGATCCCAGAGGGTTCAAGGATTCCAGGATTCAAGGGTTCAAGGGTTCGAGTGAAATGCTAAAGAATTACAAAGATTTGAAAGTCTGGCAAAAGTCATACGAACTCTGTTTAGAGATATATACAATAACAGCAAAATTCCCAAAGGAAGAAATATACGGTCTTACTTCACAGATAAGAAGATCTGTGGTGTCTATCCCTTCTAATACCTGCCCTGTTAAATAATGCTTCGCATTAAAATCTGATTTCATGAAATGAGATTTTATTTAACAGGGTAAACAGAAGGATTAGGTTATGGCAGGTATTCTGGATTTCGATCAATATTTTGAACAGTTTCAATCGGTTGTAACCCTTGAACTTTGAACCCTGAACCTGGAACCGATCAGTTTAGGTATTACATTCGGATGCTTTACATATCTTAGGGTTCTGTTTGCGAATTGGAAACACAGATATGATTAGCAGGGGATTTAGATTTAATTGAAAAAAGTGAATTGGGACCACTCAAAAAAGACATCGCAGAAATCGAAAGAATGTTAAAGGCGCTGATAAAGTCTTTAGAAAACAAACCCTTGCCACCTTGATTCATCAAATCCTTGACCCCTGCCTCCGGCCCATAGGGCCTACGGCCCGGAGGGAATCCTTGGACCCTCTTCTCCAACTAAATTGGAGAAGAACCAAATAAAATTATGCCAGAACCGGCGTTCACGCCACTGAAATTACAATCTCCGGAAAGGATGAAACCAAAGCCCGAATATGTTCCCCATTCAAACAGGTCTTGAAAATTTTTTGGAGTCTCCACCCCGGTGGATGCTCGGAAATCGAATTGGACTGCTGTGCAATCCTGCGTCTGTGGACAGAAATTTTTCCCATGCCAGCGAAGTGATCGGTCGGAAATTTCCGGATCGACTCAAAGCGTTATACTCGCCTCAGCACGGATTTTTTGCAGAAAAACAGGACAATATGATCGAATCCAATGATATGGTCCACCCATCATCTAAAATTCCTGTTTTCAGTCTTTACGGTCGGACGCGAATCCCGGAAAAAACCATGTTGGATCCCATCGACATCCTGATCATCGATCTGCAGGATGTGGGCACACGGGTTTACACCTTTATCTACACCGTGTCTTACTGCCTTGAAGCCGCAAAAAAGTACGGGAAAAAAGTCGTGATTCTGGACCGGCCGAATCCGGTAACCGGCTGCATGACGGAAGGAAACCTTTTGAACGTCGAATGCACTTCGTTCGTGGGAAGATACCCGATTCCCATGCGCCATGGATTGACCATCGGCGAACTTTCACTGTTAATCAACCATGACTACCATATCGGC
The DNA here is from genome assembly GCA_030145345.1 of Desulfobacterales bacterium. Taxonomy (GTDB): domain Bacteria; phylum Desulfobacterota; class Desulfobacteria; order Desulfobacterales; family UBA11574; genus JAAXQD01. The sequence goes on from JAQYVT010000042.1 coordinate 12,458, forward strand.
GCCGATCTTGAAGTGATCCCCATGCAAGGCTGGAAACGGAAAATGTTTTTCCAGGATACCGGCCTACCGTGGATTTCTCCGTCACCCAACCTTCCATCGCCGGTATCTGCCATGGTTTACCCCGGGCAGGTATTGTGGGAAGGAACCAATGTTTCCGAAGGCAGGGGAACGGCCCTCCCCTTTGAAATTTTCGGCGCCCCGTTTATGAATCCGGAGCTGCTGCTGTCAACATTGGATAAAAATAAATTGCCGGGAATCATACTCAGGCCGGTTGTATTTGAACCCACGTCCAACAAATGGAAAGGAACTGCCTGCAAAGGATTTCAGATCCACATAACAAATCCATATGAATTCATGCCATATATCACGACCCTCAGGCTGCTTCAGGCCGTCATTTCCCATCACGGCGACCGATTTCAATGGAAGCGTCCACCCTATGAGTATGAGCTTGAAAGACAGCCCATCGACCTTATCATCGGCGATCAAGCGATACGGCGGCGTATCGAGAATTTAGACGATATCGGCCCCATCGAAAAATCCTGGTTGGAGGATCTGAAAACATTTACAGAAGCCAGCCAAAGATTTCATCTTTACACCTGACCGTGAGGAATCGGGGGGTGTCAGGGGTCGGAAACCCAGGCCGGCCACCCGCACCCCAGATCCCTGATGGCCAATCAACAGTGACCCGTGTCCCATGACCCATGACAAAATAGACTGGAAACGCATGTGTTTCAAAAAAAATAAAGTCTGGATGGCCATAGACCCGAAACAACGGCCTGTGGTTAAAAACGGAAAGGTCCTTATAAAATACCAGCTTGACCAGGATTACGAGTACTGGATTCTTCAAAAAAATATCAAGCCGGTGGATGCGTTACCTTCAGAGACAGCCGCCGGTAACAAGCGAAAATTGAATAAAAAATCTTTGAAACCTCCAGGAAAAAAACTCGTTTCCGAAACCGGATCCTCGGTGAGCCCGGACCCCAAGGATGCCATCTGCATCTATACCGACGGCGCATCTTCCGGGAATCCCGGCCCGTCGGGAATCGGCGTATTTTTGCGCTTTGGGGAACACGAAAAAGAAATATCGAAATACATCGGCACGGCCACCAATAACGTGGCAGAGCTCGAAGCCATCCGGACCGGTCTGAGTGCCGTAAAAAATACGGATCTTCCGGTCCGGGTCTTCACAGACAGCAGCTATGCATACGGCGTCCTTGTTCAAGGATGGAAGGCCCGAAAAAATCAAGAGATCATAAAATCGATTAAACAGATGCTTTTAGAATTCAGAGACTTGAAATTCATCAAGGTAAAAGGGCATGCCGGTATCGAGGGGAATGAAAGGGCCGATTTGCTGGCAACTTCAGCAATAGAAAAAGAAAAACACTCATAGAAACAATAAGCGCCTCGCTTCGGTCTGCAAGACGCTTATATAAAATTAAAAAGACACCGGCATCATCCGCTGTTGCCGGCAATCAAAATTGGTAATCGGGTTGAAGTTCTGTATCTTATGCCTTTTCGGCCTTTAAAGTTTCAATTTCCTGTTTCAGCTCTTCTATTTCTTTTTCGTACTTTTCACTTTCGTCGACTGCGGTCGGAATGTCGACGGATGTGTCTTCTTTCTTCCAGGTATCTTTAAGTTCGTCAAAGCCCAGATAAAGCGCCAACCCCCCACCAAGCAGAAGCATCACCGGGATGGCACCGGCCAAAAGCTGCAAAAAGGGTTTCCACCATATGGACATTCCTATGAGACCTAATACAGCCGCAACCGCCCCACCTATTAATGTTTTCATAAAAAATCATCCTCCTTTAATTTTAATTAAAATTTAAATTGGTTTTTTTATTTGAATACGATTTAACTAAAAACCGTTTTATACCATCAAATAAATTAAAAAGAACTTAAAAGATCGTGTGTAAATACATCTAGTTGGGGTTATTTTAAGTAAGATTCTGCAAATTATCATAACTTATTTTGTAACGCAAGCTTAATTTTTATTTGTTAGTTTTAAAAATTTAATATACAGTTTCATGAAACTTGGTTCGCTGGGCTTCAACGGGTATGATGGAACTGTGGCGTTGGCGATAGGTACAAATTCAAACTGCATAAAAGCACTTTTGTTCTAACATGTTCTTGCGAGAACCATGTGGACGCTTTTACATAACGACGTAGGTCGATCAGGATACGATCATGCTTAAATGGATAAAATCAAAACTGACAAAATTCAGAGAAAAAATTAGAACGGGAATCGATACAAGCCTCCAGGACAATCACGATTATTATCCCTGCAAACTCCCGGACAATATCGGGTTTTTGTCAAATACCATACTTAAACTTTTCTTTTCCGGCATAAAGGTTGCGAAAGGACAGACCCTTAATCTCAACAATCTCAAAAATGAAGGTATCGTTGTTTATGTCAACAAGTACAAAAGTTATTTTCGGTATCTCTTTTATTATACCCGCTATAAACAGGACGGCCTCCCTTTTCCTCAAATAGGCTTTGACTATAACGTGTTCATTTGGCAGCCGGTGTCACGGATCTTGAAGATTTTTTCATATCATCTCGACCATCTCATTCACAACTGGACGCTGCCGGACCCTTACCAAAAAGGACTCATTCGGCGGGAGCTTTTAAACGGACGATCGGCCATACTGTCTCTGGTTGAACAAAAAGGTTTCCACCGAAGGTTTATCAAAGCAAAGACCGATCCCATTCAATATCTCATCAACATGCAGAAATCCATCGACCGCCCTATTTTTCTGGTTCCCCAGCTGATGTTCTTTAATAAAAAACCCCATCGATCGATGCCGAATCTCATCGAACTGCTGTTTGGTCCCAAAGAGAACCCGGGGAGAATAAGACGTATGATCATTCTGTTCAGGAATCCGGGCCGGGTTTTTGTTGAAATGTCTGAACCCGTCAACCTAAAAAGTTTCCTGGAACTCGAGGAAAACCAGGAGAGGAGCATTGAATACCAGGCCCTTGCATTGAGACGCAGTCTTTTGTCGCAAATGAATCGTCATTACCAAAGCATCACCGGACCGGTTTTGAAATCCAGAGAAGAAATGAAAGAAAGCATTCTGATCAAAGAACGACTCCAAAATTTCATGGAACATCATTCAAAAGCCCGGAACATTCCGATTCAGAAAGTACAAAAACAGGCGAGTGATTTTCTGGACGAGATCGCCGCCAACTACAATATGCTCATCATAAAAATAGCATCGTCACTGATAACATGGGTCCTGAACACCATGTTTGAAGGGTTTACGGTCAACGAAGACGGCCTCCATAGAGTCAAAAACATGTCCCAGAAGGGACCGATAATTTTCATTCCCTGCCACAAAAGTCATATCGATTACCTGATACTGTCCTATTTGCTGTATCACAACAACATGCCGTGTCCACACGTTGCTGCAGGGAAAAATCTCTCTTTCTGGCCCATGGGCTCCTTATTCAGGGGCGGGGGGGCTTTTTTCATACGGCGAACATTCAAAGGAGCGGTTCTCTATTCAAAGGTTTTTGCAGAATATATTTTCCATTTGCTCGCTGAAGGATTCAACGTTGAATTTTTTATCGAGGGCGGTCGAAGCCGAACCGGCAAATTGATTCTGCCCAAGCTGGGGCTCCTTTCCATCCTTCTCAATGCATATAAAGACGGGGCCTGTGAGGATTTGATATTTGCACCGATCTTCATCGGGTATGACCGGGTCCTGGAAGAAAGTTCATACCTTCATGAAGTCGAAGGAAAAGAAAAGCAGCCCGAGAGCTTGATGCAGATAATCAAAGCAAGAAAATTTTTAAAAAAAAGATGCGGAAGAATATATATTCAATTCCATGAACCTTTTTCTTTTAAAACGCTTCTCGATCAATACGGCACGCCCATTGAAGACATGTCGTCTAAAGAGTTTAATATTCTCTGCCGCAATATGGGACATAGGATTATCAACGGCATCAACCGGGTTTCTGTTGTCACCCCCCATGCACTCGTTGCCGCTGCGATAATGAACTGCGCCAAAAAAAGTTTCACCTTCGAGCACCTAATGACCCATGTGGACACGTGCATGAGCTACCTCTTATCCCAAAAGGCCAAGCAGACGGATACCCTTCTGTTCGACCACATAAATACGGTAGAGCAGGTCTTGAATTCGTATGTACAAAGAAAATTTATTGAACCCATTACCAAAGACACGGACACACGGCTCACCCACACATTATTCAAGGTCAATGAAAACAAACGTCAGAACCTCGAATATTACAAGAACAACTGTATATCCTTTTTCATCCCCGGCGCGATTACCGCCCTTTCGATTCTTGTAAAAGATGCATTCCAGTTTTCAGCGTCCGACCTGCACGATGATTACAAGTTTCTTCAGTACTTTTTTAAATACGAATTCGCCTACGATGTGGATAAAACACCCGAACACTACGTACGAAAAAACATCAAAGCATTTATTGACGATGCCATTTTAATGCCCCATCCAACATTGCCCGACACCTATAACCTGACATCTATAGGTTTCAGAAAACTTCAACTCTTATCAAGATTTCTAAAAACCTATTTCGAATCATACTGGATCGTATTGAACTATTTTATGCAGTATCCCCAAAATTCCATTAAACCCAAAGATCGTCTGAAAAAAATCGAAGCCATCGGAAACCGCATGTACAAAAAAAAGGAGCTCGAACGAAAAGAAGCACTTTCCGCGATCAACTTCAAAAATGGCGTCGAATTTTTCACGACCAACGGTGTAAAAGGCTCGGATGACAACGAGAAGATAGTGTTCTATGCCGACGCCATCCATAAATATCTAAATTGCCTTTGATGGACCCTGTGGGTTCTTTTGAAATGACCTCCCATTGAATGCGGATGATTTTGGCTTCTATTTTTTTTACCATTCACGGTTACTGATACCAATGAAAGCATTGATACTCGCCGCAGGCTTTGGCACACGGCTCCGCCCCTTTACGGAAAACACACCCAAACCGCTGTTTACGGTTGCCGGAATATCTTTGCTGGATACCCTTATTTACAATCTACAGCGGGCGGGCTGTAAGGCAATTATGATCAACACCCATCATCTGAATGGAAAAATCGATGCCCACCTTGCCGGAAAACAGTATGAGATTCCCGTGACGACTCGGCATGAACCCGAAATACTCGGCACCGGAGGTGCCATAAAAAATGTCACTGACTTCTGGGACGATCGTCCTTTTATGGTGATAAACAGCGACATCATTACGGATATCGAATTTAAAAAGGTCTATGATTTTCACTTAAATCACCACCACCCGGCGACATTGGTTCTCCATGACGACCCGGAGTTCAACACCGTGGTCGTAGATGGAAACGGGTGTATCGAAGCCTTCGATGAAGGGCCTTTCCGCAACACCCGGTCCGCCGCTCCGGGAGACGAATCCCAAAGATCCGGGTTCGAAGACACCGGAAAGCTCACCTTTACGGGAATACAGGTTCTAAATCCGGAAGTCCTCGGCTTAATACCGGATAAGGTATATTACAGCATTATCGATGTTTACAGGACGCTGACAGCAAAAAACAGAAAAATACGTGCGTTTTTTTCGAAAAAATATTTCTGGAAAGATATGGGAACGCCGGAGAGGTACCGACACGTCGTTTTCGAGAAGATGGCCCCCGAAGCTTTCAAGCAGGCCTTTGGGGACCCCCCGAGCAAAAAGATCACCCGAACGAAACTCAAAGGAGATGGATCGGACAGGGACTGGTACCGCCTGAGCGATGGAAATCGAACCCTCGTGATGGCGGATCACGGCATCAAAAGAGATGATAAGACCTCCGAGGCCGAGGCCTTTGTCGCCATTGGCCGCCATCTTTTTACCAGCGGGTTGCCGGTGCCGGAGATTTACCTTTATGATACCTTTTCAGGTCTGGTATTCATGGAAGACTTGGGGGACGTTCATCTTCAGACCGTTATATTAAACACCAAAAATCCGGATGAAACTATCCCATATTACCAATCGGTGATACGCCTTCTCGGGAGACTCTCCCTATCCGGAAGCAGCGGGTTCGATCCTGCATGGACCTGTCAGACGCCCCGATACGATACGGATCTCATTCTCGAAAAAGAGTGCCGATACTTTGTTGATGCCTTTTTGAGGGAATACCTCGGAATGGATATATGCTTTGAAGATCTTGAAGATGAGTTTAGATACCTTGCAGATAAATCCCTTGAATTTTCCGTGGATGGTTTTATGCACCGGGACATGCAGTCACGGAACATCATTTTAAAAAACGATGGGTGTTATTTTATCGATTTTCAGGGGGGGCGGTTCGGCCCGATTCAATATGATCTTGCATCGTTGCTGATCGATCCCTACGTGGAATTACCCCGTTCTGTGCAGAATATCTTGCTCGACTTCAGCGTTGGAATCCTTGCACCGGCCATACGGGTCCATCCACACCATTTTCTTTCCTGTTATAAACACTGCGCCATAACGAGAAATCTTCAGATTCTGGGGGCTTTTGGTTATCTGACCCGTATAAAGAAAAAAACATACTTTGAAAAATATATCCCAAATGCTATAAAAACCCTCGAAGTCAATCTTTCAGAATTCAAGGACACGGAATTTCCAGGCTTAAAATCGATTGTCAAAGACGTTGGTTCCATGACAGCATTTTAGTTTTTAAAATAATATTCCTTCGATCATACTTATTTCAGGGGTCGGGGCGTTTTTCTTTTAAACCCTCAAATACAGCGGAATGAATGATCAGCAACGGTATCGTGCGCTGTTTGAATGCATTAGGGATCGTTGCGAAAGAACAGCGCATTTACGAAATCGTGACGAAAAAGAATAACTATTGTTTTCCAACTCGCCTATTGATTTTAATTTTGATATACTGTGCTTTCGTTACGGGCCCTTATGCATGAGTTTGTACGATACCGTTGCTGATTATTCATGGAGCGGTTAAATTAAAAAAACACCCCGACCCCTCACTTATTTTAATAGTTTTGTTTTCAGATTCCAAAAGAAGGAGGTATAAGATGAACCGCATAAAAATAATGGTAAACGGCTTACCCGGCAATATGGCTGCGAATGTTGTCAAACACGCGCTCGAGGACGACCGGTTTGAACTGATTCCCCAATCCCTGACCGGTCCTGAAATCACCGACACCGAAACCGTCATCGATTCTGTTTCCATCGGCCTGATTCAGCCGGAAGACAGAGAGGAGGCCATTTTAGCCATCAAGGATACGGAAGCTCCTTTTCTGAGTGTGGACTACACCCACCCATCGGCGGTGAACAGCAATGCCGATTTTTACTGCCGTCATGGACTTCATTTTGTGATGGGCACAACCGGTGGCGAGCGCCGGAGTCTCGAGGAAACGGTTCGCACATCTTCGGCGGCTGCGGTGATTGCACCGAATATGGCCAAGCAGATTGTCGGGTTTCAGGCCATGATGGAATATGCCGCCCAAACATTTCCGGATCTCTTCAAAGGGTACGCGCTCCAAATCAAAGAAAGCCATCAGGATGGAAAAGCGGACACCAGTGGAACCGCCAAGGCAATGGTCGGGTATTTTAATCGCCTGGGGCTGTCTTTTTCCGAGGCGGATATCACCAAAGAACGGGATCCAAATGTCCAGAAAAACGTTTGGGGAATACCTGAAGCATACCTGGGAGGACACGGATGGCACACCTACCGCCTCGACTCCGGTGACCAAACGGTTCGTTTTGAATTTACCCATAACGTCAACGGCCGGGATGTCTATGCCCAGGGAACCCTCGATGCGCTGATTTTCCTGGCGAAAAAGGTGGAAGACGGCGCACGGGGCAACGCCTTTAGTATGATTGACGTTCTGAAAGGTATTTAGTGGGAGTAAAGATTCCTGGCCCAGAGGAGACCAGGCTTTGGGTTCCCCCTTGAAGGGGATTGTTTTTACATAGATCAAGTGCCTAAAGTGAGCTAAAATGCCTAAAGTGCCTAAAATTGAGGAAAGCGCTTTCAGCGCAAATCATTTTTTAATTAGTGTCCATCCACAATTGTTAAATGGGCACGGCGAGTTTCCTTTTCATAAACGCGCAATTTTTGTTAGGATCAAGGCCGCCCCAGTTAAATATGCTTCGCCCCTTTGAAATAGGCATTACCCCAGAGGAATAAGGCCTCGCATTCCACAGGGTAAACATTTCATTGGGCAAGCATTTAACGGAGCAGGCACAAGGGTTTTCGGTTCCCGCAAAGCGGGACAGGAAGGCAACCTCCTTGTATGCCGCAGCCGGAAACCCGCGGAGAAAACAGATCCGGGCTAAATGGGCCATTTATGGATGGAAAAATAGAAACGGAATCTTCCCCTGCCCCGATCACGGGGGTGGGGTATTAAATAAATGTGGAGTAAGTGTTCACAGGGTGTGATTCCTCGGGTAACGATATTGGCGGAGTGGCTTCGTCATTTCAATGACTTAGCAGTGGGGGAGACCGCGGCTCCCGCATGCTTTTTGCGGGAGAACGCGGAGGGGGCAGGAATGCCCCCGCTGCTAAGTCATTGAAATGACCAGACACGTAGACACAGGAGTAAACGAGGAATCACACCCTGTGAACACTTACAATGTGAACTGCGCCACCACCTCATACGCTTTTTCAAGGGCTGCCTCGAGTTTTTCCGGCTTACTTCCGCCGGCCTGGGCCATATCGGGCCTTCCGCCGCCGCCGCCGCCCACAATGGATCCAATCCCATTTACAATCTTTCCGGCATGGTATCGGTCGGTCAAATCTTTGGTGACCACAACGATCAGCAGCGCTTTAGATCCATCTGAACTGCCGAGGATGACAATCCCGGATTTTATTTTTTCTTTGAATCGGTCGGCCAGATCTCTCATTGCCGCCGGGTTGTCCACCGAGACCTTTTTAACCAGGACCTTTACGCCATGTATGGTTTTAACTTCTTTTTCGGTCCAGTCTGCGGACTGCATGGCAATCCCGGCCTTCAATTTTTCCACTTCTTTTTCTAAAGACTTCTGAGCGGACAAAAGTTTCTCTATCCTCTGGGGAACGGCTTCAGGGTGTTCTCTGAGCAATATTGCGGCGTCGTGCATGAGTTTGGCGTGCCTTTGTACATGCGCCACCGCAGCGGCTCCGGTCAACGCCTCGATTCGCCGGATGCCGGATGCCACGCTGGATTCTCCGATAATTTTGAAAAGACCGATGTTGCCGGTAAGATCTGTGTGGGTTCCGCCGCAGAGTTCCTTGCTGAAATCGTTCAGCGCCACCACGCGAACCCGGTCCCCATATTTTTCCTCAAAAAGCGCTGTGGCCCCGGTTTTAAAGGCTTCATCAGCATCCATCTCCGCAATCCGGACGGGGATATTCTCTCGAATTCTCTGGTTCACAAGGGTTTCAATCTGGTCGAGGGTCTCGGAATCCGGCTGGGAAAAATGTGTAAAATCGAAACGGAGTTTATCCGGCGCCACCATTGATCCGGCCTGTTTTACATGATCTCCGAGAACCTTTCTCAGGGCAAAATGGAGTATATGCGTCGCCGTGTGATTGCACGCCGTTGCATAGCGCTGGGACCGATCAACCGTTAGGGTTACCGTATCTCTTTTTTTGATGTTTCCTGAAATTATTTTCCCTTTGTGGATAATAATACCCGTGGGGTCCTTGATCGTGTCGGAAATTTCCATCTTGAGCGTATCACCGACGATCTGTCCGGTATCCCCCATCTGTCCCCCGGATTCACCGTAAAACGGCGTAACTTCGGTAACGACCTCCACGGCTTGGCCCTGGGTTACCTCCTGAACTTCTTCACCGTCTTTTACCAGAACGAGAACCTTTGAATCGCACGAAATTTTATCATACCCCACAAATTCGGGCATGATTCCATGGGCCGAAAGGTTTTTATACGCATCGCCCATGGTGGCAAAGGTTGCAATGGATTTCGATCTTTCACGCTGGGCTTCCATGGCCCGGTCAAAACCCTCCAGGTCGAGTTCCATGGCTTCCTCTCTGATGACATCCCTGACGATGTCCACCGGAAATCCATACGTATCATAAAGCTTGAAAATTAATTGGCCCGGCACCTGTGTCAGACCTTTTGCCTTTAATTCCGAAAGGCTGTTGTTGAGAAGTTTAAGGCCGTTGTCGAGTGTTTCTGAAAATCGGAGCTCCTCGTTTTCAATAACATTGGTGATAAACGATGCAGCGTCCGAAAGTTCGGGATAGGCCGGTTTCATGATATCGAACACCTTGGCTGCGGTTTTATGTAAAAATGGCCGGACCAGACCGATATTGCGCCCGTATCGGATGGCTCTGCGCATAATTCGACGCAGGACATATCCCCGTCCTTCATTGGCGGGCAGAACCCCGTCTCCGATCAAAAAGGCTGCGGCCCTGCTGTGATCGGCAATCACTTTCATGGCCACATCCGACGCCCGGGATTCTCCGATCCGCTTTTCCGAAAGATCCTCGACTTTATTCATAATGGGACGAATCAGATCGATATCGTAGTTTGTGGGGACATTCTGAACGATGGCGACCATCCGCTCGAGACCCAGCCCGGTGTCGATGCTCGGTTTTGGGAGCGGCGTCAATTTTCCGGAAGCATCACGGTTATACTGCATAAAAACCAGATTCCATATCTCCAGAAAACGGTCACAATCACATCCCACCGTGCAATCCGGTTTGCCGCAGCCGAATTTTTCACCGCGGTCAATATGCAGTTCGCTGCAGGGACCGCAAGGACCGGTGTCTCCCATGGCCCAGAAGTTGTCCTCTTCACCGAAACGTAGAATCCGGTCTTCCGGGACCCCGATGTTTTTATGCCAGAGTTCATGGGCCTCATCGTCGTCGAGATAAATGGAAACCCACAGTTCATCTTCGGACAGTCCATATCCGTTGGTCAAAAGATCCCACCCAAAATCTATGGCTTTTTCTTTGAAATAATCTCCAAAGGAAAAGTTGCCCAGCATTTCGAAAAATGTATGGTGCCTCGCCGTGTACCCGACATTCTCCAGATCGTTGTGCTTACCCCCTGCCCGCACGCATTTCTGAGAAGTTACGGCTCTGACATAGCTCCGCTTTTCTTCACCGAGAAAGGTGCGCTTAAACTGCACCATGCCTGCATTGACGAATAAAAGCGTAGGATCATCCGAAGGAACAAGGGATGAGCTCCTTACGATTTGGTGGCTGTATTTTTCAAAATAGTCAAGAAACTTCCTGCGGACTTCGTTGCCTGTCATAACTCGCTCCATTTGAAAGTAAATATCCGGGTCCAGAGGGCCCGGCTTTGGGTTACCCCTGGAAGGGGTTTTTTAGTTAAAGCCGTACAAGTTAAAAGTGCCTAAAGTGATCTAAAGTGCTCATATCTGGTTAGCCGGTTAGCCCGTTGTCCGGTATTTGATTGCGGGCTAACGGGCATAACAGGCCAACGGGCACAACCTTTTTTAACTTTAGTTCACTTCAAACTCTTGCAGCGTTTCTCCAGGCTGAGCCGGAGAACTCTGACCGGGTCCAGAGGACCAGGTTTTTCAAGATTAAATAAATTTATGAATCATCCTGGGTGTCTTCCGGTTTCTTTTTAGAAAGGCCCATCGTTTCTTTGACTTTGGCCAATGCTGAATTGAAAATATCCGGATTGTCTTTGAAGAACTTCTTTGCATTTTGACGCCCCTGTCCGACCCGTTCTCCATCAAACGAATACCATGATCCGCTTTTTTCGATGACACCGGTCATAACACCGGTGTCGAGAACATCTCCGGTCTGTGAGATCCCCTCACCATAGAGGATGTCGAATTCCGCTTCGGTGAACGGGGGTGCCATTTTGTTTTTGACAACCCGCACCCGGGTTCGGTTTCCCACAATATCCTGCCCGTCCTTGATTGCGCCGATACGCCGGATATCGAGCCTCACAGAAGAATAGAACTTCAGCGCATTTCCGCCGGTGGTGGTCTCGGGATTGCCGAATACAACGCCGATTTTCATTCGGATCTGGTTGATGAAAATGAGGGCCGTCATGGTCTTGTTGATGGTGCCGGTCAATTTTCGCATGGCCTGTGACATGAGTCTGGCCTGAAGCCCCATGTGGGAATCCCCCATTTCACCTTCGATCTCCGCCCTTGGGACCAGTGCGGCCACAGAATCGATCACCACGATATCCAGTGCACCGCTTCTGACCAGCATATCCGCAATTTCGAGGGCCTGCTCTCCCGTGTCCGGCTGGGCGACCAAGAGTTCGTCACAATTGACACCGAGTTTTCGGGCATAGGAGATGTCCAAGGCATGCTCGGCATCAATAAAGGCGACAATGCCGCCCTGTTTTTGGGCCTCGGCAACCGCATGAAGCGCAAGTGTCGTTTTGCCGGAAGATTCCGGACCAAAAATTTCCACCACTCTGCCCCTGGGTAGCCCGCCGATACCGAGTGCTTTATCCAGGGCAAGGGAACCGGTGGAAATGACCGGCACGTCGAGAATAGGGCTGCCCCCCAGCTTCATAATCGACCCCTTGCCGAACTGTCGTTCTATCTGAACCATGGCGGTCTCTACCGCCTTCTCCTTGTCCGGTGAAATGCTCATTATCTCCTCCTGGTTGATCACCTTAACATGGTTGTATTAAGTCCTTGAAAAACCTGGCCCCCACAGTCAGATGAAAACAACGGCTATGCCATCTTAATCGGTCAAACTGGAATATTGGAATAATGGAGTGTTGTGTAATGGGAAAACAAATTTTTCGGCCCAATTCTCCAATCCTCCATCACTCCATGCTTTTCCCCACTACTCCAGCATTCCATCATTCCGGCTGGCATATACGGTAAATTTCACCCCTCTGGGGTGGCGCCAAAGCCGGGTCCTCTGGGCCCGGATTCTTTACTAAGAATTGAATGAAGTAGACGTGTCAAGCCAACCGAGCGCTCACCAGTTCCGTGTAGACGGCTCCGGATGCTTTCAGTTCGCTTTGGTACAGAACCACTCTGTCGGCAGTGAATGTTTCAGTCTCAAATTTTTTGAATGTATCGAGTGCTTCAATGAACCTTTTCGTGTCGATTTTTTTCTGGATCCGGCCCAGGGTCAGATGTCCTTTAAAGGGCCTTTTCTCCTTGGGAAAACCGATGGCCGCTAAATTTTCATCGAGTGTTTTCTGCAGCCGCCCAAGGGTTTCGAGCTGGCCGGTAATTCCCACCCATACCACACGGGGACGTCTTATACCCGGAAAAACGCCGATCCCTTTCGCCTGTAGAGACATGGGGGGAATCGTCCCGGCTGCCTCGCAAAGGGCCCTGCCGACGTTTTCTGTATCCGCCGCCTCGATGTTCCCTAAAAATTTCAGGGTAAGATGAATACGCTCCGGTCGCACCCATTTGATTTTAAACCCGTAGTTTTTTATACTTTCTTGAACCCTGTCAATCGATGAAATTATTTTTTCAGGAATCTCGACAGCGATAAAAGTCCGTATGATATTCGACATTGGGAATTGACTGTTTACAATTGACGGTTGAACAATGGATCCCCGACTGGTTTTCTTCGTTATTTTTTTTCGAAGGTGCAGGAAATCTTTAGATCTTCAATCGATAATTTTATCTGTTTTAAATTCCCGTCCGGATGTTGATGCAGCGCTGGGGGCATTACTTCATCGGCAATGTAAACTGCGGCTCGCCGATCATAAATTTGCCTTTGGAAATCCATCTTTTCAGCATTTCAGCAATTTCACGTGCTCTCACCATACTGGACATCGGCACGGTGGGTATTTCCTCACCCCTGAATTTAATAGAACCGCTTTTCAATTCTGCGTAGCTGACCTGGCCGTAGGTTTTTGAAATACCATGCGCATAATCATGCCCGTAATCTACGATCTGGGTAAACAGCTCTTCATCCGAAACCGCAGTGTACTGAACGATCTCCTCGTTGAGGATGGGAATCGGAATGCCCAGTCCCACGGCAAGTGAACACCCGTATCCCTGCATACTGACGCCCATTAGCCATTTGGGACTCATTTTTTTGAGATCTCCCATAACCCATAGGGTACCGGCAGGTGTTTTGGGAACACTTTTGTTGGTCCTTTCCACCGACGGGTTGTGCTGTGTGCCGTACCAAGTCACATATCCTGTTGCCCCGCCAAGGAAAATTCGGGTCCCAAGGCCGATGGTTTTATAAAAAGGGTCATTTAAAAGTGGGCTGAGTTGACCGGCCGAGCAAAAATTTGCATTGGCGGCTCTGGGTTTCAATGTGCCCATGTACGTATAGACGGTTTTATTGGTTAAGTTCACGGCACAGTTGTAGTTTTGATACCCGTTTCTGGGATTGCAGAGCGTGGCGCTCGGAAGTGTTCGCAATGAAATCTCTTTTTCCGCCATCCGATTCGGATAACAGTCTGTTCCGTAAGCGGTGGCCTTTAAATAGACGGACTTTCCGGCAACCAGGTCCTGAATCACATGGCCACCGCCATAATTAAATTCCCCGGGATAAACCTTGTTTAACGGATCATCCTCACACGGCTCAGTGGCGCCGATATAGCAGTCCACCGCCGCAATGCCGGCATATGCGGACACATTATTCAACCAGACCTTGGATGCTTTTAATCTCGGGACAGAATGTCCGAAGTTTATAAATGCGCCGGATGAACACATTGGCGCAAAGGTTCCCGTCGTTACAACGTCGACCCGCCGTGCCGCTTCAACCGGTCCTTCTTCCCGGACGATATCGATGATCTCCTCGGCAGTAACAACAACAACATCTCCGGTCTTAATCTTTTTATTGATGTCCTGGTATGACTTGTTAATTTTATGTTTTTTCATTGCCGGTTACTCTCTGATTCACTTTCCATGTTAAAATTTATGGTTTTTCTCCAATTTAGTTGGAGAAGAGGGTCCAAATTTTATTGTAACTACTCAGGTATTTAGGTTGAAGACTGAAGGCTGAAGTATATCAATCATCTCGCAACGCTCGAATTAAACCATTCAAGACCTTCTCTGTTTCGACAATCTTTGCTTCAAGCAGAGATGAATCCTGGTTGCGCAAGAACCC
>JAQYVT010000043.1 GCA_030145345.1 Desulfobacterales bacterium
TCGGAAAACAATCGCATGGTCACTGCCGGGATGAGGAAGGCGAAGGTAATGGGGAGCAGACCCAAAAAGTTTCTCAGGTCTGCCTGGTTATAATAGAAAAATGTCGTAAAAAAGAACCACCCCGTCACCAGCAGGAAAATAGATATGACGATATAGGCGATGGGGGATATAAAATAGTCTTTTAATTCCTTGTTGCAGATGCGGATAGCCTGCTGCATGTCAGTCCTCCTTGGTGAGTTCTCGGAATATGTTTTCAAGGGTTTTGGTCTCCTGATGAAATCCGATAAGAACCCAGGATGTCTGTTTTATGGTTTGGTAAATGGTTTCTCTCAGGTCCACGGCAGATTCGCAGGCAAGGCGAACCCTCAGCGAGCCCCCGGGAGTGTCAGCGATCTGTTCCGTGTTTACAACGCCTTCGATACCGTTGAGTCCACGGCATACTTCTTGAAAATCTGCGTTGCATAGTTCTAAATGGATAAAATGTTTTTGTCCTGCGGTCTGCTTGAGGTTTTTCACATGGTCGTCCGCAACGATCTTGCCGTTGTTGATGATCACCACCCGGTCGCAGGTGGCTTCGACTTCGCTGAGAATGTGGGTGGAGAGAATGACGGTTTTCTCCTCGCCGATCTTTCGGATGATCTCCCGGATTTCGACGATCTGATTGGGATCGAGTCCGGATGTGGGCTCATCTAAAATCAGGATTTCCGGGTCGGTCATCATGGCGTGGGCCAGCCCCACGCGCTGATTCAACCCTTTGGAGAGTTCATGGATGCTCCGGTGCATAATTTCGCCCAGTCCGCACAGATCCACAAGCTGTCGAATCCTAACAGCCCTTTGGTCTTTGTCCAGCCCCCGGATTTTGGCAACGTAGTCGAGATAGTCGAAGACCAGCATATTGTGATACAGGGGGGCGGACTCGGGCAGATATCCCATGAGTTTTTTGATTTCCAGCAAATTTTCGTCGAGGAAATAGTCCTTGACGCGAATGGTTCCGGATGTGGGCATAAAATAGCCGGTGAGCATCCGCAACGTGGTTGTTTTACCTGCGCCGTTGGGGCCCAGCAGGCCGAGGACTTCACCGTTATGGATGTCGACGCTGATGCGATCCACAGCACAGAAATCGTTGTAGTATTTGGTCAAGTTTTCAACATGGATCATGGTTTTTCCTTTTTATCGACGGTTTGTTTTTTTCCGGCATGTCTTTTAGGAAATTTTTGAGCGTTCATCAAGGCTAAAAATTTTGGGCCCATTGAAAAATTTTTGTTTTATCCGGACAGACGGTCCCAAAAGGCCTTGCCTTCATCCGGATCCATACTGCCGCTGCGACCTGAAGTCCTGTCCGGTGGCGGGGTGCCTCTGAGCCGTGCAATTCGATCTTCCAGGGGCGGGTGGGTGGAGAACAAGCGCATCATTTTTTTCCCGGAAAGGGGGTTTACGATAAACATGTGGGCGGTGGACGGATTGGCATTCATGGGACGTCTGGCCGAGTAAGCGCCGAGCTTTTCCAGTGCCCGGGCCAGACCTTCATTGTTTCCGGCAAACCGGGCCCCCGACGCATCGGCCATATATTCCCGGGACCGGGATATGGCGGTCTGTATCAACACGGCTGCAATCGGCGCAAGAATCGACATGACCATCAACCCCAACCCCCCCACGCCTTCATCATCGTCTCCCATGCCGCCGAAAATCGCCGACCATCGGGCCATACTCGCCAGCATCATGACGGCCCCGGCCATGGTGGCGGCAATGGAACCGATCAGGATGTCCCGGTTCTGGACATGGGCCAGTTCATGGGCCAGAACGCCGGCGAGTTCTTCCCGGTTCATGATGTCGAGGAGCCCTTCCGTAACCGCCACAACCGCATGTTCCGGATTCCTGCCGGTTGCAAAGGCATTGGGAGATGCCTGGGGAATAATGTAAACTTTGGGTGTGGGAAGACCGGCGTTCCGGGCAAGGTTCTCTACGATGGAATAGATTTCAGGGGACTGGGCGGGTGTTGCTTCACGGGCCTTGTACATGCGAAGAACGATTTTGTCGGAATACCAGTAACTGAAAAAATTCATTCCCGCCGCAAAGACCAGGGCGATAATCAAGCCCTGTCGACCGCCCAAAAGCTGGCCGATCCACAGAAAGAAAGCGGTCATAACGGCAAGTAAAAGGGTTGTTTTGATTTGATTTCCCATATTATAAACTCTTTGATAAGTTTTGGATTGACGGTTTGCGATAAGGTTAAAATTATATTTTAACCCTAAGTTTAACTGATTGATTATAACTATCTGGTAAAACAAATAAAAAAACCATTTAAACATCGAAGCTTGAGTCGAAGACAGGATGCATTCGAGGTTCGCTGGTCAGGGTTAAATATACATCCGTTTTTAAAAAAATCAAGCAGATGATTTTACGCCCGAGGGAAAATCCGTTGTGGTTCGATATGGGCAGCAGAATATTCCGGATAAGGGTCGTGAACCTGGCAATTGCCGGACCCTCGGCAAGCCGGCCCAAAAAAGCGGGGCCACATCCATAAATTTACGATTTACAGGCGCCCCTTTCAATGATATTAATGATACCATCGCTTCGCTTGTTCAAGTCCGACGAAATTTGCCATATTTGCATTCAGTTGACGAATTTTCGAGACATCTGTTTAACCGCTGACTTTGGCGATAGTTTACTATAAGCTATCTCAAAATAATCTTTTGGCCCAATCTCGGCGTTGGAACCTTGTTTTAAGTCCTCGACATACTTAAAGTATGCCTGCGGGTTAAAACTCGGCTCCGCCTTAATCTTGAACCAAAATCTTTATTTTGAGATGGCTTCTAAAAAGGTTTTACGGGTGTCGCAATTCTTAATTTTCAGGGCGCTTTAGACACTTCAAGCTTTAGACACTTAAATCAAAGCTCTTCTTATGAGATCCAGTGTCCTCAAATATTTTTCGGCGTTGACCCTTCTTTTTTTGCTCTTTTTGGCGGCCTGCAATTATCACATCCAAAAAAGAATTCCCCCGAAAGCCATAAAAGGTGTTCTCGATCTCACCGATTGGGATTTTAAACGGGACGGGCCCGTCGAACTCTCCGGCGAATATGCATTCTACTGGAAGCAACTCGTGAATCCGTCGGATTTTTCCAAACCGATCCTGCCTCAAAAAACCGGATTCATCCAAGTGCCCGGGTATTGGAACGATTACGAGGTCAACGGGCAGACCCTTCAAGGTGACGGATATGCCACCTACCGTTTGAAAATCCTTCTGAATCCACAAAAAGAACCCCTTGCCCTCAAATTTTTAAGCATGGGTACGGCATATACCCTTTTTTTAAACCATCGAAAAATCAGTTCGGTGGGGATTCCAGGCATTGATCGGGAAACCACCGACCCCCGATATTTCCCCCAGGTCGTTGAATTTAAACCTGAAACAAATCAGATGGATGTCATTTTCCAGGTCTCCAATTTTCATCACAGACGGGGCGGACCCTGGGAAGTTATCCATTTGGGAGAGGAAAAGGAAATTCAAAAAATCAGGGAAGAGTGGCTTTGCTTTGATCTGATTCTGTTCGGCAGTATTTTCATTATGGCGTTGTATCATCTTTGCCTTTTTGCACTGAGAAAAACGGATCGATCGTTTCTATATTTTGGTGTTTTCTGCTTGCTGATCATGTTGAGGCTTCTCACCACCGGTGAGAGATATATCGTTTATTTTTTCCCGAATATTCCCTGGGAAATCGTTATTAAAACTGAATATCTTTCTTTTTATCTGTCAGTTCCTTTCTTTGTGCTCTTTGCACAATCCCTGTTCCCACAGGAAATCTCAAAGCGAATTCTGAACTTGATCGTTCCCATCGGGATTGCTTTTTCGTGCAGCGTAATTTTTACCCCCGCAAGGATTTTTTCCTATACGCTTCAGACCTACCAGATCATCACCATCATCACCATTATGTACGGGCTCTATGTGCTCATCCTTGCCGCCATCCGAAAGAGAACCGGTGCGTTTGTCTTTCTCCTGGGATTTATCGTGCTAGGGTTATCCGCCATAAACGACATGATGTACGTTGAAATGATCATACAGACCGGATATTTTGCACCGTTTGGGATGTTTATCTTTATCTTTTCCCAGGCGCTTCTTCTTTCCTTTCGATTGACCAAGGCCTTTGAAATTGCAGAGACACAATACAAGGAGTTGAAGGATACGTATCGGGCATACAGGGGAGAAATCATCGATCGCGTACAGGTCCAAGCAGATTTGCGGGCAAGCGAGGAAAAATATAGAGCGATTCTCCATGGCATGGCCGACATATATTACGAGGTGGACCTGGAAGGAAACCTCACGTTCTTCAATGAACCTCTGAGCAAGGTGCTTGGGTATTCCAGAGATGAATTGATGGGGATGAACAATCGGCAGTTCATGAGCGAGGAGACCGCCAAGAGGGTCTTTGAAACCTTTAGCAAGGTTTACCAAACAGGGGAACCCTCCAAGACCTACGATTGGGAGGCCATCACGAAAGACGGTAGCAAACGATTTGTGGAGCTTTCCGTATCTCTGATAAAAGACGCAGACGGACGGCCCACCGGTTTTCGGGGAATTACACACGACGTTACCTACCGGAAGCAGGCTGAAGAGCAGGTCAGGCTGCATCAGGAACAGCTTTTCCAGGCCAGTAAAATGGTTGCCTTGGGGACCCTTGTTTCGGGGGTGGCCCATGAAGTGAACAATCCCAACAATTTCATTCGGCTCAATACGCCCACCCTATTGGAGGCCTGGGAAAGTGCCATGCCGATCCTTGATGAATACTACCGGGAGAATGGCGATTTTATCCTCGGAGGGATGAATTACAGCGAGATGCGTGAAAAGATTCCGGTGTTGTTCTCCGGAATACTGGATGGGTCTGAGCGAATCACACAGATCGTTGAAGACTTGAAGAATTTCGTACGGAAAGATATTTCAGAGATGACACAGTCGGTGAACATCAATGAAGTGTTACGGTCTGCCATTTCCCTTATTTCCAATATGATAAAGAAGTCTACGCATCGTTTTTCAGTCGAATACGGCAGGAAATTACCCATGCTGACAGGCCATTTTCAACGGCTCGAGCAGGTCTTTGTCAATTTGATTCAAAACGCTTGCCAGGCGCTTCCGGATTCTGAAAAAGGTATTTTTGTCTCCACGTCTTGGGATGAAACGGAGGATGCTATTCGGATCAAAATACAAGATCAAGGGGTGGGGATTTCCCCAGAAAGTTTGCCGCAAATTACCGATCCCTTTTTTTCCACCAAGCATAATTCGGGCGGTGTCGGATTGGGCTTGTCGATCTCTTCAAGGATTGTGGAAGCCCACGACGGCAGATTGATGTTCATCTCGGAAGTCGGGGAGGGAACCACGGCCGAAGTTTTCTTGCCCGTTAAAGAAAGGTGACATCCGATTGCTTTGAAAATAGGCGCCCCAAGAACCATTGAACTGGCATTGCTCGTCCCGTTGAATTTCGGGGATTCAATCGGGCAAATGCATGCCCTGAAAGCTTGTTGGGGATCCCGTTAAGCGGGGTCTCAAGGAGCTTCAATTTTTACTGGAATAAAAGTGTTGCAACCTTCTGAAATGCTATGAAAATAAAACGGTTAAAGGGGGTGGAAGAATGACGATGTCCACGTATCCTGATTTTCCGGTCATGTTGGTAGATGATGAAGCACAGGCTTTAGACAGTTTTGAAATTGCCCTCCGTTCAGCTGGTATGAATCATTTCATCCGTTGCCAGGACAGCCGCGATGTAATGCCGATGCTTTCCCGTCAGGAGATTGAAGTCATGCTCCTCGATTTGAGAATGCCCCATGTGTCCGGTGAAGCGCTGCTTCCGCTGATTACCACCGATTTTCCTGAAATTCTGGTGATTGTTATTACCGGGGCCAACGATGTGGACACCGCCGTCACGTGCATGAAACACGGTGCGTTCGACTATATGGTGAAGCCTGTTGAAAAGCGTCGCCTTATCGGCGTCGTGAGACGGGCCGTGGAACTTCGTGAATTGCAAAGGGAGAACCGACTGTTGAAGACCCACGTCCTGTCCGACAAGCTGGAGCATCCCCAGGCGTTTTCGGAGATTGTGACAAACAGTGCAAGCATGCGGTCTATTTTTCAATACGTCGAGGCGATTTCCAGCAGTCCGCGGCCGGTTCTGATCACCGGGGAAACCGGTGTCGGCAAAGAATTGGTTGCCAAGGCCGTGCATACCCTGAGCCGTCGCAAAGGCGATTTTATTCCGGTAAATGTGGCGGGTTTGGACGACAATGTTTTTGCAGACACCCTTTTTGGACATAAAAAAGGTGCCTATACCGGTGCGGATCAGGTCCGGAGCGGCCTGATCGAAAAGGCGTCCGGAGGAACCCTTTTTCTGGATGAAATCGGTGATCTGAGCCCTTCGTCACAGGTAAAACTTTTACGGCTTTTACAGGATGGCGATTTTTTTCCCCTTGGATCCGATGTCGCTAAAGGTTCCAATGCCCGAATCATGGTTGCCACGAATCAGGACCTTGGCGGCCTTAAATCGTCGGGCAAATTTCGCAAGGACCTTTACTACAGACTTTGTGACCATCACATCCATATTCCAGCCCTTCGTGAGCGTTTGGAGGATGTTCCCATTCTTGTGGAGCACTTTTTGGAAAAAGCGTCTGAAACACTGAGGAAGAAAAAGCCGACGCCCCCCGATGAACTGTCGATCCTGCTGTCCACCTATCACTTTCCCGGAAACATCAGAGAATTGGAATCCATGGTTTTCAACGCGGTGAGCAGTCATAAATCCGGCAAGATTTCCATGGATCGCTTCAAATCGCACATCTATGAGAAGCATCCCGGATTTGAAACACCGTCAGAAAAAATGCTGCAGGAAAAGAAGGCCTTAATCTCTTTTTCCGAGCAGTTGCCGACCCTCAAACAGGCTGAACAGCGCCTCATTGATGAAGCCATGAAACGGGCAGACGGCAACCAGTCCATTGCAGCCCTGAGCTTGGGAATCACCCGCCAGGCATTGAACCGGCGTCTAAAACTCATCAGACAGTAAACCCTAAAGTTACATAAATAACATGGCAAAATGAGTTAAATGACTATAATAATCAGCATTTCCAGACGTTTTATCTGCTTTGAAGGAATTGCCCCCAAGTGACATCATGAAAATAGTGAAAACAGCCATGTTATTTACCCAATGGGAAAGCCGATGACGCCGCAACTCCTTCGTTGTAAAGGGTTTGCGGTAAAATACTACAGTTCACCCTTTACGCCTCGGATTTACAGCACCCTCGACTTTTGAAACATTAGGGTAAACCCCCAGGGATTTGTGTTCGAGGACGCCAAGGGGTTTCAAAATTTACCGTTCGTTGGAACGGTGCAAATTTTTTTGCTTCGTAAACATATCTTGCCATCCTTCAACATGCCGATTTAACGGCATCCCGTCATAAAATCAAAAATCGTGTCAAAAATTGTTGCACCCTTGTGCAAACTCCCTTTCGTCTCATATCAGCCCCTTTGAAAAAAAGGTTTAAAATTTATCGACGCCGGAGAACCTTCTCCTGCAACCGGAATATCATGTTGATAACACTTGAGTATATGCAGCGCATGCCGGGATCTTTCAGGTGTAAAAAGCGGCGACCCTGCTGGTATTTGAAGGGCAGCATCACATTTGGAACGCGGCTTGCTCTATAAAACAATAAAACAGCCAACATTGTCCGGGCAATATGAACATCGCACGAAACAAAGAAAAGCAAGATCGCGGACATCTTTCATGGAAAATTGTGAGGAGAAAAACCGATGAATCCGAAAACTGATCGTTCCAGTGCTCAAAAGTCGATGACAACCGGCAGGATTGTTCCGAAAAACAGGGGGGATAGAAAGATCAACGTACTGGGTCTGTGTCTTGGGGCCTCCACCATATCCCTGGTTCATCTGGATTGCGAACCGGTCAAGGATACAGGGAATCCCACCACGGTGAAGCGTTCCCCTCGGGTGGTAAAATATTCACGCCATCCCCACGAAGGCGATCCCAAGCGGGTCCTGCTGTCCGCCGTCAACGGTTTCGACCTGAAGGCGTTCGACCGGATTGTGGCCACGGGCCGGAAGTTCCGGGGGTTTGTCAATCTCACGTCCATTCCCGAACCCGAAGCCGTGGAATATGCCTATCGATTCGTGAAGCCTTCGGGGGTTTCGTGCCCGGCGGTTGTTTCCGCCGGAGGTGAAACCTTTATGGTGTACGTGCTCGACCGATTGGGGCAGATCTCCAATGTATTGACGGGGAACAAGTGCGCGTCGGGCACCGGGGAATTTTTCCTTCAACAGCTGCGGAGAATGGACGTGTCTTTGGAAGAGGCGGCCCGGTGGGCCGCCACCACCGCGCCGCATCATGTTTCCGGCCGCTGTTCGGTATTTTGCAAATCCGACTGTACCCACGCCACCAACAAAGGGATTCCCAAATCAAAGGTCACGGCGGGTCTGTGCAAGATGATGGCCGGCAAGATCCTGGAGCTTTTGAAAAAGGTTGAACGAAAGAACATCATGATCACCGGGGGGGCGGCCCGGAACCGGATGATGGTGGAATATTTGCGCCAAGAGATTCCCGGTCTGATCGTTCCGCCGGAGGCGGCCTATTTTGAAGCATTGGGTGCCGCGCTCTGGGGGCTGGAGAACGATACCGCCCAGTTTTCCGGGATGTCCGATTTGTTGAAGCGCAAAGCCGGGTCGTTTGACCGGCTCCCGCCCCTAAAAGATTTCAAAGACATGGTGACGTTCAAGACCCTGGAAAAGGGTAAGATTTGTTCAGGTGACACCTGTATTCTGGGTCTGGACGTGGGGTCCACCACCACCAAGGCGGTGCTGGTTCGAACATCGGACAACGCCATGCTGGCGAGTGTTTATCTGCTCACCAGCGGGGATCCGGTGGGGGCTTCCCGAGAGTGTTACCGGGCCCTTCTGGACCAGGTCGAACAGACGGTCGACCCGTGTGAAATAACCCTAGACGGTTTGGGGGTTTGCGGTTCCGGCCGGCAGATCGCCGGTCTGCACGCCCTCACGGACAGCGTTATCAACGAGATCATCGCCCATGCGGTGGCGGCGGTGTTTTTCGATCCCGGGGTGGACACCATCTTCGAGATCGGGGGACAGGACGCCAAATACACCCATATCACCAACGGTGTGGCATCGGACTATGCCATGAACGAAGCCTGTTCGGCGGGCACCGGGTCGTTTTTGGAGGAATCGGCCCATGAAACCCTGGGTCTGGCCATGACGGAGATTGCGGATGTGGCCCTTACGGGGAACCATCCCCCCAACTTCAACGACCAGTGTGCCGCATTTATCACCTCTGACATCAAGAACGCCATTCACGAAGGGATTGAACACGCGGATATCGTGGCCGGTCTGGTCTATTCCATCTGCATGAACTATTCGAACCGTGTGAAGGGGAACCGGCCGGTGGGGGACAAGGTGTTCATGCAGGGGGGGGTCTGCTACAACCGGGCGATTCCCCTTGCCATGGCCTCCCTTGTGGGCAAACCGATCATCGTTCCACCGGAGCCGGGGCTCATGGGGGCCTATGGGGTGGCGTTGGAAGTCAAACAGAGAATCGAAAAGGGATTGTTGAAAAAAAAGCGGTTTGACCTGGCAACGCTGGCCCGTCGGGAGGTAGGCTACGGGAAGCCCTTTGTGTGCAAAGGGGGTGCCGAAAAGTGCGACCGCCGGTGCGAGATCGCCATGATCGAGCTGGAGGGGGGTCGATACCCCTTCGGGGGCGCCTGCAACCGATACTTCAACCTGCGGCAGAACCTCCGCTACGACGTTGAAAAGCTGGACCTGGTCCGGGTGCGGCAGCAGCTGATCTTCGAACGGTACGGTGCCCGAATAGATACCGGAACATCGTCGGATGCAAGCAAAAAGAACTCCAGACAGCGGATCGGCATCAACCGGAGCTTTCTGGTGAACACCTATTATCCGCTCTATTCGACGTTCTTTAGAGAACTGGGATTGGAACCGGTGGTGTCCGATGCCTGCAGCCGGGAAGGGATTGACCAGCGAAACGCCGCGTTTTGCTATCCAGGGGAACTGGCCCACGGATATTTTCATTCCCTTCTTGAAATGGACCCCCCTCCGGAGTACCTTTTTTTGCCCCATTTCAAGGCGGTGCCGGTTTTGGACGAAAACTCCAGCTCCCAGGTGTGTCCGTTTGTCCAGGGAGAGACGTTCTATCTTCAGGCCACCTTTCGTGAAAAACTCCACAAGCTCCAAGCTCGAGGAACCCGGGTGCTGACCCCGCTTCTCAACCTGACCCGCGGACTGTCGGCGGCCCGGGAGCCCCTGGTGGACACCGCCGTTCAGATGGGTCTGAAACGCAAAACAGCGTTGGCGGCCTTTGAAATTGCCCTGGATCGTCAGACCGCCTGCGTGGGAAAGATGCGGGCCATGGGGAAGAAGATTTTAGAAGAACTGGAATCCGATCCGGACCAGACCGCCGTGGTGATTTTCGGTCGATCCTACAACGGGTTTGTGGAAGAAGCCCACATGGGGATTCCCCACAAGCTGGCATCGAGGGGTGTTCGGGTGATCCCCTTTGATTTTTTCCTGTCCGATACCGGGAAAAGCAAACGGCATATGTACTGGGGCATGGGTCAGCGGATTCTCCAGGCAGCCCGGTTCGTGGAACAGCATCCCCAGCTGTTCGGGACGTTTATCACCAACTTTTCCTGCGGTCCGGATTCGTTTATTATCGGGTATTTCAGGGATATCATGGGGCGTAAGCCCTCTTTGACCTTGGAACTGGACAACCACACCGCCGATGCGGGTTTGGAAACCCGGATCGAGGCGTTTCTGGACATCGTATCCGCGTATCGGAAGCTGTTTGCGGAAAAACGGGTTTCCAAACCAGAGCGGACGTTTATTCCTGCCCGGACCACCCTGGACAAGGGCATTCCAACGGTGATCACCGGCTCGGGGGAGGTGCTGCCCCTGACCGATTCCCGGGTGAAACTCCTGCTTCCGTCCATGGGCCGGCTGGCCACGGAATCCCTGGCCGCAGTATTTCGCGGATCCGGCATCGACGCCATTGCCCATCCACCGTCCGACAAAGGGGTGCTGAAACTGGGGCGGGCAAACACATTGTGCAAGGAGTGCCTGCCGTTGATCCTCACCACGGGAACCCTGCTCAGTCACCTTGGAAACCAAAAACAATCGGACACGGTGTTGATCTATTTCATGCCCACCAGCTCGGGCCCGTGCCGATTCGGCCAGTACCGGATCTTCATGGAAGATCTGATTCGAAAAAAAGAAATACCCAACGTGGCAATTTTTTCCCTGACATCCGAGAATTCCTATGGCGGCATGGGAAACGATTTTCAGGTGAAACTGTGGTGGGGCATTGTTGTATCCGACATCATGGAGGACATCCGATCCATGATCCTGGCCAATGCCCTGGATGTGGAAGCGGGGATCGAAATATTCGAGGATACGTGGACCTCGATCCTTGGCGCACTCGAAATCGGGGATTTCTCCCGGCTTGAAACACAACTCGAAAAGACAGCCCGACGCATCCGGCGGATCCCCATGAAGCGACCCCCCGAAGCGGTGCCCGTCATCTCACTGGTTGGAGAGATATTCGTCCGGAGAGATGCCCTGTCCCGCCAGTATTTGACCGAACGACTTGCAGAAAAAGGCTTTGCCACCCGATGTTCGCCGGTTGCCGAGTGGATACTCTATTCCGACTATCTGGTGGATAAAGGGCTCGTAAATTATACCATGTCAAAAAGAGAAAAACTGGCATTCTTGCTGAAGAAGCACACCATGGCCCGATACCAAAAACGTATCCAATCGAAACTGGCCGACACCGGTCTGGTGAACGGAGAGCCGCTGAATATCCAATCCATCATCAACAACGGAGCGCCCTATGTATCTTCAAATCTGACCGGCGAAGCCATTCTTACGGTGGGAAGTTCATTGACCGAGATCGTGTCGCACACCTGCGGGGCCATCGCCATCGGTCCTTTTGGGTGTATGCCCAATCGCCTGTCAGAAGCCATCCTGAACGAGGCCATGAATCGTAACGGAAAGCTTGCAACAGACCCCGGCAATCAACGGCTCCGTATAACCCTGGCCCATGTGGACGATCTGCCTTTTCTGGCCATCGAAAGCGACGGATCGCCGTTCCCCCAGATCATCAACGCAAAACTGGAAGCATTCTGTCTGCAGGCTCGACGTTTACATGACCGGATGCTTGGAGCCGGAAACAAGGGCCGGTGGACGTCCAAGGAAATCAAGAGCTTCGGCCATTGGCGTACGGATATCTCTCGCTGCTTGGGTGTAAAAAATTCCTGTGCGACAGGATTGGCATCTTCGGAAAAAACCTGAACAGAGGATAGGAGGATATTATGAGAACCATTCGTTTGTATTTGGTGCTGGTTTTGATTCCAATTTTCTTTGGGGGCTGCATTCCGGCCACCCGACACCGGCAAGACGTTGCCAATGCCGATGCAGATCGTATTTCCGTCGGCAACGTTCAGCGGGAGATTCGTGTGGGCATGAGCAGTGCGGAAGTGGTGGAGGTGTTGGGTTCACCCAACATGGTGACCACCGATGAAAAGCGGCGTGAAGTCTGGGTTTATGACAAGATCGCCACCGATCGAGCGTATTCCGCCAGCTCAGGCGGTGTCTCCGCTCTGATCCTTGGGGGCGATGCAGGGGGAAGCGGGGCTTTGGGCGGCGGCATCGGGTCCGGTTTTTCCAGGCATTCCGGGGCGTCTTCAACATCACAGCGGACGTTGACCGTCATTATAAAATTTGACGAACACTCCACGGTCCGGGATTTTGCCTATCGTCAATCGAGTTTTTAACCATGGTGAATTCTGTGAAAAAAAATACAGTCTTCCGCTTGTGGATCGGTATTGGCGTCTTTTGGCTTCTTTTTGCCGGTTGTGCCCAAACAATTCCCGAGGAGGCACTCCAATTGTCCAAAGAGAGCCTGGAAGATCGGCAGCTTCAAACGCGACGTTTCCACACGGATGAAAAAACATTGCTGTCCGCTTCGGCTGCCGTGTTGCAGGATCTGGGATTTAACATCAACGAAAGCGAGACGGAGCTGGGTGTCATCGTCGCTTCCAAACAACGTGACGCCACAACCCCAAGTCAGGTGGTTGGTGCTGTCATCGTTGCCGTTCTGACCGGGGCAGTAATGCCAATCGACAAAGAGCAGTTGATTCGGGCATCCTTGGTTACCCGCCCGATTCATATCGATGATACGGACAAATCCAAGTGCCGGACAGCGGTAAGGATTACCTTTCAAAGAATTGTCAGCAACACCCAGGGACAGATTACCCGGCGGGAAGGGATTAACGAGGCAAAAATTTATCAAACGTTCTTTGATAAACTTGCCCAATCACTATTTCTGGAGGCTCACGAGATATGAAAAGAAAACAACGGTTCACGACAGCACTTCTATTTGCGCTGGTTTTCTTGGCGTCCTGTGCGCCTTCTACCCGTCAAATATTGGCGACCAAGGAATCCCTGGTCAAACTCCGGGCGATCCAGACCCGTGTTTTCGATGCAACGGACACCGATAAAATGCTACGCACAGTGATCGCCACCCTTCAGGACCTTGGATTTATCGTCGACAAGGCCGACCCTGTCCTCGGCGCCGTCAGCGGCACCAAATTGAATCAATACATCCTTCGCATGACGGTGTCGGTCCGGCCCCGGGGCGACACACAGCTGCTGGTCCGGGCCAACGCCCAATACAATATCACGGCGGTGGAGAACCCGGAGCCCTACCAGCAATTTTTTGATGCCCTTTCCAAGGCAATGTTTTTGACCGCCCATCCGGTGGATTGAATACCGGGTGCAGAGCACCCGGTTTTTGGCAAAAATAAAAATCAAAATTTTCGTTTTCCGATCCGATTGAAAACCATGGACGTGTTTCAAAGCCAATCTTCATTTACCGGCAGCGACAGGATGCCATGTCGGCTTTGGGATAGACGCCTATTGACATTTTTCCGTTTTAGTGAATAAATTTAATCAGATCGCTTCATAAAGCTTTAGGGATATTTCCATATCTAATAACTTGGATTTGGCACCCCCTGCGTTTGGCCGTGTTTTATTTATCGGGAAGCGGATTTGGAAATAAAATGAGAAATTTGTTTTGTATCATAGGATTGATCGGTGTTGTCCTTTTTGTCGTCGGGCATTATTTTGTTGATAATGCAAAGTACACATATATTTTGGGTATCGTCTTGATGACCGCAGGGTTTATTGGAATAAAAAAAACATAGGAAACATCTCGATAATCCAGACGATTCCAAAGACAGCTTGCTGTGCAAAAATGATTTGACCATCAATGAAAGGAGTTTAAAATGAGCAATACGGTCAAAAAAGTAAAGCAGACATGTACTTGTAAAGATTGCGGGAATGAATCTGAAATGGTGATTACCTGCACCCTGGAAGATATTCACGAACACACGGAAGAAACCCCGTCAAATGCGCCGGAAAAGCCCAAGGCAGCGAAGCAGCGGGTCAAAGGTTCGGGGACCTGCACCCATTGCGGCAGTGAAGCCGATATGTGGGTCGATATTTGATTTTTTTTAATACCTCGTCGGCTTTTGGGCATATGTGAAAAACCCGTTTCTAGGGGGTGTGGGAGAGCTTCATTGGGCTTGACCCGTTGGAGGTAAAATGACCGGAAAAAAATTAACACGCCGAAGATTCCTAAGAAATCTTACCGCTGCAGGTACCTGCAGCAGCCTGTATCTCAATACGCTCACTGTCCGTCATGCCCTGGGGAACCCCCACAAAAAGGTTGCCTCCAAAGATAAGATGGACATGGAGTACCGGACTTTGGGCAGAACCGGGCTGAAGGTGTCGGCCCTCAGCTTCGGCGTCATGCGGCTTGCAGAGCCTGCTGTTTTGTTCGAGGCTCTGGACATGGGAATAAACTATTTTGATACGGCCCATGGTTACCAGAGGGGCAACAATGAAAAGATGCTCGGGGATGTGCTCAAGCAGTATGGCAGAGAAAAGGTCTTTATTGCCACTAAAATCCCGCCGTACCATAAGCGTTTGGGGGTGAAACGTTTAAACGATCAAAAATCCCTGGAAGCCAAAATGGAAATAAGCCTAAAGAGACTTCAGACCGACTACGTGGATGTCCTTTTCCTCCACAACATTAACGACCCGGACTGGCCGGTGCAAGATGAAATGCTGAGCTTTTGTCAAAAAATGAAAAAAACCGGAAAGGCACGCTTTGTCGGCATTTCTTTCCATTCCGGAGGCAAGACGTATGTGGACACTGTGGATCAGGCCTTAAAGACCGACGTCTATGATGTGTTTCTGGCAACCCTTAATTATAAGAGTCCAAAGGCGCACATGGATGCTTTGAAGCGTGCACGCAATAAAAACGTGGGTATTGTTGCCATGAAGACCCAGGCCGGTGGATATGAACAGGGGTCCCGTGAATCCCTCAGTCCCCATCAGGCCGCCCTGAGATGGGTTCTGGACCGGGAATTTGTGGACTGTGCCATCCCCGGTATGGTGAACAGGCAGCAGCTTGGAGAAAACTCCGGGGTTATCGGAATGAAAATGGGGTGGGGTCATCGGAAGACACTTGCCGTTTATTACGATGGGATCAAAGACCGCTATTGCTTAAGGTGCGGCGCCTGTACGTCGTCATGTAAAAATGCCGTTGACATTCACACGATTCACCGTTCTCTAATGTACTGGGAGGGCTACCAGGACTTCGAACTGGCTCGGAAGACTTACAGGGAACTGTCCTCTGCCGAGAATGCCCTTGCGTGTATGGGCTGTTCCAACCCGGTCTGCCGGTGCGTTAACGGGATAAAAATTTCGGAACGAATGCGCTATGCTCACACGACGTTTATTTAAACGCCGGCCCATGGGTCCGGATGCCGGCTTGGGCCGCGCTATCAAACTTTTCGTTGTTCTGTGGATTCTGATTGGGACCTGTGGGGCCGGTGCGTCTGAATCGAGCCTCGAAGCCATTCTCACCGCCAGGCTGCCGGTGCCGGGATGGAAGCCGGAAGGTCAGTCGTATCAATATCTCCCCGAAAATCTTTATGAATATATCAACGGCGGCGCAGACTTTTTTATTGCCTACGGATTTGTCGGGCTGGCAGGGGCAAACTATTCTCCTGTCTCCGGCGGCATGGATTCGGTGACGGTGGATATCTACGACATGGGAGACACGTTGAATGCCTTTGGCGTATTCCAACCCAGGAGAGACAGCCAGGCGCCTTCTTTGAACATCGGCACCGGGTCGTTTGGCTCCGACGACTACGTGGCTTTTCATAAAGATAGATATTATGTGGAAATCCAAGCCTACATCATCGGCAAAAAAGAAAAGCGCCTGGTGAAAGATATGGCCGAAAGAGTTGCAGCCCATTTGCCGGGGGATGATGCCTTGCCCCACGAACTCTCCTATTTTCCTGAGAAATCAAGAATTGCCGGTTCGGAGCGCTATATACGGGGGGGAATCCTCGGCCATGCATTTCTGGACAGGGGGATGGTGTGCGAATATGGAGTTGATGGTAAAAAAGTCACGGCATTCGTTGCCTTTTTGCCGTCAGAGAGGGCGGCTGTCATGGCCGTTGACCACCACCGGTCTTTTCTGGAAAAGTCAGAGAAAAAATGTCTGCCCCTTGAAGGATTCGGCACGCACAGTTTTGTTTCAGAGGAACCCTATCACAAAACCATCATCGTGAAACAGGCAGGGGCATTTGTGGCAGGGGTCTATGATCTAACTTCGGTGGAAGCCGGAAAGATATTGTTGACGGAGATACTCAGGAACATAGCATCCTAATTGATCGAAAACGAACCCGGAGAGATAAAAGGATGAACGCGAACCAAGGAGATCTGGTCCGATGCTCGAAATGCGGCGCAAAGAACCGAATATCCCGTGAAAAGATGAAAGGTACCGGCAAGTGCGGCAAGTGCGGGAATCCCCTGGAGATAAATTCGGCCGGTGCCGTCGGCGGTGAACCGTTTCTTTTTCGGTGTATGGCGTGCGGGACCCGAAACAGAATTCCAGCGGGGAAGATCGATGCCGGTGCCAAATGCGGAAAATGTGGGGCGATGCTCGAAACCGAAGAACTGTTCGTGCCTCAGCCCCTGATGCTTTCGGAGAGCGATTTTGACCGTCGTGTGCTCAAATCTCCTCTGCCGGCCCTCGTCTTTGCCTGGGCACCCTGGTGTCCCTCATGCAAGGCCGCCATGCCGGTTATCGATGATTTTGCAAAAGATGCAAAGGGGAAAATCAGGGTGGGCAAATTAAACGTGGATTCCAGCCCGACGCTCTCTTCAAAATACAATATTCTCAGTGTTCCGCAGCTCCTTGTTTTTGATAACGGCCGGTTAACGGAAACCATGCCCGGGGCCATTCAGAAACATGAGATCATGATGAAAATGGCCCGTTATCTCTGATTGTCGGGGCCGATGCAGAGGGGTTCACACAGGCGAAAAGAATGTACCGTGCACACTACAGTTTAAAAGAGCTGCCTTTTCAGATGAACATGGATCCAAAGTTTATCTGGTTTGGCGAGCGTCACAAGGACATCCTTACGGTTTTGAAATATGCCGCCGTAGACAACGAGGGCTTCCTTCTTGTTACCGGCGACGTCGGAACGGGAAAAACCACCCTCGTCAATGCATTGCTGAAGTGCTTTGACAAAAACACCGTTACGGCCAACATCACCAACCCGAAGATGGAACCCCGAGACTTTCTCAACTTTGTTGCCCATGAATTCAATATCCATATGAAGTCCGGCGACAAGGGGGATTTATTGGCACCGTTCCGTCGTTTTTTGAACGATTGCGACGCGGAAAATAAAAACGTCGTACTGATCATCGACGAAGCGCACAGGCTCGATCAAACGCTTCTCAACCAGATACGGCGCCTTTCGAATATCGAGCGGCGGAATAAAAAACTTCTCAATATGGTCTTTGTGGGTCAGGATGCATTTGTCGATCTTATTTCCAAGAAAAAGAATCGGGATTTAAAACAGAGAATCACCTTCAGCTACCCCCTTAAGCCTTTGAAGGGCGCAGAAATATGTGAATATATTTTTCATCGCCTCCATGTGGCAGGCAGTGTAAAAAGTATTTTCACCGGAAGTGCAATCGTTGAAATTTACGCGGTTGCCAAAGGGTGTCCGAGTTTGGTCAACATGGTTTGCGATCATGCATTATGGGCCGGATACCATAAAGGCGTAAAAACAATAGATGGAAAGATTATAAAAGAATGTGTCGACAAACACCCCTTGTGGAACGAAGAAATCGATGACAGAAAAACCCAGGAAAATATAGAGACCCTAAACCATGGTGCCGCAAAAAAAACCCCAATAAATTCTTTACGGAGAAGGTTTCAATATATCGCCTTTGCCTTGGTGACGTTGATGGTTCTCGGCCTTCTGTATTATCCTCTAAGATCTGGCAGACACGCCCGGGATACGGAGAAATACGGCGACACACAATCAACGTCAACGGACACGCCATCGATGGTCGACTCGAATAAAAATATTGGCCGGGTTGTCCGGGACACGGAAAAAGCCCGTAAAACGGTATTCGAGTTGAAACAAAAAGCGCCGACGGGTGCCCGACTCGTGTCGGCGGGATACCTGTTGAATGAAGAAAAGCAAATCGAAGACATGCCGACAGTACCGCCCTATGAAAAAAAAGCCGAATTAAACGGAGCCGAGGATGGAATGCAACGGGGTAAGTACACCATTTATCTCCATTATTCCAGCCAAGAGAAAAAAGAACTCATGGAAGCGCTGGCGGATTCACTTAAAAATAGCGGCTTCGGGGTGCTTGGGATTGAAAGGGTCGATTATCCAAATAGTGATGTTCGCTACTTTCACAAAGAAGACAAAGCAGGGGCACTCCTGTTAAAAAATCATTTGACACAGTTCATCGCCCCGTTGATCAACCTTAAAAATACAAATATCAAAATCAAAAATTTGAGTCGAAAATATCCCAACGCCCGAAAAGGGGCCATCGAAATCTGGTTAAATTTTTAACGCGAGTTTCGACCCCAAACGATCAAAATCAGCTGAAATAAAAAATTAGATGTTTGAGAAGGATCTTGGGGAAAACGTCGTGGAAATGAATGCAATCAAACAAACGAGTGATGGGGTGCTCAGGGAATTGGTGGAATCGGCTCGCAGATTCGGTGCCAGCGATGCCACGGCCGTCTCCATTACGGACATTTCGGTGGAGGACGCGTTGGCAAACCTGTGTCGAGAACCTCAATGTGAGAACTACGGGTTGTCGGCCGGTTGTCCGCCGAATGTTTCGGGACCGTCCGGATTTCGGGAACTGCTGAAAACAGTTGAGCATGTGGTCGTCTTTAAAATCGATGTCCCATCGGAAATCCTTCTCTCCAATGAACGACGCGACATATTCAGGCTGCTTCATGAAGTCGCCGCCGCTATCGAACAGGCGGCCATCGATAGGGGATACCCCAATTCAAAAGCTTTTGCCGGCGGTTCCTGCAAACAAATTTTTTGTTATAATCACCCCCTTTGCCGGGTTCTTGCAAAAGGCGGACAATGCCGAAATTTTCGACTCGCCCGGCCGTCCATGTCCGGTTTCGGGATCAACGTGTCTAAACTGATGAAAGCGGCGGGTTGGACCCTGAACTGGACCACCCGGGCGGGCGACGAGAATACAATATCGACGGGAACGGTTTGCGGGCTGGTGGTAATCGGTTAAAGATTCATTCATTCACGAGTCTCTTTGGACCCGTTGTCTCTAAAAATAATCCGGAGAAATTGTTTCATGCCCATCCAAGGAAAAGACCGCCAAGACCTTAGGCGTGCAGTGGAACTCCTTGAAAACCCGAGTTTCATTTCCAGAATTATCGACACCATCGGGCAGCCTGTTGAAAAAGTCATGGATTCGCTGCCCGCCACAGCATCCGGAAAAATTCAGGATGCCGTACAGGCGACGCTGAACAAACTGCTGGTTCTCGCCGTTCGCACCATGGGTGAGGGGTTCCAAGGCCCCGCATCGACGTTGACCCACAAGATTGCAAGCGGTTTAAGCGGTGCCATCGGCGGCGCCTTTGGATTGCCGGCCCTCGCGGTGGAACTTCCCGTGTCGACGTCCATCATTCTTCGGTCGATTGCCGACATCGCGAGGAGTGAAGGGGAGGACATCGCAACGCTTCAAGCGAGATTGGCCTGCCTCGAAGTTTTCGCTTTGGGCGGGAGATCGGATGCCGACGATATGACAGAGACCGGATACTTCGCGGTGCGTGCCGCCCTGGCAAAGGCGGTGAGCGATGCAGCAAAACATATCGCCACCAAAGGTTTAACGGAGAAGAGTGCACCGCCCATTGCACGGCTCATCACACAGCTTACATCTCGCTTCGGCGCAGTGGTTTCTGAAAAGATGGCCGCCCAAGCAGTGCCGGTTATCGGTGCACTCGGCGGAGCGACCATCAATCTCCTCTTCGTAGACCACTTTCAGGACGCAGCCCGGGGGCATTTTATCGTTCGCCGCCTGGAGAGAGAATTTGGAAAAGAGACGGTGCAAAGGGAATATATGAAAATTTTATCCCAAGGGCGCACCTGACCCAGACCCAAAATGCGCGTATTCAAAATATTTGCTTAAGTTCCGCACCCTCACTGCGTATAGAATCGCGAAACAATGGTCCCAGGAGACCGATCAATTGACACACGAGAATCAGATGTTAGACCTTACCGCAATGGGGATCCTCCTTATACTGTGTGCGAGCTGGGGGCTGCAACAGGTGGCGATCAAAGTTGCCAACCACGGCGTTTCGCCGCTTCTGCAATCCAGCATCCGGTCCATGGGCGCCATGATCCTGATTTGGATCTGGATGATGGTTCGCCGGGAACCGATGTTGGAGAGAGACGGCACCTTGTGGTGGGGAATTGCTGCGGGCCTTCTCTTTGCCGGAGAGTTCGTACTGATCTACTGGGGCCTCGAATATACCAACGCGTCCCGGGCCGTCATTTTCCTTTATATGTCGCCGTTCGTCGTGGCGCTGGGGGCACAGCTCTTTATTCCCGGGGAACAGCTGCGGATGATTCAAGTGGCCGGTCTGTGCTGTGCATTCGTTGGTATCGTCGTCGCGTTCAGCGAGTCACTGACGTATCATACCCACCGAATGCTGATCGGCGACAGCATGCTGGCGGTGGCGGCGATCTTGTGGGGGGCTACGACGGTTCTGATCAAGGCAAGCCCCCTGGGCAAAATCAAGCCGAGCAAAACCTTGATTTATCAACTTTCCGTCTCCGCGGTGGTCCTGCCCCTGGGGTCTCTGGCAAAAGGTGAGGCCGGCATTGTCCGGTTGACGCCCTTGATCGTCGGGAGCCTCGTGTACCAAACGGTTTGGGTTGCGTTCATTACGTATCTCGCCTGGTTCTGGCTCATCCGGAACTATCCCCCTTCGCGTCTATCATCGTTTACCTTTCTCACACCGCTTTTCGGCGTGCTGGCAGGCGGTCTGCTGCTCAACGAGCCGATTACCCGTGCCCTGCTCCTGGCGCTGGTATTGGTGGGTACGGGTATCTACCTGGTGAACCGCCCGGTGGCCCACCGGGATCTGAAAAATTTAACACGAGGGCCCGTAAAATAAAGTCCGTCCGGAATTCGTGATGTCCATAAATTTAGCCCCGCCATAGAGCGGGATAAGCTCCGCGGGCTTAGCGTTTTGCAAACGGCTCAAACCAACAAATGGGGGTTTGAAACGGCGTCTGTGCGTGCCGGACTATTCTAACAACGTGTAGTTCTGAAGGAAATAATTCAACTGAAACATCTGGATAGGCTTCATTTCCCCAAATTGCATGCCCCGTTGTCTTATTTTACCGAAACCAAACGCGCGTTCAGTGGCTATTTCAAAGTCCGAAACCGTTTTGATCTTTATTTTTTCCATATAAAAAGCACTGTCCAGTCTAAAAATATCGACTTCCGAGGACTCGGTCAACCGCTGTCCATTGCCCGGATACAGAACTGCAAAACCCGCTTTGCTTATGTTTATAATTCGCCCCATAAGGGCAGGCTTATATTCGAGCACAGCATACATACTGTTATCCACATGAAATCTCTTCTGCTTTCTCGGTTCCATTGACGTTGTTGAATTTTTCATGGCACATCTCCTGAGGTATATCCTCTGAGACCGGCAAAAAAATCCCCCTACGGTTGCGACGGGTTTACTCCCATGTGAAGCCCATTTTCACCGATAAAGGTAAGATTGCTCAGGTTTTTGTTTAAGATGCCGTAGTTTTTTTGAAACACAGCGCGGCCAAATGAATGGACGGTTTTAAGGTCCGTGGTGTCGATAAAAATTTGATAATAGCTTTTGCCGTGCGCTATTAAAGCATTGATCAGTTCGTGTGCGGAGTTCCCATCAAAATCACCATCCAGCTTCAGATGGAGGCTGTCTTTGGTTTTGAACAATAAAATTTGAAAATTCGTTGCCATTTTTTCCTCATGACGACTGCAGTGTCGTACGTCCATGCACTCCAGAAGCGGGCGCTTTTCAAGCAGAAAAGCTTGCATTGCAGAGGGCTTCCCCCCAAAAAAAAGAATTCCTATACGGTCAGGGCAAGGACATTGTTGTAGGTCCCGAAACAATTGGGACAGATCAGGGAACTTTGTGGATCTTCGGTCCATTGACCGTCAATAAGAAACTTGTATTCGTAGACTCCGGTAGGAATTATCACCCCCTTGACCCACATCCCGTTCTTGTCCTTCTTCATGGGGTGTTTTTGGGGATTCCATTGATTAAAATCCCCCATGAGGATGACCTTTTCGGCATCGGGTGAATTCACGGAGAACGTTACCTTGCGCTTTTTGATTTTCTGTTTTGGTTGGATCTTTGTCATGATTCGAACCTCCTGGTTATTTATTTTTTTTCAATGATGTTTCCACACCCTCTCTCGTCACCCTATGATTGACGAGGAGTTTCTCAATAAAGCGATCAAATTTTTGCGCGGAATTATTCTATAATTTCAAGGACCGATCTTTTGTTTAGTTTGGCGGAAGCAGCGCTCAATATGGTGCGCATGGCCTGGGCTGTTCGGCCCTGTTTCCCAATCACCTTTCCCAAATCTTCTTTGGCCACTTTGAGCTCCAACACCGAGATCTGGTTGCCCGCTGTCTCTGAAACTTCGACCATTTCCGGTTTGTCGACCAGGGCCTGTGCAATATACTTGATCACATTTTTCATGGCTTCAATCCAATGGTTGCTTGCTGTAAATACGACACATTCCCTTTTTCAAGAAGTTAGAACAGATGTTTTAACCCTGGGTCGGCATTAATTAAAAGGGGACAGATATTTTTCAATGGAAATATTCACCGTAAATCTGTTATCCTCGGAATATTCTATATCGGATGCACATGCACCCTTCTCAAACGACAGTTGAATGTCTTGTACTCCCTGGAGCAATGCGCAATTTTTATAACACTCTTCTTTGGGTTGACTGCTTCTGTGACATGTTTTGCACGGAGAAGAAATCATATTATCCCCCCTTACTTCACCATTCCGGATGAAATTGTCCGACGGCGATCTCCGATATTTTGTAATCCTCTTTTCCGTCTTTCGGCGAGTTCAGGAAAAACGTCGCATTGCTTTTTCGGCCGGAAGATTTAAAATAGAGATACATGAATAAGATCCTTTGGAGCCGGTCATCAATTTGATCTTACTCTACTCGAAAATTTTGGATATACAAGACGAGATTATTATGGGTGAAATATGGGGTGAAAACCCATATTATGAAAAAGATGACAGGTAGGTTTTAAGGTTTGTTTTTTTGTTCTTTATGCCGAATTTCTTGCGGATATTGTGTCGATGAAAATCGATGGTGCTTGTTGCCAAATTCATAATCTCAGCAATTTCCTTGGTGGTATTCCCCTGATTGATCAGGTTTGATACCTGAAGCTCCGTGGGAGAAAGTCTTATTAATTTAGGGGATAATCCATGTACAAACGGAGAAACAATATCGCTTAAATTCGACTCAATAATTTCGACGAAGGTTCTTTGTTTTTCGCCCAACTTCTTCATTTTTAATTTTTCCAGGTAGGGCAGGACCAGCTCCCTGACATTCAATAACACCTTTTCTTCGAGCTCGATTTTATCTTCCTCCCGCTGTTTCAACAGAACCTTCAATGCCGTGTTTGCATCCTCGAGCCCGATGGTGTTTCTCTCCAATTCCACGCTTCTTTGTTTCAGGGCTTTTTCTGCCTTCTTGCGACTGGATATTTCCGCCTTTAATTCTTTGTTGATTTTCACAAGCTCTGCGGTACGCTCTTTGACACGTTTTTCCAATTCATCGTGTGCCTTGCGCAGAGCGGTCTCACCGCGTTTCTTCTCCGTGACGTCCCGATTGCTGGCGCGTCTTCCAAGAAAATTGCCATCCTCCCCGTAGACCGGTTGACAAATGTGAGCGATCCAGCGTTCATGGCCATCGGGTGTTATGATGCGAAATTCTATGGTTTGCGGATCTAATATCTCCATGTGGTTTTTAAGATGCAGCTGGATTAAATTCAAGTCGTCGGGATGGACAATTTTTTCGAGAAAATTGCCGTCCTGAATGAATTCATGGGCGTTGTAGCCGGTGATTCGTTGGCACGAAGGTGAGACATAAAGATAGGTCCCGTCCGGTGCGATCCAGGTTTCCCAGTTGTAGGTAAAATCGGCTACGGTTCGAAATCGCTGCTCGTTCTCGCGAAGTGCTTGTTCTGTTTCGATTCGTTCTGAAATGTTACGAACATATTCGACGATGCCCCTTGGATTCCCATCTGTATCTAAGATAGGAAAAGAATACAGCTCCAGCCATCCCTTGGATTGTCCGGATTCAACCAAAGGCACGATGTCCATTTGCAGGGTGCCTTTCTCCAGCGCTCTTATGGACGGGCAGATTTCGCAGGGTTCGGTTCTTCCATGATAGAGTTCATAACATTTTTTTCCCTTGAAGGGCAGGGCGTGGGCGTACCATTGTTCCATGGTATTATTGATCCGAACGATGTTTAAATCTTTATCAAGAACCGAAATGCCGTCCTGAATTGCGTCAAAAATGTTTTGCAAAAACCGTTCGCTTTCCTTCAATTCCATTTCGGCCTGTTTACGTTGGGTGATATCAAAAAAAACACCGCTTACATAGTTCATATCCCCCTTGCTGTCGCAAACGATCTGCCCTCTTGCTTGTATCCAATGGAGATTTCCGGTCTTGGATTTGATTCTGTATTCTCTTAGATAGGATTTGCCTGTTTTCAGTGCCTGGATAAAGTTTTCTTTTGCAGCTTCAAAATCTTCCTCCACGATGATATCGGACCATTTCATTTTT
This sequence comes from Desulfobacterales bacterium, assembly GCA_030145345.1. GTDB lineage: Bacteria > Desulfobacterota > Desulfobacteria > Desulfobacterales > UBA11574 > JAAXQD01. The sequence goes on from JAQYVT010000043.1 coordinate 25,324, forward strand.
CCGGAAGTAAATTCATCGACATCATAGCCGGTCAATGATTCAATCTTTCTGTCAAAGAATTCAACGGACCAGTCTTTATGTCCTCTGTATACAATCCCCGGGAGATTTTTGACCAACAATCTGTATTTTCCCTCACTCTCCCGAAGCCGCTCTCCCATCTGTTTTCGCTGGGTAATGTCCTGAATCATCGCTTGTTTGGAGATTCTTCCGTCAGGATGATATATGGGTGTGTTTATCACGGAGTACCAATGATTGTCTCTGGGGCTCTGCACTTCCCAGCGAACCGTTTCACCGCTGAACACCTGATCATTGACGCACCATGGGCAGACAGAATCAAGGGCATGCAAGGCCTTATAACATCGTTCTCCGGCGGGATCGTAACCGATGCGTTCAATAAATCTATTGTTCATGAACTCGACACGATAATCCTGTGAACAGACATATATCAACCCGTCAAAAGCCGCCACTATCGCTTGATATCGGGCCTCGCTTTCCTTCAGGGCCCCATCGGCCTGTTTGAGTGTGAGTGCTTCCTTCTCCAGATCCCTAAGCCGTTGTTCTAATTTTTCATGGGGTGTTTTATCCGTCATTCGTACATCCTCCGATTGGGGGTTAAGCAACCTTGGCGTTCGATTTGCCGGGGGAGGTGGGGCGACCGGTGCTGTTGTTCTTTAACAATCTATTCCAGCTTCAGGAAAATTTGTCCATAGAGAAAATCGCTATTTATATAGGGAAATATCCCAAAAAAATAGGGATTTATCCCTTGACGTTCCTTTGCCGGCTTTCCGCGTTGTTTGATGCGGACGATGTTTGGTGTCTCATATCTTACTAATATCCTTGATAAATATATTTATAGGCGTAAAATACGGCAAAAAACGGAATCTCAAAATATCGTTTCAGGAACCCAACCCGAATGTTTTCACCCGATGTCGTCAAAGATTTGCCGAAGCCCTCGGCGCCACTGTTTAAGGCGCTTAAAGAAACGTATGCACTTTTACCTGCAACCCGCTGCCGGCGTAAAACAGACTGCTGTTCAATGCTGCCGCCGATGAGCCTGGTGGAAGCTCTGGCGGCATTCCGCGGGTGATGGATATGGATCTGTAATTCGGGACCGGCTGGTCCAAAATATCATCGGCTATTTCTTTTTATTTCCCAGGAATACGACAGGTATTCGGGCGGTTTTACCGTTGCAGGGCTATTGCATTTTTACGATAGAACTCCGCGTACACGTACACCTTGGGCTTTGCGCATTTCAAGCATGCGATACGAATTTTATACACCGTAGAGGACTTTGATGACACCGATCAGACTCTCTTTGTTACTTTTCCAATTTTTACAGGTAGTTTTTGGTGTTACTGCAAAGAAATCGTCATGAAACTCGCAACAAGGGGACCCTTCAGATGATCCAGAATCATCGTAAGATTTATGGGTGGTGGGCGCAGGCGTAAAATACCAACAATTGTTGCATATCTTTTTTTCCACAATACGTTTCCCTGCTGTCCTGGTGTCCCAACCGTGAGTGCTAAAGGTTAATGAACCAATCATTTTTATAGGAATTTAAGGGAAGGGGGGTGGCCAATGCACCCCCCTCTTGCAAAAAGAAAATCAGGAAATTGAAAAGCCGGTTGAGGAAACTGGCTTTCCTGTGAAACCTGAAATTAGATGAGGTATTAAAAAAAATCAAGACTGATTTTTATAATATAAAATGAGGATAAAAAATACCCAATCAAAAGGGGTGTCCACAGCCCTTGCCATTGTCGCATTTTTTGCCGGTCTCAAAAGAATCGATTCCGCAAACGCTTCCATGATTTTCACATTGGAACCTGTGGTCACCGTTGCTTTGGCGGTAATGGTTTTTGGCGAGACAATGACGCGGCACAAAATCCTGAACGGCATGATAATTCTTGCTGCAGTGTTGCTTTTGGCCAGACGTAAAGCCAACCCGAAAATTTCATGAACACATGGATATTTTTTCAGGGTACTGCCGTGCTATGTTTCAAATTCAAGTCGGGTCACCGATATGATCAGCGGCAGGTCGAGCAGGTGTTCAACAAGATTATCGGAAATACGGACATTGGTTTTGAGGAAAATAATGTTCATTTTTCCG
>JAQYVT010000157.1 GCA_030145345.1 Desulfobacterales bacterium
AGGGGAGCAGAATGGCGTTGACTACCATTTTATCTCAAAAAAAGCGTTTAAAAAGGATATAGAAACGGGCCGTTGGTCTGAATGGGCTGAGGTCTATGGAAATTATTACGGTACATCCGCCGAATTTATTGAGAAGGGTTTGTCGTCGGGCAGTGACGTACTTCTTGATATCGATGTTCAGGGCACTATCCAGATTCTTAAACGTCATCCGGACAGCGTGACGATCTTTGTTCTGCCTCCGTCAATGAACACCCTTAGGGAACGCTTGGAGATGAGAGGGACGGAAAGCAAAACGGTTTTAAGGCGGCGTCTTGAAAATGCAAAGAAGGAGATGGCCCACAAGAATCTTTACCGTCATGTTATCGTCAATGATCAATTGTTGTCGGCGATTGAAGCGCTGATATCCATTATCGAAGGATATCGCATTGAAACAACGAAAAAATAGAGATGGATTAAAAGGTCGTTGTGAAGACAGAGATACTTTACGGAATTCATCCTGTTTCTGAAGCCCTAAGGGCGGGCCGGCGGGATATTTTTACAATATATATCGCCAAAGAAAATATCTCAAAACGGCTTGAGAAGGTCTTGGCACTTGCTGAATCCTTAAAAATACCCATTGAAAGGCCAAATTCTTTACACTTAAAAAATCTTTCCGGAACAGCTCACCACCAGGGAGTCGGGGCCAAGGTCGGACCCTATCCTCTGGTAAAATTTTCAGAACTCTTAGACGGAATCCGAGGCGCCAAGTCAAACCCTTGTATACTGTTGCTCGACAATATTATGGATCCTCGCAACCTCGGTGCGTTGATTCGAACAGCCCTCTGTATCGACACAGACGCTGTGATTATTCCTAAGGATCGATCTGCCCGTCCCACACCCATGGTGTCCAAAGCATCGGCAGGTGCTTTGGAGCACATTCGGCTTGTCCGCGTAACCAACATGACAAACACCATTAAGGCCCTGAAGAAAAGCGGCTTGTGGGTTGCCGGCATGCATAAAACCTCAGACAAATCCATTTTTTATAATGACTTGACGGTTCCGGTTGCAATTGTTGTCGGCGGGGAGGAAAGCGGGATACGACCCTTGGTAAAAAAACATTGCGATTTTTTGATGTCCATTCCCCAAATCGGACCTGTAGATTCCCTGAATGCATCCGTAGCAGGTGCGGTTGTTATGTATGAGGTTTTCAGACAGCGACGATTATCCGTATGATAAATAAACCCTTGCTTGACAACGTGTTGAACCGTGTGGGCGGTGCTCTGAAAGAGGCGCTTTTTCCAACACAATGCTTGGTGTGCGGATCTTTTTTTCCTGCGGGTATGCAGCAATGTACAAATTTAAAAGCCCTTTTACGGCGGTTAAAAGGCTTAGATCAAGGTACTTGGGATCCGGCGATATTGATTCACAAAAACTTTGTGTCGGACGAACAAGCAAATAATTATCAAAGCAACTTTAAAAATTTTTTTATGGCACTTATGTCACCATTTTTATGCATCACCTGTTCGGGCACATTTTTGCCGGTTGAATCGCCGATATGCTCAAAATGCGGCATAGTATTTAAAAGCAGACAAGGGGAAGATCGTGTCTGCGGTGATTGTATCGAAACGCCTAAAAACTATGGGATGGCACGATCAGCGGGCATTTATGACCAGGCGCTTATGTCGGCGATCCACTGCTTTAAATATAAAGGAAAAATTCAGCTGACTCGACCGCTTGGGGCCCTTCTTTTTAACGCTTTCAGCCGATATTGGGACAAAAAGCGTATCGACATTATTGTACCGGTGCCCCTCCATGAAAAAAAGCTCAGAATTCGAGGTTTTAACCCGTCATTTCTTCTTGTGAGGAACTGGCCCCGTATTTTTGAAATGTTAAATGGGCATTTACCGGTTATACCTGTAAATAGAGATATACTTGCCAGAAAAAAATGGACGGCGTCCCAAACCGGTTTGGGACGTAAGGAACGATTGCAGAACATTAAGAATGCTTTTGTCATGAAGGATACATCCAAAATCGAAGGAAAAAAAATACTGCTTGTAGATGATGTTTATACCACCGGAGCAACGGCCAAGGAATGTGCAAAAGTGCTATTGAAAGGAGGGAGCAAGCAGGTTGATGTTCTTACGCTGGCCCGAGCTGTGTAATCGAGCCTGCCGCTTTACAAAAGGATCAAGCCAACGAATGGGAGGCTTGAGCTTCTTGTCGAAAAACAACTTTTTTTCAATCATCAATCTTAAATATTAGTTGATGGAAATATGAGATCTAAAATATTAAAATTAACCGACCTGATTCAAATGGTAAAGGATCTGCGTAAATCCGGAAAACAGATTGTTTTTACAAACGGGTGCTTTGATATTCTTCATGTGGGGCATGTACGTTATCTTACCGCTGCCAGGTCTGAAGGGGATGTGCTGGTGGTGGGCCTAAATTCGGACGCGTCCGTGAAGTCGATAAAACCTGACAACAGGCCAATCGTGACCCAGGAGCAACGGGCAGAAGTCCTGGCCAGTTTAGCGTTTGTTGACTTTATAACGATTTTTGATGAATCTGATCCGTTGGCACTTATCAGTGCCATTAAACCCGAAATCCTGGTAAAGGGCGCCGACTGGAAGGAAAAAGAAATTGTCGGAGCTGATGTTGTAAAGGCATATGGCGGTAAGGTGGTCCGAGTTGAAGTTGTCCCCGGTATTTCAACTTCCCGGATAATACGGCGGATCATAAAGCGTTATCAGAAAGAAGATAGGGATTAGATTCTTAGAAGCCATTTCAATACCTTTCGGTGAGTGATTTTTGAGTCTTTTTCCGAAAGCGCTTGGCGAAACTGCGCGTTCATCCCGCCTTAGCGGGATAAATTTCGCGAGCTTAGCGCTTTGCAAAAGGCTCAAGCCCACGAATGGGAGTTTTTAGAACCGCTTCTAATAAGAAATTCGGGGTAGGGGACTTCTGGCATGATCGTAAAGCGGAAAAATGGGGTTTCATTTTTAGAGTTTCGAAAATTTTCGAGCTTTTCGGGTATCCGGCATGGAATTTTTACTCGGAATAGCGGCATAAGCATTGGACCTTACCGAAGCCTGAATGTCAGCTTCGGTGTCGGCGACAAGGACCGGAATGTCATCGCAAACCGAGAAATTATCTCTCAATGCATCCATGAAAAAGATCTCGTCTTTTTAAATCAGGTTCACGGAAACCGAACCATTGTATTTGCAAAAAATCGGTGTTCTTATAAGGTGTTTGATACTGCTTCCGTCTTTGACGGTGAATGTTCGGAAATTTTGCATAATCCAATGGACAATTTTCATCCAGAATTTGAACGAAGACTTGAAGGGGATGCAATGGTAACGAATATTCCCCAAAAAATCCTTGTCATGCAAGTGGCGGACTGTCAATCTGTTTTAATCTGCGATCCGGTTCAGCAAGTGGTGGCAAATGTTCACTCCGGGTGGCGTGGGAGTATAAACAATATTATCGGGCATACATTACAGGTGATGGAAAAGAGTTTCGGATGCCGTGTTCATGATATTGTGGCGGGTGTTGGTCCGTCCCTCGGACCCTGTTGCGCGGAATTTGTCAATTACGAAAAAGAGATTCCAAAGGTGTATTGGAAATATAGGGACAATAACGACCATTTTGATTTCTGGTCGATCACTTGCGATCAATTCAGTGAAGCAGGGGTCCCGACTGAAAACGTGGAGTTAAGCCGTTTGTGCACTAAATGTGACTCAAAACGCTTTTTTTCCTATCGCAAAGAGGGGACGACGGGGAGATTTGCAGCATTAATCGGTCTTAAATAATTCAACGTCTCGGGAATAGTATAACAGCTTAAAAATAAAAATCTTTTCATGAAAACCTATTTATGCTATCCGAATGGAAAAATGGAATGTTGGAATATTGGGGATAAGGGCGGAAATAAACCATTCTAATTGTAAAAAACTTCTTCAAACCCATTATTCCAATTGGGGGGAAACCCATAGGTTCTGATATGCATCAAGAAAAAGCCAAGGTTCTTTGGAACCGTGAAGTGGGACCGGAATATTACCGAATCGGTTTAACCTGTGATGAAGGATATTCAAGCGCAAGGCCCGGCCAATTTATCATGCTTCGCTTTCCAGGCCGAATTACCCCTTTTTTACGTCGACCTTTTTCCATTCATCAGCGTATTCTGACCGATGGCCGCACCACTGGGATCGAACTCCTGTATAAGGTGGTGGGAGCGGGTACAAAGATGCTTTCCAGGGTCCAAACAGATGACGTTGTCGATATTCTCGGTCCCCTGGGCAATGGTTTCTCCATTTCTAATGCGTATAAAAATATTTATATCGTCGCGGGCGGAATTGGGGTTGCCCCGATGGTTTTTCTGGCTTCATATTTAGAGGAAATGGGTTTTAATCCGTCACGATGTACGGTATTTTTGGGCGGAAGATCAACGGATGATCTGTTGTGCAGGGATGATTTTTTACGCATCGGCATGAAACTGCATATTACCACAGATGACGGCAGTGCCGGGGACCAGTGTTTTGTAACGCATCCTCTGGAAACTGAATCTGAAAAGCGTCGGCCGGATATTGTGTATGCCTGCGGACCTTTGGAAATGTTAAAATGTGTGGTTGGAATCGCTGAAAAGTATGCGGTGCCGTGTCAAATTTCCATCGAAACAATGATGGCTTGCGGCATAGGCGCCTGCCTGGGGTGTGCAGTTGAAAGAAAAGGCGCATCAGACAATTACATGCATGCGTGTATGGATGGGCCGGTCTTTGATGCGGATATGATGAAAATTTAACGAAACCGGTATACGCTATTTCAAAAATCTATATTTTTGCATTGACTTGAAAGAATCCATATGTTAGAGGCACAACGTCTTTAGGTGTTCCATTTTGTGATGGAGCCATCCTTGTTTAACAAGGCGTTCTTTTCCATGAAAAAGAAAACCATACGTTCCATTAAGGAACTGGCATACTATAGTAGTATCGGCTTATCAGTAGCGCTTTCTATATTTATCGGACTGGGTATTGGGGTATACCTTGACAGACGGGTATTTAACTCAACCCCGTGGTTTACACTTATTTTCCTGGGACTTGGGATCGTCGCGGGATATAGAAATATCGGCATTGCAATTAAAAAAAGCAGAAAACTATAACAGGATGTAACCAGCGTGGAAATTCAGCAGCGTCTTTTAAAATTCATTACCCATGCGAACTGGATACTCTTTTCTTTTGCAAGTATCATCGGGCTTATACTCTTACCGCCTGATTTTACCCGGGGAATTATTTTTGGGGGCCTGATTGTTACCGTCAACTTCCATTTACTGTATCGGACGCTTAAAAAAGCGTTTAGACCCTCCCGCCTATCTTCTCACCGAGTTGTTTTGGCCAAATATTATGTTCGCTTCATTGTCAGCGGCTTAATTATATTTGTGCTCATATCAGGGCACTATGTTAATCCATTGGGTCTTTTTATCGGTCTTTCGGTTGTGGT
>JAQYVT010000158.1 GCA_030145345.1 Desulfobacterales bacterium
TCCAGAACCGGCGCTTCTCTTCCAATAACTCTTCTCGTGATTTGTCTGCTGTCATAATATCGTCTCCTCATCTGAATTGATTTGACGGACACCATGACAGATCTTATATCTTCTGTGAAGATGGGGTTCCTTGAGCGCTTACTTTTCACTATCATGATATTTGATGACGCCTCATCATCCATAATGCCGCTCCGGCCAGTACTATCGACAAGATAATCATACCCCATTCCGTAATGGTCGGAATAGCCATATGATTATAACGCCCAGGACCGCTGTCATCGGTTAAAACGCAATTTTCCATATTTTCATCGAAGATACCGTTGTCAGCAAGCACTATCCTGACCCAGGTTTTTTCGTTGCCGATATGGCCGATTTCCTCTGCGATGTTCTGCCAATTATCATTGTTATCTTTTTTCCAGTAACCGGAGATGGTTCGATCATAAGGGAAATAGAGAATCATTTCTATGGATTCGTCTCCGCTTTCGCATTCATTGCAGGTAAGTGTAAATTGAAAAAAACCGTAGGGGAATTCAACGCCAGGGGGCGGGTCATTTGGCGGCGCAACAGCAACAACGGGATTCTGAACACATCCGGAGGTATTTGTAACAGTGATCCACTGATCGCCATTTACCGTCATTAATGAGCTGACCGCTGCCTGTTCCCGGTCCTGCGTTCCATCCCCATTGCCGTCCCCATTCCCAAGGCCGTCAGCATTCGGTACCTGGGCTTCAGTTGAGTCAATGAGCCCGTCGCCATCGGTATCCGTATCCGGGATCCCATCGCCATTGGAATCCGCGAGAATTGTTATTGCATAATCTTCTGTCTCACCGTCATCAGCCAGGCCTGTGTATGACAATCCGCCCGCAGAACTGAACCGGAACCGGGCAAAGGTCGGGTTTGTTGTGTCCGCATCGACAGGCACTGCGATGTTCAAAACGTTTGCGCCGGCCGTTAAATCCTGGCTGACAAAAACGTTTTCTCCGGCATCGCCCCAATCGCCGTCTCCGTTAAAATCGATCCAGGCGTCCAGCATGCCTGCCTTGGATGCCGTAACCGTGATTCCCATGGTCTGCCCCTCAATTATCAGGGTGTCGAAGGTGACCCCGTCTTCATCGTCGTTATCCGTGTTGTCATCCCCCATCGCATCTGAGGCAGGGACGCCGTCAAGTTCAAAGTCAAGGCTGTTGCCCAGATAATTCCCGAATAAAAACTTGTGACGGGCGCCGTCATCTGCGAGCAGGGTCGGATAAGGGGCCGGTGCATCACCAAAATCGAGTCTCGCCGGGCTGTTATTGAAAAGGACGGAGTTCTGGTATTTAAACCCATCAGACGTTAATTGAACATTCCATGTTAAAATATCGATATTTGCATCGCCATCAATGTCTCCAAAGATAAATTCAACCGGAATGCCACCGCCTACCTTATACGCTATCTTAGTTGCAACCATGCCGCTTGCCTTGTCAAGGCTGACTAAAAAAACATTCCCGACGATCCCGTTTGTAGCCACCAGGTCTAAAGCGCCATCGTTGTCCAGGTCAGCCGAGCCAAAATGGAGGGGCAGTTGCAGTGGCGCGGCAAATGAACACATAGGATCCTTCGCACCATACCCAATAGAGGAATAATTGGGTGCCGGCTCGAAATTTCCGGTGCCGTCGCCCCAGAAAAACCAGAGACGTAACGTGGTTGCATCTGCAATTATGATATCGCTGAAGCCATCGTCATCAAAATCACCGGAAAAAATCTTAAACAGTTTATTGTTTGACAGAAACCCGAATAGCTGCCAGATCCCCGAATCTTCTAGTTCTTCGGGTACCAGGGGCCCTGTGCAGGCACCGTCGTAAATGTCAGGATCGGCAAACGTGCCGTCACCGTTGCTCATATAAACAGAAAAGGTACATTCGCTCGTGTTTATGATGGCTATGTCATCGTATCCGTCATTATTAAAATCGCTTACTGTCAGATCTGTGGGAGCGACTTCCGTCTCGAACGGGCTTCCCGAAGCAGGCGTGAAAGCCCCCGTTCCATCCCCAAGAAAAATGGAACAGGAACCTTTTTTAGAAATATCAAAGTCTATAGCGGATTCACCCAAAATAAATTCATACTCTATGCTCACGCCTGCCAGATCAATGTTGCCGTCATTATTGAAGTCACCGGCTGCAATATCGGCAGGAAAATCGCCGACGGCAAACGGGCTTTGCGCTGGTTGGCTGAAATTGCCATTGCCGTCTCCAAGAAGAATCGTAACGGAATTATCAGCCATATTCCCTGTTGCCAGGTCTGTGGCGCCGTCATTGTTGAAATCCTCAGCAAGGAGCACATTGGGAGCAGCACCCACCGGATATTGGCCCGTCGCGGTGAAATTTCCAGAGCCGTCACCAAAATATAAATTGACATAATTATTAGTGAATACATATTCGCCGGTGTTTTCATCCTTGGTCTTATCGGAAGAGACAGACGCGATGTCACCCAGGCCGTCGCCGTTAAAGTCCTTTAAAACCATGCAGGATGCGGATCCCAGATTTTCGGCATCGATCATAGGGGCTTTGACAAAATCGCCGGCACCGTCTCCGAATAATATTGAGATGGTTCCGTAATCCAAAGACGTTGCCGCCAGATCGGCAAAACCGTCATGGTTAAAGTCCGAAGTTACAATTTCATAAGGATCTGCAAACCAGACCGGGCTTAGCAATGGATGATAGGCTCCTATTTCTATCGTTACAGGAGAGCCGAAATCTTTTATGGAGTTGTCCCATATAAACAATGACAGACTTCTTTCTGTTGAATTGGTGATGGCGGCATCCATGTATCCGTCTGAATTAAAATCAGCTGCAACCAACGAAGTGGAGGTAGTACCTGCTTCATTTTCATACCGTTTGGCCACGGAAAAGGTGCCATCGCCATTACCCAGACTCATTACCAGGTCATCGCCTGAAAGCGCGGCCATGTCTTTGTTTCCATCATTATTAAAGTCCGCAGCTACAGGAAGCGAGCTTCCCATATCATCGATGGTGGCATGGGCGGTAAACGTACCGTCCCCATTGCCTAAAAGGATATGAGCGGATGCATTCGTAAAAAACAGGTCGGGTTTGTTATCGCCATTAAAATCGGCGGCAACAAGTCCTTCGATATTAACCCCGAAATCATCGCTTACAACGAGCGAGTTGAAGTTGAAGGTGCCGTTGCCATTTCCCGGCAATACGGATATATATCCATGGTAATCCTCGTTTTCATCCTGCCATGTCACGCTGGCAGCTAAATCAAGATTGCCATCTGAGTTAAAATCCGCGGTCGAAGGTTTCAGGATAACATCATTTGTATATTCTGGAGGCACGAAGTTTTCGACCCTGGTGTAGTCGGACATGGGATCAGGGGCGTTGAACGTGCCATCGCCATTACCGGTATATATAAACACCACCTTGCCGACATCGGTTATAAATTGAATTATGGCTGCGTCCATTTTCCCATCATTATTAAAATCGCCAAGAAGCAATGAACTCACAGCCAATTCCCACGTGGCAACGCTTATCTCTGTGTCACCGCTTATCTCTGTGGATATGGCGGGAATTTTAAATCCCCCGGGGTCATCATTGCATAGCAGCACATCGATCGAAGTAGACTCAGGTCCCCCATGGTGATCAGATTGATAATGCAGAAAAATCAGATCATCATTTCCATCTGAATTAAAATCTGCCGTTTTGAACATATAGGGATAGCCTAATTCATCAGGGGAAGTTATAATCCCCGGTGACGCCTGGATTTCAATACCCACCGGCCAAAACTGAAGCCGCGCGTTTGCAAAAGAGGGATATAAAAGCAGGAAACACGGGGCCAGAAGAAATAGAATCAGTTTTAATTTTTGCATTTTTCAAAGCTCCTGATAGTTATAGAATCAATAGCATTTCATTACATGGGAGATGCTTTTGCGGGTCTCCATGAATTCAATACGAGCCTATTAGAAAAGGATCTGTTTTTTTCACTAACCCGAGATTCATTTCTTCGGCCACAAGTTAATCCTCTTTTTGGCAAAAGGCGGTAGTTTATCACTTTTTCGGGTACGGGTCTCAAAGGTATTTACCAAGTCACATTCGTGTAGAATTGAGTGGATAGGACGTTGTTGACTAATTACACAAAGTCGATCTTTATTGCTTACCCCCATTTAATTATATGCAAATTTAGTCTTTCAAACTCCCTTTGTATATCTATGACCGACAATAATCAATCACTGCATAACCACTAAAACTACATTAATGTAATAATTTTTAGAAATAAGATATATACCATAACTTTGCCTTTCTTTTCAATGCCGAATGATGCAAAACTTGTGAAAAGATTAAGAGATAAGTAAAAGTAGTGATTATTCTCGTTGAGCACAGAACAAATCCAATCTGTAATTCGAGAATACTAAGCTTAGCAAATGCTGTTTATTTTTATTCAAGAAGACTGATGGCATTGCTCATTTCCTATAATACTGAGAAATCCATCTTACTTGTAACTATATGCACAGCCGAATTCCTCCCCACCTGTGCATATAACAATAGCAAGTCGGCATTCCAGATAAAATCAGGCAGACACAAGATATCTTTGAAAGATAACCAACGCTTCAAAGCCGTCATTATCGAGGAATGAGGAACGAATGACGATGTAATCCATAGTTATTAGCCTGTTAACAATGAGATTGCGTCTGTCGTACCTCCCTCGATATGACGAAAAAGAAAGAGCAATGAACTTTTCCTTCAGACACTAAATCGGATCTTTAAAATTTCTGGAGGTTTTAAATCAATCTTCGTGAACCCTTATGTTTTAAAATCAACATTCAAACCCAGTTCTTTTAAGGCATCTTCAAGACAGACCATGCCAATGGGGCGTCCGCTCCTGACAACAGAGACACTTTTAATATTTTTCTCCAGCATTAATTCAACGGCATGTATCACCTTATCTTCCGGCGTTACCGTATAATTTGTCGGCGTTCCCTTCCTGTAAGGCAGGAGAATAGTTTTTACTTTAATTGTCTCCATCTTTCACCCCACCGGCCTTTTGTAAAGTTAATCCGGTTTATGATTTATACACCAGATAAGAAAGATATCCGAAATAGCAGCTTAAAAGGATCACGCCATCTTTTCGGGAGACGGTACTGTCCTTCCACATCATGACCAGGGGCAAAGCACTGACCAGCATCATCACACCATAGTCAATGATCAGACCGCTTTCGATAAATCCGCCGGGGATCGGAATCGGCCGGATCATGGAAGCGGCGCCAATGACGCTCAGGATGTTAAACACATTGCTTCCGATGAGATTGCCGATGCTGATATCCATCTGCTTTCTCATGGCAGCCACCACTGACGTGGCAAGCTCCGGCAGCGATGTCCCGAAGGCAACAATGGTGAGCCCGATAAATTTTTCATTCACACCAAACTTTTTCATGACGATGATGGCGGCATCAATCA
>JAQYVT010000159.1 GCA_030145345.1 Desulfobacterales bacterium
ATCTTCCGTTTTTAATACCCAATATTCCACTAGTTCAGCACTCCATTATTCCAACCGGCACATAGGGTTAGCTTCATTCCTCTGGGCTTACACCAAAGTCGGGTCCTTTGACCCCGGATTCTTTATTTTCCAGTTCTATAAAATCATCCTTTTTTATTTGTAATATATAGAGCTTTTTTTGAGCATTTCCGGTGGGGTCGAAAGAAGTTTCTCCGGTTAGACCGTGGAAGTTTCGAAGATTCATTATTTCATCTTTGACTTGGCTTCTCGATTGAATATCATTTCTGCCGACCAGGTTCAACAATATCATGGCCGTATCATACGCCACGGCCTCGATGAATCCGGGTTTTTCGTCGAAAGTCTCTTCAAACATATTGACAAAATCCTTTACCTTCTCTGAATTGCTTTCAGCAAAAAAACCGTCGACCATTATGGCGCCCTGGACAAATTGTTGTGCCATTTGGATCAGTCGGTGGGAATGCCAAAGGTTGGTTCCAAGCAGTCGTATGCCCACCACATCATAAAAGGCCAATTGGGGGAGGATGAGTCCGGATGCTTTGGGCCCGTCAGGAATAAATATAGCGTCAAAATCGATGACGGGTTTGGTCTGTTCAAGGTCCGGGCCGACCTCTTTTTCTTCCGGGTGTTCGATAAACTCCCGATCCGATTCTGCAAGTTTTTTTATCGGATCCGCAAAATCCGTCTGATCCGGATCATAAGGTTCAACCTTGACAATTTCACCGCTATATGCATTGACCTCGTCCTGGAATAGTTCCGCAAAGGTTTTGCCATACTTCTCATCCGGATAAAGAACGGCGAAACGGCTGAGCCCCAGAACGTTCATTGCATAAGATACCAGTGATTCGACCTGCATTTTAGGGGTAATGAAATTCCTGAAAACATAGTCGCCGATCGTTGTGATATTTTCTTTCTGGCTCAATGTAATGATGGGAATCCTGTTTTCCTGAGCCGCCGCCGCTGCGGCTTCATGTGCGGCCACAGGTCCGATAATCGCCCCGACCCTCTCTTCGGATAGTTCTTGTACCGCCAGAGCAGCTTTTTCAGGATCAGATTCCGTATCCTTCACAATTAACCTTATTGAAGACCGGTTGTGTTTAGCATTAAATTGAGACCGGGCAAGTTCAATACAATTCAATATCTTATGGCCATAAGTTTCGTAAGGGCCGCTGAGCGGGAGCAAACATCCCAGCGTGTTATGGTTGAAGGTAAACTTTTCGTTGATTTCTTTGATTAGATTCTCTGCCTGGGCCACATGGTTATGTTTTGGGAATTTTTCGACAAAAGCTGATAACAGGCTGACGGCATCTTCGTATTTTTTCCATTCATATTTTTTTACCCCCAGTCCATAGATACGGTCATCTGCCGGCAGGTCATTGCCCATTCGTGTCAAAAGTCGAACAATAGATTTAGGGTCGGCATTCTTGGCGGCCCATTCTATCTTAGCGTATATATCTTCTTTTTCCTCATTCTCCGCTTTTTTATATGCCGAGAGATAGCTGTCTAACGCATCCACGGCAAAACCGGTGGCAAGATATGAATCGCCCAGAAGAATGTATGTTCTAAGCAGGTATGCCCTGGAATTTGTCGCTTTGAGAATGGCACGCGCTCGACGGATGACTCGTTGATATTTATCTTCATTATATAAGGTTGTGAGAATCTCAACTTTGGCGGTAAGCGCAAAAAAGCTGTCTGGATATCTGCCGATGATCTGTTCAAAGGTTTTGCGTGCTTGATCATTTTTCCCCAAAGCGGTCTGGATCAATCCTATTTTCATCAGAGCTTCGGCCGCCAGGTATCCTTTTGGAAAATTTGAAATGTATTCATTGTAAAGTTTCAGGGCGTTGTCATATTCTTTTTCTTGAAACAATTTTTCAGCCTTTGAAAAGAGCGGGTGTCCAGGATGAAATTCCACAGGCTGGGGCGGGGGAATCGGCCTTGGGCCGCACGCCCAGAAAAAAGCGATGACACTCACAATGAGAATGCTGACGGTTGATTTCATAAAAAGATATTATTAACGTCTCAAAAAATTACAAATATTTGAATTTAAACACTTTTAATAGATCTTGGTTTGTGCAGCTTCCATGGAATAATGGAATAGTGGAGTGATGGATTTCAAAGGAGATAAAAGATTTTCTTGTTGTTTTCCAATATTCCGGTATTCTATCATTCCAATTGTGACCTGCCTGCTCGTGCCCCAGGCCGCCTCGCCTTGCCCGTCCGCCATCGGCTTCGCCTCAGGCGAATGTCGGGCGGGCTTGGCTGGCGGGCGAGCTTGCAATGACAGGCGGGTCGAAGCGAACTAACTTGGATTAATGGCGTAGGTATAACTTATTTTATTTTGACATGCAAACGGATTTGTTCTATATATTGGGCGGTTAAAATTCGAGAGTTCGAGGGTCAAAGAAATGACTCGATGACTAAAAAATGAGAACCCGAATCTTTCAAGCGCCGAGTTTGCCGATGATGCAAGGCGGCAGAGATGCAGACCGAGCAAGCTGCGCAACTTACTGCCCGCACAGTAAAATCGGTAAAATCTGTGCTTGCAGCGGGTGCCAAATTTTGGAAACACGCCGAAACGAATATTTTTAACATCTGCGAACCATTTCCGGAACGTGAATTTGAAATTTGGCATGCAAGAATCGGGCGGGATATTGGAGATACAATGAGTAATACAGACCGCTATTTTACCATTTCTGAACTTGCAAAAGAATTTGACGTTAAAAAGAGCCATATCCGTTTCTGTGAGGAAAAGGGGCTTATATTGCCAAGGGGTTCTAAATTGAACCGTCGCGTTTACAGCACATATGACCGTGCACGGTTGAAGCTGATCTTGCATTGTGTGGTCGTCGGTTACTCTCAGGAACAAATTGTCGATCTGATCGGTATGCCGGATACGAATCTTGACCCCAATGCCCAATTCAAACAGGGTTTAGAATATGCTCAGAAAAAGATTAAAGAACTCGAACATCGTAGAAATGAAGCAAAATTTCATGAACGAACAAGCATCATGAGCGAACTCAATATGATGTGGGAATATATAGAAGAGATTAAAACCATAAAACTGAAGGATGTCGAAAAACCTCCGGCAAAACCTGCCATTGGCGTCACGGAGAAGGCAAAGACAGCGCCTGAACCGCCAAAGGCCATAAAAACAGATGTTGAAAAAAAATCAGAACGGAAACCCGGCAGGATGATTCCCTTATTTGCAGCCGGCTTAGCTTTGGTGCTCAGCATTGGCGGATATTTTTTCTATCAGAGTGTCCAAAAAAAGACAACGCCGATAAAATTGGCTCAAAAAGAACCGGCCGAAACCGGAACACATCCCATATATCATCAACCCGTTCCTTCTGACCCGACCGTCGAGCCGGCGCCTGCATCCCCTGAATCAAAAGAAACCCCTGGCCAACCTTCTCCGGTTCAGCAGGAAAGCTTAAAAGCGGATTCAACACGCCCTGTCAACGTCCCATCGATGACCGGCGAGGTATCGTCTGCCTTAGAAAAACAGATGGTCGCGGGCACCCAGATCAAATCCGTTCCAGAAGCCAAGGGAAAAGAGACCGCTATGACTGAAAAACCGGCGGCTAAGAAAGTCGCCGCCGTGCCCGCCGACGATAAGCTGTCGGCTTTCGCTGCTGATACTGAACCTGAGAAGGCCCCCGATGCTGAGCTTAAGGAGGCGCCAAAGCCTGAATCCGCGTTAATAGCAGCATCGGTTGCCGATAAGGTCTCTTCTGTGCCGGAAAAGCAAAAGACCGGCAGTCCGCAGATCCAAACGTCATCAAAGGACAAAGCAAAAGTCAGGGCCGTGGAAGAGAAGCCGACGGTTAAAGCGGAACCGGCCGCTCCTGCCGGGGAAACGTTGAAGGCTAAAGCGCCTGAAGCTAAAGCAGAGAAAGCCCCCGAACTTGAGATTAAAGAAACGCCGAAATCTGAAACCGCCGTTGGCGTCGCTACGGCGGCCGGTGAGGCGTCTCCTGCCCCGGAAAAACCGAACGTCGCCGCAACAGAGACCCAACCGGTATCCGAAACCAAGGACCAGGAAAATATTATAGCAACAAAGCCGGTCGTGGAAGCGGCATCCCCTGCTGAAGCCGGTGAAAAATTGTCGGCCGTAATGCCTGAAAGTGATACGGCGGAAGCATCCGAGGTCGTATCAAAAAAAGCACCCAATGAATCTTCCGCAAAAGAAGCGTTGTCGGCCGGTGCTGCTTCTACGGTATCTCAAGATCGGAAAATCGAAACCCCGCAGCTCGGCCAAACATCAGAAGTCAAAACAGAAGAAACGGTGGCTTGGGGAAAACCGTCCGTGGACGCGGCCCCTGTCGAATCCGGAAGTGACCCGCCGGCAGCAGCGGCCCCTGAAGTTGAGAAGGAGGCAGCACCGGAGGTTAAGGGCAAAGAATTCGCAGTTGCTGCGGGTAGTTCTGCAACCTCCGCCAAGGCCCTAGAAACGGCCTCGACCCCATCTGTTGAAGTATCCTCCGTCTCCGGTGAGGTCTCTTCGGCACCTGAAAAGGAATCGCCATCAGCGGACGCGGGTAAAGAAGCATCGGCTGAACCTGATACAGAACAGACGCTTGTGGCCTCCAAAGGGAATGTCCTTGAAAAAGAGGATACGGCGGATCGCCTGAAAACTTTTTTGAACACCTATTGCCAAGCCTACGAAAACAAAAATCTAGACAAATTTTTCACCTTTTTTGCGCCGGATGCCTCCGAAAACAGCCGGCCATTTCACGAGTTGAAGCCCACGTACCGAAAAAATATGGAGATGATCGATTCGTTTAAGTACCGGATTGAAATTTTAGCCTATTCTACACAAGCTGACACCGGAAACGTCCGAGTCCAGGGAAAATTCTTCACCCAGTACCTGTTGCACGGAGGATCCTGGAAAGATAACAGCGGAAATATTTCCATGGAGCTCGTAGCGCACGGCGATTCATTCCTGGTACAGCAGCTTAATTATTGAAACATAGGTTGAACGGTTCAATGTTCACGGTTCCAGGTTGAAAAGTACTAATACTACAGCGTCACTCTTTAACGTCATGCCCGCGAAGGCGGGCATCCAGAACCCCAATAATATCTGAAAACAAACTGGATTCCCGGTTTCGCAGGAATGACAATTCAAAAAATCCTAATATAATTTAGATTAAATTTCAAATGGTTAGCAATAAAATGTCGCTGTAGTTCTAACCAGCGCATGCAAAAAGGATTTTATATTCTGAGGGACAGAAATGCTATTTCACCCAATGGGTGAAAGTGGCCTATACAAACATCAAGTTTAAATGTTGGCGATGTCAAGCTGTTACAACCCTTGAACCCAGAACCCAGAACCTTTCCAAGGATACTCATGTCAAAAACAGCCAATATT
>JAQYVT010000044.1 GCA_030145345.1 Desulfobacterales bacterium
TTAGCTCGCAGTCGGTTATATCTGTTTGCCTGTTTTTAGTGATTGATTGTTTTTATTACGGGCCAACGGGCACACGGGCCAACCGGCCCAACCTTCTCCAAGTTAGATATCATGCAATTCCAAGCTAAGATAGAACGCTCCGACGCGTGTCAATTCGAGATAAATAGAGAAACAACACAATCCGGCCGGCCACCATCAGGCCGCACAGCAGCTGGCCCATGGAAAAAGACAAAAATATAAAACCGATGTGGGCGTCAGGTTGGCGAAAATATTCGATGAAAAACCTCACGATCCCATAACCCATGAGGTAAAAGGCGAGCATGGCCCCACGAGGTTTTTGCACCTTTCGAAGATTCCACAAAACAATGAAAAGGAAAATACCTTCGAAAAAAGCTTCGTAAAGCTGCGAAGGGTGTCTGAGATTCGATCCGGGCGCAAGGGGAAAATACATGCCGATGGGTGCCGATGTTATCCGGCCGTATAATTCACCGTTTATAAAATTTCCGAGGCGCCCGAATGTATACCCCAGGGGGATGGCCGGCACGAACAAATCCGCCATGCCCCAGAAGTTCACACCGGTTTTGCGTGTATAAATCCAGGCTGACACAAGAATACCGATAAGTCCCCCGTGAAAAGACATTCCGGAAATGCCGGTAATGGTAATGCCGTTTGAAAAGCTGAAGGGGAGAAAAATTTCAAGGGGGTTTTCGAGATAGTAAGACAGGTTGTAAAACAGAACGTATCCGAGACGTGCTCCGACAATAAGACCGATGATCATGTACATCATCAGGTTTTGTATCTCTTCTGCGGAAACACTGAATTCTTTTTCGCGTTTTATGCGATAGACCACCAGCATGTAGGTGATTGCAAACCCGACAATATACATTAACCCGTAATACTGGAGTTTGAACCCCCCGATTTCAAAGATAACCGGGTTCATTTTTTCGGGCACATGCTGCCACCAGATCAAGAAGTCGTTCATGAGTTTAGGAGCATTAGCATCATTTATCTAAGTTAACACTGATCGGCTATAGGTATAGAAAGTGCCTAAAATGCCTAAAGTGATCTAAAATGCCTAAAATTGACGAACCCGTAAAAAGTTTTTTGAGAGCTACATTTGAGCATTTGGGGATTCAGCGTTTCAAGCGATGAGGTTTTAAAAATTCCAAGCCTTTGGCGTGATTTATCGACACCGCTTGGAACGCTTCCAAATGGTCACAGAGCGAACAAAACTGATTTTTTACAAAACCATCAAAATTATTAAAGGAAAATCACTTTGTGATTTTTATTACCAGAAATCCTCGATTCATTCGTCGTACAAACAAGTTGATGGTTTCCCCCGTCTTGACCTCGCTGATCGCTTTATCAAGATCTTTCACCGAAGTAATGCCCTGGTGATTGACCTCTTTGATAATATCGTGGACCTTTAATCCAGATTCCGCGGCCTTGCTTTCCGAATCGATACCCACCACGATGACACCTCTGGTGTCCTTTAGATTGAAGCGACGTGCTGTTTCAGGTGTAATATCCGCAACACGAATTCCGAGTTCCGCCTGCTCTTCTTTGGGGGCACTTTTTCTGGAGAGCTTGGCCTCTTCTCTTTTGGCAATTTTAATTTTAAGGGTCCGGGTTTTTCCATCTCGCAGTACTTCTATTTTAGCCGTATCACCGATACTGGTATCTGCTATCAGGCCGGTGAGCTCCCGGGCGCTGTCGATGTTCTCCCCGTTTACGGACAATATGATATCTTTGGGCTTGATTCCTGCCAAATCGGCAGGATCCCCCGGGAATACTTCGGTTACCAAAACGCCCTTTTTTTCTTTTATACCATAGTACTCTGCGACTTCCTCACTGATGTCCTGTATGCCGACACCGAGCCACCCCCGGGTAACCTCCCCGCTGCTTTTAAGCTGAGCAATAATATTTTTGCCAAGGTTTACCGGAATGGCAAATCCGATCCCCTGTCCACCGGCGACAATGGCCGTGTTTATTCCAACAACTTTTCCCGCCATATCGATCAACGGACCGCCGCTGTTTCCAGGATTGATGGAAGCATCGGTCTGTATAAAATCATCATAAGGCCCGGATCCGATGACACGACCTTTGGCGCTGACGATCCCTGCCGTAACGGTTTGCTCAAGGCCAAAGGGATTTCCGATGGCTACCACCCACTGGCCGACTTTAAGGGTATCGGAATCTCCGAAATTCAAAACCGGAAGGTCATTTTTGGCCTCGATTTTGATCAGTGCCAGATCTGTGTTTTTATCACGCCCTACAATTGTGGCGTCGAACTCTTTTTCGTCATTTAAGATAACCACAATTTTGTCTGCGTTATCTATAACGTGATTGTTGGTTACGATATAGCCGTCTTTATCGATAATGAACCCGGAACCCAGGCTCCGCTGTTTAAAGTCCCGTTTCTGGTCTTCATCGAAAAATCGATCAAAAAAGTCCCCCATGGGGTCGTCCTCTCCAAAAGGGCCTTTTTTAAAGTGACGAAATACACGGCCGCCGCCTTTGATGGTTTTGACGGTCCGGATATTGACCACCGCCGGGCTGGCCTCTTCAGCCAGGTTAGAGAAACTTTCAGGCGGCAGAAAGCTGGTGCTGTATTTTGCCGCAATACCTGAAGCCGGGAAAAAACCTGAAAACGCCAGGATCATGGCGGCCAGGAGCGTCACAAAGATGAAGGTTTTTCTCTCTGGAACGAATGGTTTGATTGCAATAAATTTCATTAATCGACTCCTTTTATGTTTATTGATCTTCTAATCCGGTAAATCCGAAAGAAAAAATGTAATAGTTCAGCCACAAAGACACTAAGTCACAAAGAATTTATTTAATAATGGTGTTTCTTTGTGTCTTAGTGATTTAGTGGCAGTGAAAAAAAGTTTTGCCATAAAAAAAGCAAGGCGTAAGACACTAAACAGTCATCCTGAATGCCTAAAAGGATGCTGATAAGTTAATTATAGATTCGAGAAAAGCAATCTTTATGCCACAATAAAATGGTTGAAATCCTATCGATTCATAATTCTTTGAATACATTGAATGAACGCTTATTTCCCCTGTATCGATTGTTCAGGTTATTATTCGCTCCGGTTCAACCGGTATGGATAAAAAGTATCCAGTTTTATTGTTATGAACCATACATGTGTATAAAAACTATCCATCTGGTGAGATTTTCAGAACGGACTATTTTCGAGACCGTTTTAGCCGGATTTTTACCGAATTTGCATGTGCGCCAAGACCTTCGATTTCTGCAAGGCGAATGACGTCCCTGGCTTCACGCGCAAAGGCGGCCCTGGAATAACGGATAAGACTGGTTTTTTTTACAAAAGTGTCCACTGAAAGGGCGGAAGAGAATCTTGCCGTGCCGGCAGTGGGGAGTACGTGATTGGGGCCTGCCATATAATCGCCCATAGGTTCTGGTGTATAGTTTCCCAAAAACACGGCTCCGGCATTACGGACCTGTCCTACATGGGCCAAGGGATCTTTGATCTGAAGCTCGAGGTGCTCGGGTGCAATTTGGTTTGAGAGTTCAATCGCCGCCTCGACATCAGACACCACCATTATGACGCCGAATTTGGAGAGAGATTCTTGGGCAATCTCTTTGCGCGAAAGATTTTTTAGCTGCTCATTCACGGCAAGGGCAACCGATTTTGCGGTGTCCATGGAATCCGTAACCAGGATTGCAGAGGCCAATGGGTCGTGCTCCGCCTGTGAAAGGAGATCCGCTGCAGTAAATTCCGGAACTGCCGTATCGTCGGCAATAATCAGAATTTCACTCGGTCCTGCGATCATATCGATGCCGACGGTTCCTGACACCATCTTTTTGGCAATGGTGACATAGATGTTTCCAGGACCGACGATAACATCGACTTTCGGGATGGTCTCGGTACCATACGCCAGGGCGGCAATGGCCCATGCGCTGCCCACCTTGTACACCGCATCCACACCGACCTTTTTCGCAGCAACCAGAAGATGGGGGTTTACAGCGCCGTTTTGGGTCGGCGGTGTCACCATTGCGATATGCTTTACGCCGGCTATTTTTGCAGGGATAACGCCCATCAGGACCGAAGAGACCAGCGGCGTCTCACCCCCTTTTCCTCCCGGGACGTAAATTCCTGCAGCATCCACGGGATTTACCATTTGACCCAGAAAGGCTCCGGGTCTTTTGATGTTAATCCATGATTTGTCGAGTTGCTGTTGATGAAAGGACTCAATTTGAGTAATGGCTCGATTCAAAGCACGTACAAAAGAGCGGTCTACGCGCTTTGGCGCATCGTCGAACTCCCGGCGTGATACCTTCATCAATGCAATGGTCAACCCTGGAGCGTCAAACCGGTTGGTATATTCGATGACCGCCCTGTCGCCATTCTTTCGGACATCCTCAAGGATACGGGTGACCGAAGAAACGTCTTTCTTTTTAAAGGCAACGCCACGGTTTACAATGGATTCAATTTTTTTTTCTGCTGCTTTTGAAGGATAACGATATATTTTCATGACAATTACCTTTTACCTAAATTAAGCGATTTTTAGCTCGATCTGTACCGATCTCTTGCGCATCAAGGATTCGCAAAAATCCTCGACATATCCATGGGTATGTCTGTGGTTTTCGCAATTCCTGCTGCATCAAGATCTCGGCACATCTCTTCCCTAAAAATCGCCCAACTTAGGTTCTAATAATAAGTTTATACCCTAAGAGCATGGCTTAAGGAGACATGAAAAAGGAAAATTCCACAACTAATACAAAAACATAATTAAGCCAAGAAAGGTTCTTTGTCAACACCGGGAGGCAAGGCGGTCCGGGCAAACGCATTTAAATGTCAATATAGAGCGAAGGCTCCACGGCGGCGCATATCTCTTTCCAATCGACTGAAACTTGTGCTCGAGCACCCGTAAGCCCGAGCCGTACCAGAGTTATAAAGAACAATTCGTCAATAAAATATCCGATGGATGTTTTAAATCATAATTTCATTCGGCTCGGTCTAACGCGTGCTAAAGCCCTTCAAACAGTCCGTCGGTTTCCAAGAGAAACACGCCGTCGCTTCGCTGTACCGAAATCAAATGCGTTAACCTTGACAAGGCTGATTATTATCTGCCAAACATTTAATAATTCTGTTTGACATATTCACTTCTATCTGAACAAATAATGTCTTTTAAAAAAGAGAAGGTCATACAACTTATACAAACCTAAATTGAGCGATTGTCGAGTTTGCTGGAGATGCAAGGCATGAGACATGCAGCCGTAGCCTGCTACTGCAAATGTCTTATAACGCAGGAGATTCGGTAAAATCGGTAATCGCTCAGTTTAGGACAAAGATGGAGGAGACCGATGAAGGAAAATAGAATTTATAACTTTAACGCCGGCCCCGCCGCGCTTCCCCTTGAAGTTCTTGAAGAAATCAAGGATTCATTTTTGAATTTCGATGGTTCCGGTATGTCGATAACCGAGGTAAGCCATCGATCAAAATGGTTCGACGGTGTTATAAACGATGCCATCGCCAGAACCCGGCGGCTGTTGAAACTCGATGATAGGTTCACCGTACTTTTTGTTCAGGGCGGGGCCAGTATGCAGTTTTGCATGATACCCATGAACCTGCTTCAGGACGATGATTCGGCAGATTACGTCAACACCGGCACCTGGTCCACAAAAGCCATAAAAGAAGCTGAAATTTTGGGTAAGCGCGTCAACGTCGTTGCTTCTTCGGAAGATGAGAACTTTTCGTATATTCCGAAAAACATTTCGTTCAACAGCAATGCCGTTTATGCACACATTACATCCAACAACACGATTAAGGGGACCCAGTGGGCATCCTATCCCGATACCGGCGGTGTGCCCCTCATCGCCGACATGTCATCTGATATCATGTCCAGACCCCTTGATGTGGATAAATTCGGTCTGATTTATGCCGGGGCTCAAAAAAATATCGGCCCGGCCGGTGTGTGTATGGTGATCATCCGGGACGATATGCTCGACCGGGTTCCGCAAACACTGCCGTCCATGCTGAAATATACCACCTATGCTTCCAAAAACTCGATGTTTAACACCCCGCCGTGCTTTGCAATCTATACCATTCAACGGGTGCTGAAATGGCTGGAGGAAACCATCGGCGGTCTCGAAAAAATGGCGGAAATCAATGAGAAAAAAGCCCGGATTCTTTATGAAGCAATAACATCGGGCGATTATTATCGAGCAACGGCTGTACCTGACAGCCGATCCCTCATGAATGTAACCTTTCGCCTCCCTGATGAAGAACTCGAAAAACGGTTTATTGAGCAGGCGCTGGAAAACGGACTGGGCGGCCTTAAAGGTCATCGATCGGTCGGGGGATGCCGGGCGTCCATTTACAATGCAACGCCCTTGGCGGCAATAGAGGCCCTTGTCGATTTTATGAAGACATTTGAAAAGAAAAATGGATGATTTGATTTAAATGGGATAATGGAGTGATGGAATACTGGAATAAGGGCTTAATTGGTAAGGAAAACGTAAACCGATAGCTTTAAGCTCCGCCTCAAACCTGCAAAATGAAGTTGCAAGTAAAGTATTGCTGGAGTCGAAGAGATGTTGGATACTGGATACTGGATACTCGATGCTGGAAAGAAAAAGAATCCTTTGTTTATCCAGCATCCAGAGACCGGCATCCAGTATCGTGCCTAAACTGACTGGATCGCGTTTTTTTCAAAAACTTGATATAAATTTAGAATATTGGCTTAAGGAGACGTTTAGTCACACAGTTCGAACAGTGCCGCAGCCCCCATGCCGCCGCCGATGCACATCGATTCAATGCCGTATTTTACGCCGCGTTCTTTCATGTTGGCAAGAAGGGTTGCACACAGCTTGGCGCCGGTGCACCCCAAAGGATGCCCCAGTGCAATAGCGCCGCCGT
Source organism: Desulfobacterales bacterium (assembly GCA_030145345.1). Classification (GTDB taxonomy): domain Bacteria; phylum Desulfobacterota; class Desulfobacteria; order Desulfobacterales; family UBA11574; genus JAAXQD01. The sequence goes on from JAQYVT010000044.1 coordinate 6,888, forward strand.
GAATGTTTACCTTGTCCATGTCGATGCCGAGTTCTCTGATGCAATACACCGCCTGGGACGCAAAGGCTTCGTTGATTTCAAAAAGACCGATATCTTCAAGATCCATGCCGGCCATGTTTAAAAGTTTTGGAATGGCGTATCGTGGCCCCACACCCATCTCATCGGCACTGCATCCCAACGTGGTATAGTATTTCAACTTGGCCACCGGCTTCAGTCCGAGGGCTTCAACTTTTTCCCCACTCATAATAATAGTGGCGGCGGCACCGTCGGTTGTCTGGGAGGAGTTCCCCGCGGTAACCGTGCCGCCGGCGGCAAACACCGGATTCAGACCGGCCAGGCCCTCTAGTGTCGTGGAAGCACGGATGCCGTCGTCACGATCGACGGTGAAGGTCTCTCTTCTGAAGGTGCCGTTTTCATCCTGAACAAACTTGTGGGCCGGTGTTGGAACAAGTTCGGTAAAAAGCTTTTTCTTCGTGGCCTCAGCGGCCTTTATTTGAGAGCTATAGGCCAATTCATCCTGTTCTTCTCTGGAAACCTTGTATCGGTTGGCAACGTTTTCTGCCGTTATTCCCATGGAGACGTAAAGATCGGCGTGCTTTTTTGAATATTCCGGATGGGGTCTGGGGATATTTCCTCCCATGGGCACATAGGTCATCGATTCAAGGCCCCCGCCGATGACGACATCCGACCACCCGGACATGACGCGCAATGCGGAAAGCGCGATGGCCTCGAGACCGGAGGCGCAGAATCTGTTGACTGTGGCCCCGGAGACCGTTACAGGGAATCCCGCAATCTGGGAAGCGATTCGACCGATATTCAGTCCCTGCTCGGCTTCGGGGAAGGCACATCCGATCATGATGTCATCCACATCATTCATTTCAAGGTTCGGCGTTCGGTCCATGGCTGATTTTAGGATAAATGACAGCAGGTCTTCCGGACGGGTATCTTTAAAAGCCCCTTTGTTTCTCTTACCCCCGGGGGTTCTTATGGATTGTACGATGTATGCGTCTCTCATGTTTATTTCCTCCTTTGTTTCCCTTCATAAATGGTCATTTCCCCAATGCGCTGCGTTCTCCGCAGGTTTCCGTCTTCGGCGTACGAACGTGTACGCCTCAACGAAACCCTTTGTGCGGCCTTTCGCATTGAAAAAATTCCACAGTTATGAATTGGAAACATTATTATATCTTTTTCACAGGTAAAAAATGATTTTAATTTTTCTATTCATTGGTAATATGCGATTGAGAAAACAAATGAACCATTACCCTTAGCAAGTGACCAGTGACCAATGACTAATTTCTGAGGGGTTTGCCGGTTTTTAGCATATGTTCTACCCGTGCGATGGTCTTTTCTTCTTTCCAGAAATCGACAAAGGCCTCTCTTTCAAGTTTGAGTATTAAATCTTCTCCGACGGTGCTGTTGTCTCTTATTTCTCCGCCACTGATGACATAAGCGATTCTTTTGGCCAGAAAGGCGTCATATTCGGTGATGAATTTTCCTTTCAGCATGTTGAAGATCTCCACATCAATCATGCCCTGGGCGGCCTGCCCAAGAACCTTTATCGGTCGCTTCACCGGCGGCGCATAGCCTTCGTCGACCATCTTCAGAACTTCCTTTTTGGCTTCGCCGATCAGATAATCCCGGTTAAAAACAATTCTGTCATTAGGCCCTAAGAACCCATTGGCTCTGGCTTCGGCCGCAGACATGGATACCTGGGCCAGTGCGATGGACATGAACACCGGAACAAAGAATTTTGCAAGGTCAACGTCGGTGACCGAATCCGGGATGGTACGGATGAACTTCTTCCACAAGTTTAAACATCCGCCTCCGGCCGGCAGCAAGCCGACACCGATCTCCACCAGGCCCATGTAGAGTTCGGCATGGGCCACGATTCTGTCGGCACCGAGACATACCTCACACCCGCCTCCAAGGGTCATTCCGTATGGGGCTGCCACCACCGGAAAGGTTGAATACCTTCCTTTTTGAATTCCATCCTGGGCGTCTTTTAGAAAAGCGTCGATGTCGGAAAATTTTCCTTCCTTTGCCAGGCCGGCCATGAAAAAGAGATCACCGCCCGCCGAGAAAGCGCCGGGCATCCCACCGGCCTGATTTCCGATAACAAGCCCCGAACCGTTGGCATCCACATGCTCCATGGCTTCATGCTGAAAATCGATAATCTCCTTGTTGAGCGCATTCATCTTGGTGTGAAATTCAAGACAGTATACACCGTCGTCAAGGTCGATCAACGATGCGGATGCACAGGATTTAACGACTTTATCTGCGCCCTTTAAGGCATTTAGGGAAACAATGTTTTCGCTGGTAATAATCTTTATGTAGTTTTCGGTGGTGAAGTCGTACGCAAACCGTCGGCCGTTTTCGGTTTTGTAAAACGCCGTATGACCGGCCGTTATCATCTGTTTTATTTTTTCGGGTACCTGAAATCTGTCTTTGTCCATCTTTTCCACCGAGGCCTCAAGGCCGATGGCATCCCAGGTTTCAAAGGGACCCATCTCAAAATTAAATCCCCATTTCATGGCATTGTCGATTTCAACGATGGTGCCTGAAATTTCGGGCATCCTGTTGGCTGCGTAAATCAGGCCGTTTGCAACGACTTTCCAGGCATACCCGGCGCCTTTGTCTTTTCCATAGACGATGGCTTTAATTTTTTCGGGCAGTGTTTTCGCTTTTTTAGCTTCGGTAAGACACGGAAAGTCGGCGGGTTCATATTCCGAATATTCAAACGTCCGGGGATCGATAACCTTTCGGATCTTCTTCCATTCCGGCGTCAAGTCGGTTTTATAGAAACCGCTGTTGGATTTCTTTCCCAGAAGACCCTTTTCGATCATTTTATCTACAAACTCAGGCAGAATAAAGCTATCTCTCTGATCATCGTCAACAACCAGTTCATAGGTGTTTTTGGCCACATGACCCAGGGTGTCCAGGCCGACAATATCACATGTCTTGAACATGGCGGTTTTGGGTCTGCCCATGGCGGTGCCGAAAAGGGCATCCACCTCGGGAATCGTGAGACCGTCCTCGAGCATGACTTGCATGGCCTTTACCATTCCCTGGACGCCGACCCTGTTTCCAACGAAATTGGGTGTGTCTTTGGCCATAACGATCCCTTTGCCGAGGATCCGTTCCCCGAAGTCGGTCATAAATTCGATGACCTCGGGAAGGGTTTCTTCTCCTGCGATAATTTCCAGAAGATGCATGTACCGTACCGGATTAAAAAAATGCGTCCCCAGAAAATGCTGTTTAAAGTCGACACTGAGCCCTTGGGACATGGCTTTTAAAGGAAGCCCCGATGTATTCGAAGAAACAATGGCGCCGGTTTTTCTTTGGGTATCGATGCGTTTAAAAAGATCTTGCTTGATTTTAAGGTTTTCCACCACCACTTCCACAATCCAGTCGCAACTTGAAATTTTGTCGAAATCGTCTTCCAGATTGCCGATGGTAATACGATGGACATCTTTTTTCTGCATGAAAAGTGATGGGCTCGACATCAAGACCGCATCCAGGCCGCTTTTTACAATCCTGTTTCTGGCGGCAGGGTCCTCTTTTTCAGCATCCGTTAAATCAAACGGAACAATATCGAGTAACAGCGTCTTTATGCCGGCACCGGCCAAAAGCGCAGCGATTCCTCCGCCCATGATACCAGAACCGATAACCGCTGCCTGCCTGATTTTTCTCATCATGATAACCTCCCGACTCCGGTCTTGCCGGAGAACTTCCTGAAATTAAGAAAAAGATTTACGTTCATTAGGAAAACTATATGGGTTTAAATTGGAAACGATGAATGATCATTCATTTATTTAGCAGAACATATCTTTGTGTGTCAAGAAAAAAACAACGGCGGTTTCCCGGAATTTAAAAATGCTAAAAAAAATTAATAACAATGGGTTATGGGATAAAAAAGACACGATATTCACCCGATTAAAAACCAAATTTGCTGCTTGTTGACACCGAAAAATCGAATGAATAAAAATTCATTTTAAAGAAATAAACATTGCCAAACAGCGTTGTTTGCGGGTATAAAATCGCAACTCCATTTTTTTTGGTCCTGAAAAACCTTGTCCTCAGGGCCAGGTAAAAAACAATGGCTATGCAATCTTAATCGGTTAAGCTGGAATATTGGAATAATGGAGTGTTGGAGTAATGGGTTTAGTGGAATTCTTTCTATTTTTAGATACATAACGACAAGATGTTTACAGTTCTGGGATCCGGGTTCTGTGTTTTGCACTCTGTGATTAAAATAAGATATCTTCCGCTTTTAATACCCAATATTCCACTACTCCAGCACTCCATTATTCCAGCTGGCATATAGGTAGACTGCACCCCTATGGAGTAAAAACAAAGTCTGGTCCTCTGGACCCGGATATTTATTGTCTATTTCCGATACACTGTTGACCACTTCTATTTGTTTGAGGGACGAAAAACATGGCAAAAGAAAACGACGTTGTTCTCGTATACTTTGAGGACCAGCCCATATCATTCGCTAGAATTGAAGACATTTCTCCGGACGTCAAAAAAGACTGGTATCATGTAAAACTTCTTCTGTTGCAGGTGCCCCTTCAGGTGGTTACCTGGATTTTGCGCGATATTTATATCGATGGTCAGGAATTTACCATGGAAGGGAAGAAGATACGTCTGGAACCGGTGGTTTGCCCCCATGAACCCCAACGGTCTGAGAAACAACAAAAAGGCCCTGAAAGGCCCGGTGATTCAAAAGTGATATCATTGGCCGATCTTAAGAAAAAATGATCGTGAAAATGGTTCCGGTTTATGGGATTATCCAATAAAATAGTCATCTCGGCCTCCCGGCGTACCGACATTCCGGCCTTTTACCTGGATTGGTTCATGGCACAGATTCAAAAGGGTGTGTTTGAGGTTGTCAATCCATATAACCGGAAGGTATCTACCGTGCCTGCCACACCCGACACGGTGCATACCATTGTGTTTTGGTCAAAAAATTTCGGTCCTTTCATCCAAAGGGATGTGGGCCGCAAGCTTTTGAAAATGGGATACAATCTTTTTTTTAACTTTACCATTAACTCAAAATCTTCTCTGCTCGAACCGCGTGTCCCGTCTTTAAGTCAGCGCCTCGAACAGCTTCGAGACCTTTGCCAAATGTTCGATCCAAAAACGGTAAACTGGAGATTCGATCCAATCTGCTTCTTTAAAACCGGACAAAACGTCATCGAGGACAATTTAAATGATTTTTCCAGGATTTCCACCTGGGCATCCGGATGCGGCGTTACAAGATGTATCACCAGTTTTATGGATCACTACGCCAAGATACAAAAACGTCTGTCGTCTATTCCAGGGTTTTCGTTTGTCGATCCTGGGCCGGGGGAAAAAATAGAAATTCTTCTGAAGATGGAAAAAGTGCTCGCTGAAAAAAATATCGATCTATGCACCTGCTGCGAAAAAGCGGTGATGGATGCGTTGCCTTTGGATTCCAACATCAATAAAAGTTCCTGCATCCCCAGTGATTTTTTGGTTGAGATCTTTGGCGGAAGCCTTAGCTTAAGAAAAGATACGGGTCAGAGAATAACCCATGGATGCGGGTGCAGGGTCTCGGTGGACATCGGGTCCTACCCATTGCACCCGTGTTACCATAACTGTCTGTTCTGCTATGCCAATCCGACTTCTCGAGATTTCGCCGGTTGGTATGGAAAAAAACGAAGCGTTTCAAATCATGAAAATCGGGTCCGTTCAACTTGATAATTTTACAATTTTAGCGCCCCTTGCAGGTATTACCAATTTGCCGTTCCGACTCCTGGCAAAATCGTCGGGGTGTGCACTGGTCTGTTCAGAAATGGTCAGTTCCAATGGTCTGGCGTACCAATCCGTCAAAACGGAAGAATTGCTCCAAAGCCGTCCCGAAGAGAAGCCGCTGTCTGTCCAGATATTCGGTTCAGATCCGATTATCATGGCTGAAGCTGCGGCCATGGTGGAAGCTTCGGGTGCCGACATTCTGGACATCAATCTCGGTTGTTCGGTTAAAAAGGTGCTTAAAACCGGTTCAGGTGCAGCCTTGATGAAAGCACCCCGGAAGGTCGAAAAAATTCTCCTTGCGGTCAGGGATAAAATAAAAATTCCGCTGACCATCAAAATAAGAACCGGATGGGAAAAATCGGGGGATCAGGCCTTTAATATTGCAGCCATAGCAGACGGCAGCGGTGTGGACGCCATTACCGTGCATCCTCGCATGGCCACCCAGGGGTTCGGGGGCACAGCGGACTGGTCTCTGATTGCCAAAATAAAAAACAAGGTATCCATTCCGGTGATCGGAAATGGGGATATTGTAACACCGGAAGATGCATTAAGCATGAAAAACGAAACTGCTTGTGATGGAGTAATGATTGGAAGGGCGGCCATCGGGAACCCCTGGATATTTTCTCAGGTGCTGTCTTTGATCAACGGTACTGAAACGGGTGCCCCGGTCGTTACCGAACGTTTTGAAGTTATGACGAAATATCTGAAGAGTTCCATCGAGTGCTTTGGAGAAAAACGGGCCTGCCGGATGATGCGCAGTCATCTGGGGTGGTTTGTCAAGGGGCTGTCCTACAGCAGCAGGTTTCGTGAATCGATCAAGCGGATCGAGACGGAAAAAGAAGCCTTGGCTTTGGTTGGAGAATTTAAAAACGTTTTACTTGATTGAAAATTCAAACCCTGTTTTAACAGAAGTGGTGGTTGACTTGAAGGGGCTATCCCGATATCTACAAATATAGCACAATGGGCTTAGCACGTTACAAAAGCCTCAAGCCTACGAACGGGTAGTTTTGAAACGGCTGCTAATGTTTTTCACCTCGGTTTGAGAGATGCCCGGGCTGAACAGGAGGAATTATGAATTTTGAAAAACGATATTTTTTATTGGCTGTTTTTTGCCTGTTTGTTCTATTCGCATGTACCACAATGCCCATCGAGGAGAATACATGGCTCGATACCCCTGCAAACCATGTTAACAATGGCAACATATTGTTAAAAGCGGGTAAAATTGATGACGCATTTCGTGAGTTCAGCCGTGCCAAGGACCTCGACGCGAATTATTCACCGGCGTATGTGGGCCTCGGCCTGGTATACGGCGTAAAGGGTGAGGATGAGACTTCATCCGTGTACATGAAAAAAGCGATTAACCTCTTGAAGGAACAGCTCAACAAGTAGACATAAATAATCCTCAGAATATCAAATATATGCGTGTGGTTATTTTTTTCGCATGCCTTGATCTTGAACCAAAATCCTCATTCATCAACAGACTCATTTACGGTGCTGAATTTTCAGAAAAATCTGGAATGTTGGATAAAAAATTAAGAGCCGGCCCAAAAAGAGCCGGCTTTTTTTTACTTAATCTTGAAAAATCTGGTCCTTTGGGCCAGGTCAGAGTCCTCCAGTTCAGCCTGAAGAATCGCTGCAAGAGTTTGAAGTGAACTAAAGTTTAAAGTGAGCTAAAGCCTGCCCTGGTGCGCATTGCTCATATTATGATATGACTTATGCACCATTACAAACATGCCTTTTGAGTATAGAGTATTGGTGACCGGTCTGGGCCAGGGTTAAGGAATTCTGACAATTATATAAATTCGGCGGAGCGAAGCGACACCATAACTTTAGGCACTTTAGATCACTTTAGACACTTTTAACTTGTACGGCTTTAACTAAAACATCCCCTTTCAGGGACAAACCAAAGCCGAGTCCTCTGGGCCCGGATACTCTGCTCTGCAATGGACAACCCAAAATCTTCAATCGTCAAATCCCTAGGTCCCCATACTCCATGATGCCAGGTATTTTTTCTGTTCGGCCGTAAGGGTGTCGATCTTGACGTTCATGGAAGAAAGTTTTTCTCTGGCGATGGCGTTGTCTATCTTTTCGGGTACGGGATATACATCGTTTTCAAACCTCTTTTTGCTTTTCACCATATATTCGATACTCAATGCCTGGTTGGCGAAACTCATGTCCATCACGCTGGACGGATGACCCTCGGCAGATGCAAGATTGATCAGCCTGCCATCCCCCAGAATATTGACGCGGTTACCATTTTCAAGAACATGCTCTTCAACGAAAGGCCGAATTTTTTTTCGTGATTTTGATATAGATTCAAGGCCGTTAAGGTCGAGTTCCACGTTGAAATGACCCGAGTTGGACACCATGGCACCGTCTTTCATGATCTTGAAATGTTCTTTGCGTATTACATTGATATTTCCGGTCACCGTACAGAAAAAATCGCCGATCCTTGCTGCCTGGCGGATGGGCATCACTCTGAAACCTTCCATGACCGCTTCGAGAGCGGCGGTGGGATCGATCTCGGTGATAATAACGTTGGCGCCCATTCCTTTTGCTCTGAGTGCGAGTCCCTTGCCGCACCATCCATATCCGCAAACAACAAAATTAGATCCTGCAACGAGACGGTTCGTGGCGCGAATGATTCCGTCTATGGTGCTCTGACCGGTACCGTAACGGTTATCAAATAAATGTTTGGTTTGAGCGTCATTTACCGCTATGATGGGGTACTGTAAAACACCGTTTGCGGCCATACTTTTAAGCCGAATGATGCCGGTGGTTGTTTCTTCAGTGCCGCCCCGAACATTCTCGATAAGCTCGGTGCGCTCGGAGTGAATGATGGAAACCAGATCTGCACCGTCATCCATTGTGTAATGGGGTTTAATATCAAGGGCAGCGTTGATGTGCTTGTAATATGTTTTGTTGTCTTCACCTTTGATGGCAAAAACAGAAATTTTGTCATGTTTAACCAGTGAAGCCGCCACATCATCCTGTGTGCTCAGTGGGTTGGAGGCACAGAGCGCAATTTTGGCGCCCCCTGCCTTTAGTGTTTGCATCAGCGAAGCGGTTTCGGTGGTGACATGAAGGCAGGCGGCCAATCGAATGCCTTTTAACGGCGTTTCCTTTGCAAATTTTTTTCTAATGTTGTTGAGTACCGGCATGCTTTGATTGGCCCATTCGATCCGGAGCAAGCCTTCCTTTGCGAGTTTTATTTCCTTAACATCGTAGTCCATTGACTGTATATCTCCTTCCCTAAAGTCCTGCTTTTTCCTTTAAGATGTCAACCATATTGGTTTTTTCCCAGGAAAATTCAGGTTCATTTCTTCCAAAGTGACCGTATGCCGAAGTTTTTTTATAGATGGGACGTAAAAGGTCCAGGTATTCGATAATGGCGGCCGGCCTTAAATCAAATACATCCAGGATTATTTCCTTGACCCGGTGCTTGGGTATCACACCGGTTCCCATAAGATCCAACATTACCGAGACTGGCTGCGCAACTCCGATGGAATAGGCAACCTGCAATTCACATTTTTTTGCAAGACCGGCGGCGACAATATTTTTTGCGATATGCCGGGCCATGTAAGACGCGCTGCGGTCGACCTTTGAAGGATCTTTTCCGGAGAAGCATCCGCCGCCGTGACTTCCTTGACCCCCGTAAGTGTCGACGATGATCTTGCGCCCTGTCATGCCGCAGTCTCCCATAGGGCCGCCGATGACAAACTTGCCGGTGGCATTTATCAGATATCGCGTATCACCGTCGATGTATTTTTTCGGGATCACTTTTTTGATAACCTCTTCAATGATCGCTTCTTTTAGTTCTTCGTGGGAGATATCCGGTTTATGCTGGGCAGCGATGACGATGGTATCGACGCGTTTTGGGGTTCCGTTTTCGTATTCGATGGTTACCTGGGATTTTCCGTCCGGTCTCAGAAAATCGAGGGCACCGTTTTTACGAACCGTGGATAGGCGTTGGCACAGTTTATGGGCGTACATAATCGCCATGGGCATAAGTTCCGGTGTTTCATCGGTGGAAAACCCGAACATCAGACCTTGATCTCCGGCACCCTGATCTTTGAAAAGCCCTTGGCCGACATTGACGCCCTGGGCGATATCCGGCGATTGATGATCAATACTTGTGATGACCGAGCAGGTCTGCCAGTCGAATCCCATTTGGGATGAATGATATCCGATTTCACGAATGGTATTCCTTACAATTTCCGGCATATCGACGTAACAGGTGGTTGTAATTTCACCGGCAATGAAGGCCAGACCGGTTGTTACCATGGTTTCACAGGCGACTCTGCAGCCTTTATCTTTCTCGATAATCGAATCGAGAATGGAATCTGATATGGCGTCGGCAACCTTGTCAGGATGGCCTTCGGTGACAGATTCAGATGTAAAGAAAAATTGTTCGTTACCCATTAAGTTCTCCCTTATTTGGTGTGCTGTTATAGTTCTAAAGTGATTCGGCACTTTGGCCGTTTGAAACAAACCGATTTAAAAAGAGCTTCGAGTGGGATTAAATTCTGTGCCGGGAACTTTTAAAAGCCGAACAGTTGCTTCCACTCTTCCATTCCTTTCTTGAAAATAACTTCGTCCTTACCTATATGCATTATATTGACGCTGTCAATAGATTCTCCTTCCCGAACCACACGACCGTTAATGACGGCAAGGCGGCTTTTTGGATCACTGGACCAGGCAATTGCCTGAAGTTCGAGTTTCGACTCACCGGTTTGCTTAACGGGTATTGCTGCCGACCATTCGGCGTTTGTCTGTTGTCCATGTTTTTCTCCGGGTTTTTCGCTGACCGTTTTTTGTTGAATTTTTTCCGGTCGGGATGTTTTCTCTTTAGAAACACTCGAAGGTGTTAAGGGTTTGGTTTCTGTTTTTTCAACCGACGACAGACCGTTTGATCCAACGGCGCCATAAGATTCGGATGTTTTCTGGGTTGGTCCCTTAATCGGTTTGCGATCTTTGGTATCCGTTTCAAGGGATGAACTCTTTCGGACCGGACCCTTTTCGGAATCCTCTTTTTCAGGAATGCTTAAAACTGTAGCGGGCGGCGTTTGGATTTTTGAAACCACCGTCGGCTTTTTGTGCCATGGTTTCAAATTTAAGGCGAGCCCTATGCTGAAAGCGATGACCAGGGAAGCAAGAACCAGGAAAAAATTTTTCTTAAGGCGAGGGCCGCCGGAGACGCCTTTATAGGCCGACATTCCCTTGGGTTTTGTTTGTTGCCAGAAACGAGCTTCGCTTTTTTCAGGGAATTCGTTTTCAAGCTTTTTTAATGCCTTTAGTATTGAACTCAATTTTCAGGCACCCTTTTAGTATTGAAAGAAATCACGAGATTCAATGTTTTACCGGGCCTACATTTAGGGTTGTAATATGCGGTAATTCTGAGAAATATTTTTCATTATACAGGGCGATCTTGGTTGTAGATCCGACCGCGCCGTCAACGTGCAAACCATATTTTCTCTGGATTTTTTTTACCGCCTCCTGGGTTTTATTGTCATAGGATGGACTTATTTCAACGTCTTTAAAGCCGATATCCCGCAAAAGCATCTTGAGGGTTATTATGGATTCATTGGGAGAATCTAACGGAATGGTGCCTTTGAGCGAGAGAAAATTCTTCCAAGGAATGTAGGCTACGCCTGACCAATGGGCTTCTAATTCAGCCGGTGTCAGATCCAATGAAATATCTTCTTTCCCGCCTCTGAGTGTAATTTTTCCGTAACCTATTTTACTTAAGGTAAGATATACCGGAGAAACCTTATTCGAGGGATAAAATGTTAACACAACCGGAAGGTTTATTTTTTTTACCGCATTTAAACTGCCCACGATACGGCGCATGGAAAGGCCGTTTTTTTCGGCAGCCATACGGAAAAAGTCATGATCATCATCGATCCCATCGAGGTTCAATTTAATTTCAGGTTCTGTATCCCATAAATCCAATGCCCCCTTAATGGCCATATGTCTTGAAGAGAAGCGGTCCATTTTGTCCAGAAAATGTTCCAAATTTCCAACAGGTTCCACAACAGATTCCGTGCCGGGTTCCACAACGGGTTCCACAACGGATTCCGTGCCGGGTTTCACAACGGGTTCCACAACAGATTCCGTACCGGGTTTCACAACGGGTTTCACAACAGATTTCGTACCGGGTTTCACAGCGGGTTCCACAGCAGATTCCATACCGGGTTTCACAACAGGATCCACAATAGTTTCAGGATCAGGTTTCGAGGCCTTTACCGCCGGCGCCCGGGTGATTTCTGAATCAGTGGCAGGGCCGTTCGGAACGGATGTTTTTATACCCTCGGAACGAGACACGTCGTGTTTTTTTGTTTCAGGGGAATTAAAAATGGAATTCACGTTAAAAAATCGAGGGGGCACAATGATAAACATCAAGGAGGTTAGGCAAAATATGGAAAAAAAGAGAATAATTATGGTTCGTTTTTTAAGGTTGTTTTTTTCAATCTCACCCCTTGCGGTCAGCTCCCGGATGGAAGCTTTGATGGTCTTTCCTTTGATCGTTTGCTGATCGAGACCGAATGCCGTTAAGAGCGCCCGGTCACAGACGATATTGATGAGTCGGGGAACTCCCCGTGAATATTTATAGATAGACCGATAGGCGGCGCGAGAGAATTTGACCCCCGGTTTTTGGGATGCGATATGGATACGATGTTCGATGTATTCAACAACTTCTTTGTAGTTCAAAGGGATGATCCGGCAGCTTAATGATATTCTCTGACCCAGCTGTCTGAGTTCGAAGGAATTGAGTGTTTTTTTAAGTTCTGGCTGTCCCACGAGAATAATATGCAAAAGCTTATCTCTTGCCGTCTCCAGATTGGAGAGCAATCGCAGTTGTTCCAACACCTCTTTTGTGAGGTTCTGAGCCTCGTCGATAAGGAGAATCGTATTTTTCCCTTGGGTTTTTTGCATGATGAGAAAGGAATTCAAGGTGTCGATGAGGTCTTTGGTGTTATCGGCATCGGAGTTGATGCCGAATTCATCGTTGATGGTTTTGAGAAGCTGTACTGAATTCAGATTTGGGTTAAAAATATAGGCGGCTTTTGTATTGTTGTCCAGGTTTTCGAGAAATGCTCGGCAGATCGTTGTTTTGCCGGTTCCAACCTCGCCGGTGATTTCCATAAAGCCATCCCCCTGAATGACTCCATAGGTCAGATGGGCGAGCACCTCTTCGTGGCTTTTACTCAGAAATAGATAGACAGGATTCGGAACCAGTTTAAACGGTCTTTCCTTGAAACCAAAGAAGTTTTCGTACATCTATGCCGGCCCCCTTGGGATCCTCTTCATTGCACGTTTGGTTATGATAATTGTAACATTATCGAAAAGTTGAACAAGATGTATAATTTGAAATGGTTCAAAAAACAGTTCAATCCCTCTGATTAGGGTTCGTCTTGCGCAGTAAAAGTTTCCAGTCTTCGTCCACCATGCTCTGGATCTGTTCAACATCGTTGTCGTTTAAATGTTTAAAACGGCCCTGGACTTTTAAATAATCCGTCACCGGCCGATCCCCGCTGTAGTTGAGTGTATAGTCGATACCGTCTTTAACTTCATAAAGGGGAAATATATTCGATTGAACCGCAAGCCGGGCAATTTTGACGGACATTTCAGACGGAATTCGCCAGCCGGTGGGGCAGGTGGCAAAAACATGAAGAAATCTCGTTCCGCCTTTCATCTGCCGGGCTTTAACAAATTTTTGGATCAGGTCTTCGGGGAAGGCGATGTTGGCAGTGGCCGCATAAGGAATCCGGTGGGCTGCAAGGATTTCCACCATGTTTTTCTTGCGGCTTTTTTTCCAGCCCTCGCCCGGCGTTGTTGTGGTACGGGTGCCGAAGGGCGTGGCTGAACTGCGCTGAACACCGGTATTCATGTAGGCCTCATTGTCATAACAAACATAAATAAAATCTTCGTTGCGTTCTACAGCGCCGCTAAGGGCCTGTATTCCGATGTCGAAGGTTCCGCCGTCGCCGGCCCAGGCGACGACCGTGGTTTCGGTATCCCCCTTCATATCCAGAGCCGCTTTCAAACCGCTGGCTGCTGCACCGGCCGTAGCAAAGGCTGTCTGGAGAATCGGAACTTTCAAGGATGACTGTGGATAAGGGCCTGCAATGACACCCCAACAGCAGGCCGGGATCACCACGATGGTTTTTTCACCCAGAGCTTTCAATGCAAATTTCATGGCGATGGTGGCGCCGCATCCCGGGCATCCCACATGCCCGGAATACATGTATTCCGCATCCGGTATATTCAGTTGAGTCATCGTTAAGCAAATTCCTGTTTTAATTGAATGTTGAAAAGCTTGGTCCTTGGGGCCGGATCAGAAACAATCGGCTATGCCAGTAAATCATTTGACGGGAATAATGGAATGATGGAGTTATGGAATGATGGGTTTCGGACAGCCACCAACTTCATAAGATACATGGGCATTTTAATATTCCCAAATTGGACAACGTTCAGATTTTCGACCCAATATTCCAATATTCCAGTATTCCAACCACGTGCAATGAGATGTTAATCACACCCCTTGAAACGCCCCCAAATGGTCACTGAGCGAGCAAAGGACTTTTTACGAGACCATCATCAATGGTCACTCATTAAGCCCCACCCATACGCTTTCATTTTCCGGAAGCGCGCTATTCTTTGTTTTCCAGTAGATCTCCGCAAGAATTTCAGGGGTCACATCGCGGCCACCGAGTCCCGTAATATAGCCAAACACCGGAGGGTGTCCGTTCCGGTTGCACAATGCGGCCCTGATTTCTTGGGCAAAGATGCCGCTGGCGCCGAATGAAAAATTTCTGTCAACCACGGCGACTTTTTGAACCGATCCGAGGTTTTCTCGGATCAAATCCGTTGGAAACGGCCGAAACATCCTGAGTTTGAGCATCCCGACCTTTTCTCCCTGTGAGCGAAGATCGGAAATGACTTTTCGACAGGTGCTTGCCACAGTTCCCGTGACCACCATAATCACCTGGGCATCGTCGCAATGGACCCTTTCCACCGGACCGTATGATCGACCGAATATGGCTGCAAATTCCTGTTCGACCCTGCTGAAAATATCCGGCACCTGTTCCATGGCCTTTTGGATGTCGTGTCGCATCTCCATATAGACGTTGGGTGGGGCCATCTGACCCATGGCAAACGGATCAGAGGTTTTTAATTCGATTCGGGGTGAAAAGGGCGGCAGAAATCGGTCCACCAAATCTTGATCCGGCACATCCACCGGCTCAAAGGTGTGGGAAAGAAAGAACGCATCCAAGACCACCATCACCGGCAGATTGATCGCTTCCGCGAGCCGATATGCCTGAAGCGTTGTGTCAAAAACATCCTGACCATCCTCGCAATAGAGCTGAATCCAGCCGGTATCCCGCTGGGCCAGACTGTCTGTCTGGTCCATCCATATGTTCCATCCCGGAGCCAAGGCACGGTTGACTTCAGCCATAATAATGGGCAGACGGGCTGCTGAAGCCCAGTGCAGGAGTTCGTGCATCAGCGCCAGTCCCTGAGAAGAGGTCGCCGTGAAGGTCCGGGCCCCGCCACTTGAAGCACCGATTACGGCAGCCATGGCAGAATGCTCGCTTTCTACCAATAGAAAGCGGGCGTTCATGGTTCCGTCGGAGCAATATTCCGATAACGCCTCGACAATATGGGTCTGGGGAGTGATGGGATATGCGGACAACACCTGCACCTTTGCCAGCCTAACAGCTTCGGATACCGCATGACTCCCCTCCAAAACCTTCTTCATACTTCCTCCTCCAAGGCCATGGCATTACGTGGACATTCCACGACGCAAATTCCGCATCCTTTGCAATAATCGAGATTAATTTGCCGTTGATCGTCCTGGAGGTCCACGGCAATTTCCGGGCAGAATATTCGGCAATTGTCACACGCATTGCAGATGCCGCAGTTGAAACAGCGCCGGGTCTCTTCCATGACCTGACCGATGGTGAACGTTGTCTCGATTTCGTCGAAAGGGTTCATCAATTTGCTCAAAGAAAGCGATTCAGCTTTGATCCGAGGGGCCGGCGAAAAATAATCGACGTTAATATCTTCATACGATACCATATCAGGATTTCTGGAGGATCGCTTTCCGTCCAAATAACGCTCCATGGAGAGCGCAGGTCCGTTGCCGACGAGACAGGAATTGAGACGGTCTGTAATGGCATTCAACCCTTTCTTAAAGAAGATATCCAGCGCCATGGCCGACTGTTTCCCTGAGGCGATGGCATCTGCAACGCTCTTTGTCGGATTGGTCAGATCACCGCCAAATAGAAACGGCGGGTTATTTGCCATAAACGCACAGTGGTTGAGGTACACGGTTTCGGCATTTTCTTCCGAAGGAAGCTGCCATGGCTCCGAGGGCTCTGCACCGATGGCGGTGAAAATCCTCCGGACCCGAAGCGCTTGGGTCGTTTCACCGTCCGGAACCACCCGGGCTCTACCGGTGTCTGTTTCCATCCCGCTGCGTTTCATCGGTTGTAGGGTTAAAATATATTCGCCGCCGTCTTGTGCAATACTTGACGGGGAGAACAGTTCCATGATTTTAACACCTTCTTTTACGGCCGTTTCCACCTCGTATTCAAATGCCGGCATATCCTGTTTTCGTCGACGGTATACCAGTATCGCCTTCACCCCGAGGCGGACAAGGGAGCGCGCAACATCGATGGCCGTATTGCCGCCCCCGATAACCGCTGCGGTTCCATTATTTAAAGATTCGGTTTTTTCCGTGCGCATTCTGTTGAGAAAATCGAGGCCGTCCAAGGCCATATTTCCCCCGGGAATGTTCATTTTCAAAGATCGGCCGTGACCGCATCCGATGAAAAAGGCGTGGTATCGGTCTTTGGCTTCTTCAAGAAAGTTTTGGGTTGCCCGGGTGTTGCAGATTATCTTTACTCCGAGATTTTTTATCCGCTGGACTTCAGCATTTACCACAGCATCCGGCAAGCGATATCTTGGGATTCCCCACCTTAGAATTCCGCCCGGTTCGGTCTCGGCCTCGAAAACATCGCAGGAATACCCCAGTCGTGTTAAAAAATAGGCGGCGGCCAGGCCCGATGGACCGGCACCGACAATGCATATTTTTTTCCCGTTATCGGGAAGCCTTTCCAGGGAAAATGTTAAGTTATCCCTGACAGCGGTATCGCCAATGAATCGCTCTATACCGTGTATGGCAATAGGTTCATCAAGACCGGAACGGTTACAGGCCGTTTCACACGTGTGAAAACAAACCCGGCCGCAGATGGCAGGGAAGGGGTTTTCAAGAAGAATGGTCTCGAGTGTTTCTCTGTATCGCCCCTGGCTCGACAGCATTTCGATCCGGGCAATGTCCTCGCCGGCAGGACAGGCCGCGCTGCACGGTGCCGTCTTCTCATGGTATTTCGGACGTACAAAGCGCCAGGATCCCGTTTTGTTTAATTCGGTGGAGATATTTGATCGTGATATGAACAATGGTATTTTTTCTGGAAAATTTTGTTCGGTTGTCATGGATTCCCACAATTGTTTTCCAACATTCCAAAAAGCGTTACAGCCTCATAGGCCTGGCGGGCTGCCGACACATTCTGGTCTGTTTTAACATGAATTTCATTTTCAATGGCCCCTGTAATTATATCCAGGTGCGGCATCTCCATAACCCTTGCGAAAGCGCCGATCATGGCCGTGTTGATAATTGGCTGGGTGCGGCTTCCGAGACCGTTGTTGACGGCGATTTGATTGGCGTCTACAAAAGCAAACCGAAAGCCCGAGAAAGTTTCCATAGTGTCGGGGGCATCTTTTAAATTGATCAGAATCGAGCCGCCCTTTTTGAGCCCCGCTGTGACATCGACGCGGTCCAGCAGTTTGGCATCTTGAACGACAACATAATCGGGTTTGTAAATGTTGCTCCGAACCAGAATCTTTTCTTTATCCAGCCTGAGATAGGCTTCAACCGGCGCTCCGCGTCTTTCCACACCAAAAAGAGGAAAGGTTTGTACATAATAACCGGCGTTAAAAAAAGCCTTTGCCAGCAAGATGGATGCGACCACGGTTCCCTGTCCCCCACGACCATGGAAACGAATTTCATACATAATTGTTAAGCCTGCTGTGTTCGTGATGAATTTGTATAAAATCTCAAACCTAAATTGATCGTTTCAAATTGCGCCAGAGAAATATAAAGTTAATAATTTTGAATCGCTCAATTGAGGTCAAAGCAATTTTATGACTTGAAAACCTTGGAAAATGGGAATATTATCATTTTGTTTTCTGAAAAGCAAACGATGACTTTCATTGTCGTGCGCACAATTCGGGTCAGGTATAAATTCGGTGAAAAATTTTCATGAAATATTCAGGGTGGGGGGTGTTGGCAATGCCGGTATATGAATATACAGCCCTGGATATAAAAGGCAAAACCATCTCGGGAATCATCGATGCCGATAGTTCCCGTACCGCCCGCCAGAAACTGCGGGCATCCAAGACCTACCCGGTATCCATTGAAGAAGTGCATGATACGGCCGAAATAAAGGCCCCCAAGACTTTTTCGGCGCTACGCCCATTTACCCGGGTCAGACCGCAAGAAGTTTCAATGATGACGAGACAGCTGGCGACATTGCTGGGGGCCGGCCTTCCGCTGGTACCGGCCATCGCCGCCTTGACATCGCAAACCAGATCTCAATCGTTTAAAAAGATGCTGGCAAAGATCAAGGATTCAATCGTGGAGGGAAACAGCTTTGCGCGATCTCTGTCTTTGTTTCCGGGGACTTTTTCGGCGTTGTATATCAATATGGTGACGGCGGGTGAAACTTCGGGAGCGCTTGAAATTGTTTTGGAACGGCTTGCGGATATTACCGAAAAACAGCAGGCCTTAAAAAGCCGCATCCAATCTGCCATGGCCTATCCTATTTTGATGTCTCTTATCGGAGTTCTGGTTCTATTTTTTCTTCTGACATTTATTGTTCCCAACATCACATCTATTTTTTCAGATATGAACCAAACGCTTCCAGCCCCGACGCTTTTTCTGATCAGAATAAGTGATATTTTCAAAATGTACTGGTGGATCATCTTGATCGGGATCGCCGGCGCTGTATTAATTTTACGGCGCATTAATAAAACCGTCAAAGGCGGATACCTTTTCGATAAAATAAAACTTTTATTGCCGCGAATCGGAGTTTTGGCCAAAAAACTGGCGGTTGCACGTTTTTCACGTACCCTCGGATCCCTTCTTGAAAATGGCGTCTCCATGCTGTCCGCCCTTGGAATTGTAAAGAATATCGTCGGCAACGCTCTGATCGCTGATGCCATCGAAGATGCCTCAAAAGAAGTCGGTAAAGGGAAGGGGTTTGGGTCTGCTTTGGCGGAAAGCAAAATATTTCCGGATCTTTCCATCCAGATGATTCAGGTTGGAGAGCAAAGCGGTAAACTGGAGGAAATGTTGAATAAAGTTGCAGATGTATTTGAAAGTGAAGTGGAAGCGAGCATAATGACCATGACATCACTTCTGGAACCTGTTATGATTTTAATTATGGCCGTTATTGTGGGTTTCATCGTCCTTTCCATATGTCTGCCGATATTTGAAATGAGCCAGCTGGTCCGATAAGCTCGGTTTAAAAAAATAATATTAATGGATGGAAAAAGAATGAACCGTAAATTTTCTTTAAGAAATTCAGACTGTCGTGGATTTACACTGATTGAACTGATGGTTGTCATCGTCATACTCGGAATTCTTGCCGGGCTCATTATACCCAGGATCATGGGACGGCCTGAGGAGGCAAAACGCCTCAAAGCCAATTTGCAGATCGAGAGCCTGGAAACGGCGCTGAAACTGTATAAACTCGATAGCGGCATGTATCCGGATACCGAGCAGGGCTTGCAGGCACTTGTCGAGCAGCCCGAGACCGGGACGCTGCCGAAGAACTGGCGTAAAGGCGGATATCTTGAAAAAGGCAGGGTTCCGAGAGATCCATGGGGCAATGAATTTGTCTATCTTTCACCCGGAGTTCACGGCGAATATGACATTATTTCATATGGCGCAGACGGTGTTTCGGGGGGTGAAGAAAAAAACAAGGATATTAACAACTGGGAGATTGAATCGTCATAACAAAGCCCTCCCTGTCCCCGTGTTACACCCACATTTATTTTGCCCTGAAAAACCTGGTCCTTTGGGCCAGGTCAGAGTTCTCCGGCTCTGCCTGAGAATCTTGTTGCCGGAATAATGGAGTGATGGAGTAATGGGATGAGGGGCTTGAGAAACATGATCAATTTTATCAGTACCATG
>JAQYVT010000045.1 GCA_030145345.1 Desulfobacterales bacterium
AAACTCCTTAAAAGAAATGAGAGAATCTTTAATGATAAGCAAGACCGAACTTGCCAGAAAGGCAAATATATCATCCATCACCCTGACACGGATAGAGCAGGGGAAACCCAGCAGAATGGAAACAAAACGAAAAATCCTGTTGGCGTTAGGGTTGAAACTATCCGATAAGAATAAAGTGTTTCATTAAGTTAAAAAGTTCTGCCGATGTATCCGAACGCATCGCCCTTGTCCGTCATACTGGCAGAGGTTTTTTTGATATAAAATAAACATGGCTGATAAAAAGATGTTCGCAAACGAGAAATGATCCTGACCTTCTGACAGCACAAAAGCACCTCCGTGCAGATACCGAAAAATCCATCTCCGTCCTCATTGACATCCAAACGGGCTTAGCATATTTCACTTAAAGGAGTTTATAATTTTGATTTTTTCTGATCATTATTTCTCGACCAAAGCGGAATAATAACAGTGGAAAGAAAAATAATTCAAAATAAATGTCCTGAATGCGGTTCTATAACACATCAACGAATCTGCCGAAAGTGGTGGATGCGTTTTATACCCGGCACGAAACATTATTTTTGCATTCGGTGCAGATGCCATTTTATGATTATTTTTTGGAGAGGGGCCCTAAAGGTTCGATAGAAAGGGGATATCAATGAAAGAGAGACGTCAATATGAAAGGTTTATTCTTCCACTCCCTGTAAGACTGGAAGCCATAACGCCAGGCAGAAAGAGGGTGTTAGATATTGAAACCCGAGACATATCTGCTTCCGGAACATTCATTAATACCTTAACGTCTTTTCCGGAAGGAACCCGGTTTATTCTGGACTTCACCATTCCAAGCAACAGTATCGAAGAACTTAAGGCGGTGAAGCATTTGAAGGGCTGTACAGGACGCCGGGTGCGTTCCACCTTAAAAGGCATGGCGATTCAATTTGACAGAGAATGTCAGATTGAAAGTTTAAAAGGTTCGTAGAATATAGAAAATCAGGACCGAAAAACTGTGGGATTAAACTTTATCTTGATTTTCCGATTATCAAACCAATATTATGCTTTGAATTCAAATTGCAAAACCGAAAAAATTTCTTGCCGAAGGTTATATAAAGATGAGTAAATTTGAAAAAAGATTGTGTATTTTCGCCATTGTATTTGTGGCGATTTATATTGGTGCAATGGTGATAACCGTTCACTCAAGGGTGAGCAACCCGGAAAAGATAACACGGATTGAGTCGGTAGACCCCGGTGAGGGTGAAGGTCAGATGATGCTGGCGGAACTTTTTCTTCCAATGGCAATATTTTTTACGGTCACCGTCTGTTTTATAATGGTCAAAAACAAGCGATCCAAAGCGATTTTCGAAGCCGAAGAATCGGATGAAGAGTACCCATAGCCGACCTTGATATTTTAGGTCCGTTCGTTGGCCCCAAATGCCTTGCATCCGAGCCGTCCTGACCGGTGGTCGATACGGATTTTATTTTCGCCTAAAACCGGGAGCTTTGCTCCCGGCAGAAAACGCAACGATTAAATCACCATCGTGCTTTTGCCTTTTCAGCCGATGGCCGAAAATTCAAGCCCACCGTTTTACGGGTGGTCGTTGACTAAGACACAGACGCTTCAGGGATCCGAACCATCACCACTTCCCCCTTTGCACATACCGTCTCTTTCACAGAGAGTGTCATGGAAACAATCACTTTACGGCCCCGAATTTCTTTCACTTTTCCACGGAGCTCCAAGCTTTCATTCATGGGTGTCGGCGCCAAATAATCCACATGTAAAGCGGCGGTGACATAGCGTGAGGCCGGATCTGTATCAATGTTACTTCCGTTTTTAAGATGCGTTGCTGCGTAAGCTGTACCGGCGCCGTGACAATCCATTAAGGATGCGATCAATCCGCCGTATACGTTTTCGGGGAAACCACCGGTATGATAGTGTTTGGGCTTAAAGCGGCATACGCTTTCTTCTCCATCCCAATAGCTTTTTATGTGTAGGCCATGTTCATTGAGCCTGCCACAGCCAAAGCAGCTTGCAAAAGTCTCCGAATAGTAATCTTGAAAGGCTTTCATGGTCATATGGTTGTCTTTTCCCAATATGGTGTTAACGTTTTTTGAATTCTTTTTCGGACAAGGTTCTATTCTGCGCTTCGGGTTTTCTTTTAGAGTATAACCTTTGGAGGGGCTTGCCAAGAACATTTACGAAGATTTAGGGGATTGCCCTTACTTGTTGGGTCGGTGTAACACCATGATCTGATACTTTCTTTGGGAATTTTTTCCGGTGGCGTGTATGGCTGAAAATCCATCGCAGCAATTCGTACACTTTCCCTTAATTTTCTAAAATCGTGTGCTCATTTGTCCCGATAAAAATAAGGTTGGTAAACTGCTTGTTAAGGGGACCCAGTTTCTTTTGAAGCACATCTCTACCAAAGGGGTAAATGGTCTTTAGGTCGTTGGTATCGATAAAAATCTGATAGAAGCTTTTGCCATGCGCAATTAACGTATCGATCAATTCGTGTGCGGAATTTCCGTCAAAATCACCGGCCAATTTCAGGTGGAGGGAGTCTCGGGTTTCAAAAGAAGAAATGTGGAAATTTGAGGCCATGGGTTTTCCCCCTTGTCTGTAATTTAAATTGCATTTTATGCAATAATCATGCATAACCGAATCGTTTGATCTTCTTTTAAAAATTCAATTGGTTAGCTGAATGGAAAGGGGGTTGGACCCATAATATTGTGGAACAAGCACCACAATTATTATGTAAAGATTTACATATTCAATCGTACGTTCAGTCTTGTAGAAAAATTGGAAAAGCGGGGTCGATGGCCGGACAGTTAAAAGACCGCGTCATTGATCAGGTTCGGAGGTCTATTCCCCTTGAGGCCCTCCGCCATATTTTTAGCGGCCATTTTTGCCATCCGTAATCTCGTCTCTATGGAAGCACTGCCAATATGGGGCGTCAATACCACGTTCTCCGCCATTTTTATCAGCTCCGGATGGACCTTGGGTTCTTCCTCGAACACATCCAAGGCCGCCCCTCTGATTTGTCCATCCTTGAGGGCCGAAACCAGCGCTTTTTCGTCAACCACCGGCCCTCTTGCGGTATTGACGAGGATGGCGGTTTTTTTCATCTTTTTGAAGGCGCTACTGGAAAACATATGGGTTGTTTTTTCGGTGAGGGGTACGTGAATGCTAATGAAATCGCTATGGGAAAGGAGCGCATCGAACTCGACGAATTCTGCATTGTATTCCTTTTCGACCCGTTCTTTTCTGGATGAATTAACGTATAGGATCCGCATGTCAAACCCTCTGTGCGCTCTTTTGGCGACAGCCTGTCCGATGGCGCCCATACCGACGATGCCCAGGGTCTTTTCGTAGATGTCCACCCCCATGTGCGGCTGCATGAGCTGCCAGTTTTTAAACTTGCCGGCCCTGATATAGCGGTCTGCTTCAGGTATTTTCCGGGCAGCGCCTAACAGCAGCGCAACGGCAAGGTCGGCGGTGGTCTCTGTCAGCACGCCCGGCGTATTGGTCACCATGATGTTTCGCCGGGTTGCGGCATCCATATCGATATTGTCATAGCCCACCGCGATGTTGGAGATGACTTTGAGCGATGAAAGTTCGTCGATCATCTGTGAATCGATCCTGTCGTTCAGTAAGCTGACCAGGCCGGCCTTTCCGCGAACTCTTTTGACAAGTTCCCGGGGGGGCAGGATGGTGTCTGTGTTGTTTATGTCAATGGTATGACCTTCCTTTTCCAATATTTCGATGACTTCCTTGAACACTTTTCTGGTAATAAATATTTCAGCCATGTTGAAAAAATCTCCTTTACCCGAACTTCTTGAAACACATCGATCATACGGTCAAACCAAAACGATATCGATTCTAACGGGTATAAAATCCGGGTCAATTAGGGTTCAACACTTTAAAAAATAAATCTGTAATACTATTCGAACCGTCGTTCAAATTGCTGTTCGATAACCTCCGCACCCCACTGCATGCCACTGTGGTGTTCTACAAGTTTAAAACCATGCTTCTCGTAGAGATGTCTCGCAGGACCCAGACCCTCAAACGTCCAGAGGTAGACTCTTTTGTAGTTTTTGTTGCGGCAAAAGTCCATGGCCGAATGGATCAGCCGATTGCCGATGCCTTTCCCGCGCAGGGCATCGGACACGATGAACCACCGGAGATGCGCACCCTTGCCGGTGTTGTGAATCCCGTCGATGGTAATGGATCCTTCAATACGACCTTCCAATGACGCCGTCCAGAAGCCATCTCGAATTTTGTCATATCTTCCGATGAATTCTGCAAGTTCGGCGGCCACCTTTGATTCGAAGAAGGGCCCGAATTTCCAATGGGCATGGTAGTAGGTTCCGTGAAGCTCGACCACCCGGCCGATGGAACCGGGGATATAGCCCCTGGTTATCTCAATGTCTGACATATGGACTCCGATTTAGCTTTTTCGATTGGAATAGAATGGCTGTGCCCTTTTCTTTCGAGCCGATTCCGTCGTCGCCAGGTGATGGGCGGCGGGGAGTTTCATTCCAGGTGATAAATTTCTTGTACGATCTCCGCAAACCAGGGCGGCTTTTGAACAATAACGTATATTAAAAACAGGCCGATAATTGGTATGGGTATTGCCGCATCTACAATTCCGAGAAGGCATAAAATCAAGATGGATTTTGTTCTGATGTTCATAATCTGATGGTCTCCATATCTCAAGCCTGAATGTTCTATCCAAGAAGTGAAAATCGGAAATCACAACATTCAGCGCCTTCCATTATGGTTTTTGTTCTTTTTAACTCAATCTGTGGGTTAAATCCTTCCATAAATGAAAAATCTCTGTTGCACGACAGAATGAATCCGATATCTTCTATCCCCATTCGTACATACATCTTTGCATATTCACAGTGGGTAACATCAAAGAATAGCGTGGATTCATTTTCTTTGAGCATCTCCAGGGTCAATGCATTATCTTTCGCCCAAACTTCTTTTACGATTTTTGACAGTTCGGCCAGGGTGTTCCCCGAATATTCCTGCGCCAATTTTTTCCCGGACGCCACAGCATCTTGGCGGATGACGTTGTCGGCAATTTCTATGGCTTTTTCAAAACCGATCTCTCGAGCAAAACCGTAAATGAGCGAAGAAACCAACGGCGCTTGTATTTCCCGGCACTTTTGATGCGTTATTTTCATGTCAGATGGACCCTCTTTTCTGATCAGTCGTCGAGGCCTTTCAGCCAATCGAGGGCGTGGTTTTTGTCCCGGCAATCAAAGTGTCTTATTTCTGCACGGACAAAATGCCTGGCAACTCGCGGCAAAATCGACAAAAAACCACTGTCGGTTACCGCTGCAACTCTCTCGATGCGTTGATGATGGTTTTTAACAAAATTTAGATGAGATACCAGCGCCGCAAAGTCATTCCACCCCGGGAACGACTCCGCGTAGATCATCAATCCGTTGAGTTTTCCTTTTTCTTCGATGAACGGGTCAATCTCTTCCGCCAGCCTGGCAAAATCCGACGATTCCAAGGGGCCGTCGGGTGTTACGACAAGTATTCCCTCATCCTGCAATAATTCGTGATTCAGCATTTCAATATCTCCTGTTTTGTTTACGCTCATTTAGGGTCAAACTTTTCGGCAAATCTATACCTTGGGGCACAGGGCCCTTGTTTCACAAAACAATTGCAGCAGCGCAAATGCAACCGAATGTTTTTTCCGAACCGGAGAGCCCCACAAGGGCCAGCGGTGCATCACCTTCAAAATCCTTTCCAGGTTGTCATTAAACAGACATGCCCGCTCGAACTCTTCATAGGAGATACCGGTTCTGGGATCGCCGGTGGGAAACCAGACGAAGACCCAGCCGTGTACATTCTCATCGTATGCATCCCAAACATCCGACAGGCTTACCCCCGGCGGCACGGTCTCCCAATGGACCGACGGCAAGGGAAGGTTCTTGTCCAGAAACTCGATGAGCAAAGGATTTGGCTTTCTGATCATTGTTATTTGAGCGCTTCAAGTGCTTCTTTGGCGGCGTCTATCACCTCAACGGGATACGGACCGTTCAAGAGCGATTCTATCTTTGGGATGACCCCTTTATCCCCGGCGTTGCCCAAAAGGTAGAGGATGTCTCCTTTGACCGTATCTTCTGCCTGGGGAAAACACTCCCATAAAAATGGGATGGTATGGCCGGCCAGTTCGCGGTTTTCCTCGGCGATGGTTTCAAACACGACCATGGCAGCCAGGCGAACCGGCCATTTTTTATGGACCAAGAGATCCATGAAGGCCGGGAAGATTTTTCCACAGTCGAGCATCATGTTGGCAACCTCCACCGCGCCGCCTTCTTCAAACATGGCTTGCAACGATGACGCACTGAGCTGAGAGGGATCCCGGTTCAATATCATATGGACCACTTCTTCGATCTGGATCGATCCGGTCCAGCGAAATTGATCTTCGAGTAAAACGGTGGGTGCGGATTGAATAGTGTCGGATGCCGCTATTTCAGGAAAGAGCGCACCATCGATGATGATCAATTTTATAGATTCATTTGCCTTGGCAAGGGAGAGAAATTGCTCGACCGTCTTCGGGCAAAACGGACAATGGGGCATAATATAGATTTTCAGCCCGGCAGGGATCTGGTTGTTAAACAGCTTTTTCTGAATCGATACATTCACATGTTGGGTCGGGGTGTCACGGTCGGCCAAAACAGTCAGAAAAGGTTCGAGGGCCTTGCCCACGGGAATCGCCTGGTATCGAACGTTGCCGATCTGGAGTGCAGGGGGGGTCGATTCCTCGTCCTTTTCCGGTTTAATTTTGACATTCGGGGCAATGCGCGTCAAATTGTCGCAAAAATCACGAAATGTTTCGCTGCGTTCATCCCCGGTCAAGATCAGATCGATGAATATATCATCATCAAGTTCCTGGGCCCATTGGGTTATTTTCTGTGCGTCTTCTTTTGGAATCATCTGTGCGTCCTGGGGCACGCTCTGGGCGTGGAAAATAGCGTTAACGAACAAGGCTGGACAGAAAACGTTTGGTTATCTCATTTTCCACCCATTTCATATCATTTTTAGACTTTCCCCTCTGGTAAATACGGGTGATCGCTTCTGCGTAAGACTTTGCGGTATGGTACCCTTCGGCCACCGCCTGCTCAATAATGAGCCAGTCATATGTGTGTGTAAATTTTTGAAACGCCTCGATTATTTGAGGAAATATTTCTTTCGTAAAACTTTCGAGGAAGGCAACATAAAATGCCAGAGACGCTGTTTTCCGCTCTCTGGTTATATGTTGAAGTGTTCCGTATTCGTTGGTGTCTGCAAGAAGGTCCTTAACGGTTCGGGCAAACAGCTCGATGGGTGTGTGAGGGAACGCCGCAACAATTTCGCGCCATAGGTGACGATCAAAAACAGTATCCTGAATTTCACCCAGTTCGTGGTAGATGTATGTGTCTGTTTCATCCACCGCAATTCTTGCGAAATTGCGTTGTAATTCTTTGGGTGTCTGTTCTTTCAGTCCATAAATTTCAAAGGCAAACCGGAGGGCATACCGCCCCGATTTTTTTATATAAAATATGTGATCCCAGAGAAATAGTTTTGCCGGTTCTTGTCTGACAAAGATGCAATTGTCCTGGGACAGGGCAGGGATCGTTAGTAGATCACGGGCAAGTTCGTGACCGAGGATAAATACCGTGTATCCATTTATTTCTTTCTTTTCCTCGATGGAAGCGAGAAAAAATGTGGGTTTAAGGCTGCGAGCATACCCGCCGCCGTAAATGAATCCATGGGGCTCTAAAACCGCGTTAATCTCTGTGACATCAAATGGGTCGAAACGGCGTCCGAGAATGGTGATGTCTCCGAATTCTTTTTCCAGGAGCTTTTCCCATTTTTCTTCTTTGTCGCCAATCCATTTTAAAACCTCAGAAGGGTCTTTTTCAACCCAGGGATCCAATCCTTTTTCCCATTTGTATAGATCCCGCAATCTTAATGCCAAACCGCATATGGAATAAAGACCCGCATGTTGGGAATCCGCAATATCGCAGTTTTTCAGGACTTGGGCGGTGATGTCATCTATTTTGAACATTGGGTGTCTGCTTTATTGGGTGAAACATACGGACTACCCGATATCTGATCCTTCGAGAACAGCAAAAATATCCTTTGCAGGAATTGCACCTTCTCTCAGAATTTTCGGAAAGTCATGTGTAACATCGACGACGGTTGAACCGATGCCGCCTTTGAGGGGTCCGGCATCCAGAATAAGGTCAAGTTTGTCGGCAATCAGCGGGTCTATATCTGAAACGTGTGAACACCCTGAATTGCCGGTAATGTTGGCGCTTGTGGCGGTGATGGGACTTTTGAGCGCCTTGGCAAGCGCTATCGCAACAGGGTGTTGCGGCATTCGGACACCGATCCTGCCTGTGCCGGCGGTAAGGTTTGCGGGCAATACTTTTTTGGCCTTAAATACAATGGTCAGTGCACCCGGCCAAAAGCATTCCATAATGCGAATGGCCGTGGAAGGGATGTTTTGAACCAGCTGGGTCAGATCTTTCTGTTCGTGTATAAGGACAAGCAGCGGTTTATTATACGGCCGCTGTTTTATTTCAAAAACCTTGTCGACAGCTTTGATGTTCAAGGCCGCTGCACCCAGTCCATACAGGTGCTGGGTAGGGAACATAATGACCCCGCCGTTTTGAATGATCCCATAGGCCTCTAAGATTTGATCATGAGCGGGATTGAGAGGGTCAACCTGAATGATCTTTAAGCTTTTTTGCTTTTTGATCAACTTGTTTTGCAAGCTCCTTTTTATACGTTTCCAGCATTTTTGTAAGGTTTGGGTCTGCAAGTGCGAGTATCTGTACGGCAAGGATACCCGCATTTCTTGCACCCGGCTTCCCGATGGATACCGTGGCAACCGGTACCCCCGGCGGCATTTGAACGGTTGATAGGAGTGCATCGAACCCCTGAAGGCATGAGGAATCTATGGGAACCCCTATGATCGGCAGCGAAGTATGCGCCGCTATAAACCCGGCCAGATGGGCTGCGTGCCCGGCTCCGGCAATAATGACTTTAATGCCCCGCTTATGGGCGGACGTGGCAAATTGAATCGCTCTCTTGGGACTTCGGTGTGCGGAGGCCACCGTCATTTCATAGGATATCCCAAATTGTTTCAAAACCGAAGCGGCGTCTTCCATTATTTTAAGATCAGAATCGCTCCCCATGACAATCCCGACTTCAGGCGGTCGGCCGGATTGTTTTAAAGTCTTGTTTCCTGTTTTCAAATAAACCTCCTTTTCAGGATATGCTGGCAAGGCTTTCAAGCAAATCTTGTTTCTTTTGAACGAGTTCCTTTCGATCAATCTTTGCACCTTTGGTCCCGCCATCTAATGCAATTTCCGAAAGGTAATGCTTTCCGTCGTTTGTAATCTTAACGTCCAAGTGAGCATAGGGGAATTTACCGCGTTCCATTACGGCATGACAAAATCTTTCTAGATTCTCGTCCGGATCGTAGGGATAACTTTCTCCACCCATGGAGATATTCATCCTGAAATTGTTGGGATTATTTCTGACATATGCCTCCATGTAATCCCCTACAATGACCACCCGTACGTCCATAAAGTCGTCTAAAAAAGGCTGAACGACAAAAGGATATGAAGATTCAGACAAGGCCATGAAACTGTATAAGACTTCAATGGTGTCCCACTTTCGCACACCATGACCGCAGTGCATACGGTCTTCCTTGGTAATCACAGGGGCGATCTTGAGTCTGTTATAGATATTTATCGTATCGAGAAGATCCGTCCGTCGCACAATAACAAATGTATGGGGCAACATCCATTTTTTTAGAATGAGGACTTGCGCAGCCTTGGAGTTGTTCAGGACCTGTGAAAGGGGAGATGGAAAACATGAAATGCCCCGTTCGAGAAGATCGATAAGGACCGATTGTTTCATATGTTTGTAAGCCAGTGTCCCTAAAAAAATATCTTTCGAACGAAGGTCTTGATAGACTTCCTTGAGTTCCCTGCTGCCTCTGATGATCATTGAATCACCTGCCGCTTTTGTGTCCCTCAATACTTAACTCAATCAATCTGTCCAGGAGCTGGCCGAAGGGAATACCCGCGGCAGCGGCTGCCTGTGGTAATAGGCTCGTGGCGGTCATGCCGGGAATTGTGTTGGTTTCAAGGACATAAAGCTCATTATCTTTAAGAATCATGTCTGTTCGGCTGTATCCGTTGCAAAAAAGGGCGTTATGTGCTGTTTTGGCGGTTTCCTGGGCCTTCTCGGTGAGGACATCGTCGATTCGGGCCGGACATATCTCCTGGGTGACACCCGCGGTATACTTTGCCGTGTAATCGAAAAAGTCACAGGATTTATCCGGAATTATTTCAATGATGGGCAACGCTTCCAGATTCTCATTGCCGATAACACCGCCGGTAAGTTCAATCCCGTCGATATGTGCTTCTATCAGAACCATGGGATCCTCGTTAAAGGCTGCATTCACCGCATCCTTTAGGGATTTCGTGGATTTAACCAAAGAGATTCCGACACTCGAACCACTGGCCGCCGGCTTCACAACCAGGGGCAGACCCAGTTGTTCGGCACATGCGTCCGAATCTAAAACATCCTCTTTTTTTATCACCCGATACGGCGGGATCCGAAGTCCGGATTTTTCGTAAAGATGTTTGGAAGCCAGTTTGTTCATACCCAGAGCACTCCCGAGAACCCCCGATCCCTGATACGGAATATCCAGAAGATCGAGCAGTCCCTGGAGTGTACCGTCCTCACCAAACGGCCCATGGAGAATTATCAGTGCAGCATCAATTTTAGGCGCATCCGCGACCAGTTGCGGAAGATCGGTTTTTGGATCATAACGAATGATATGGTACTTGTTGTGATCCAATGCCTCATAGACCTGGTTTCCGCTGGCGATGGAAACTTCACGTTCGGAGGATATCCCGCCGGAGAGAAGCGCAAGGGTTAGTTTTTTCATGGGTTGCCTTTCAGTCTGACCAAAATTGAAGTGGAGTATGGGTTCAGGGGGTGTGCCTCCCCGTTTCACTTTGGTGCCACTCCGCCAACCCGCCTGTCATGCGAGGCACGAGCGGGCAGGTATCGTTACACGGGGAATCGCACCCCCTGAACACGTACCATGTTTCTATGACTTAAAAATCCGTTCCTTGAATCTGTTATATTCTTCAAGGGTAATAATGTCGTTTTCAAGCAGACGGACAAGTTCGGAAAACTCTTTATACCGAATCGATTCCGGGTCTTCGAGTTGCTTGACATGGCCGGATGAACTGCTGTCCAAGGCAGGCAGGTTGTTCTTTGCCCCGTCGATTTTCAATGAAGCCAGTCCGCCAAGAAAACTGATCTCAACCGTTCTTCCGCTATACCGATGCGCGCTGAGTATTTCCTTGAGGGTCTTTCCTTCCATTTTCATGCGCTTGTAAAAATGTAAGCCCGAAGCAATGATGGCGATTGAACCGCCGATAAAAATCCATATCATGTAATTTATTACGCCCCGGAAAAAAATGACCATCATGATCAAACCCGCCACCAAAATAACATGGAGGAGAAGGACGAAATAGGCCATGAGGACACTTTTAAAATGTCTGCTCTCTTTTTCTTTTTGCTTAAATATCATGATTGGAACTTAGCCCATTTTTTATTGATTTTTTGAATTCTCGAATCGTTCGGCCAGCTTTCCCATATAATGCTGGGGCATTTCAAGGGCAACGGCTGTTTCTCGCATTGAATTCATTTTCATGATCAAAAAGTTCAATTTTTTTAATAAACGATATTTTTCAGCCGTTTCTTCCATACCGGCCAAAAGGTCTTCGGTCTGTTTAATCTGATTTTTCAACTCAATTTCCGGGGGAATACAGTCTGAATTTTTTAGTATTTTATAGGCCAGGCGCAGTTCTTCCGGGACAAAACAAGCATCCTGAAATGTCAAGGGTTTGCCGGAACCGGGCAGATTTTCGAATTCGCCCTTTTTCTGAGCAATTCGAATACGCTCTTCCACAATTTTTTCAAAACCGTGTATCATCGCTGATCGCTGTTATTTTTACACCGGCATGTGTATCGGCTGCATCACCGGTAATTCATATCGCATTAGATTCTATAATACAACTTTCACCGTCTTTTCAAGCGATAAAACGCTGAAAAAAAGAGGGGTCCTCTGATATTTTCAAGAGATGCCCGGTGATAACCGTAAGTTGTGGCAACTCCGGAAAACTTGCCGCCGGCGTTTTTTCGTTCAGATTATAAAAACAATTCCAATTTGTTACAATTCAAATCTGTGTGCTGAAATGCTTTGGGTGGGGGATAGCGCTGGGGGCAATTCCTAGGGGATGGGATTTTTCCCTATCAAAATGAACCTTTTGTCTTATGGACATATTTTTTGAAATGATTATTAATTGGACAAAACTAAATGTCAGTCAGCTTCAACACCATAATTTTAACCAAGTGACGGTTCATCCCCTCCAAGGGTTACACTGGAAAAAAAAAGCTTGATCTGGCAGATATGAAGCTTCTCGGATGTGCGTGCATCTTATTCTTCGGTCATCTGCATTTATATGCTAAAATACGATGTGCACCGAGTTTAATAACGGCATTTAGGGAAGCTTCAAAATAAGAAAACCTGCTGTAAAAACAGCAGGTTTTATTTTTTTGGTGGCGATGCAGGGAATTGAACCCCGGACACTACGGATATGAGCCGTATGCTCTGACCATCTGAGCTACATCGCCAAAGTAAATTTTTAGCCGGATCAGATTAATGCGCTTAAAACCTTTTTTATTATTCTAATATAATGGGTTTAGTCAAGCCAAAAACGTCAATATGTATCTATTATTCTGAAATGGATCCAACAACTTCAACTGCGAATTCTTCCAGGTTGTCCGGAAGGTCTGGAAATACAATCATAAACGGGAGTTCTTTCCCAGGCTGAATCCCCGTATTCGATTTGTTGTCGCCAGGGCTATTGGACAGCCGTTTTTTTATGGCAGCAAACGCCATATTGGAAAGTTCCATATCTGATAGAACATTGCCACAGAAAACTGTTTCTGTTTTTGCAACAATTTTCCCTTTTGTATAGAGTTTTCCTTTGATTCTTACAGACCGTCGAGAAGATGAATATCCATTTTTAATCCGGCCGGTTATCACAAACAGCTTTCCTGTTTTTGCATTTGCCACGAACTTACTGTCGATATCTATAGTTTCTATCTTGAGATTTCCGGCTGGATCCGAAACTTTGGGTTTAAAATAATCGCTGACAAAAGGAATCTCGATATTCATGTAATCGAGCAAAACATAGGTGCCGTAAAGCCCACCGGCCAATATTGCAATGATCAGCAAGGCAAAAATCGGTTTGCTGATTCCTTTTTTGGCGGCCGGCCCTGCTTGATCCAATGCAGGTTGGATTTCGGCAATTTCCTCGTCTAACAGGTCTTCCTCGTCCGCATCTTGGAATTCAAATTCATCAGGTTCGGTGATTTTATCGGGTTCATCGGCGTCGACCCCTGGGAAATCCTTCGGCAGTACAAGATCGGCCATTTCCTCCCCCAGATCGGATTCAAGAACAAGATCCTCCGGTTGAACGTCCGCTGGGGTGTCCGGCGCGGGTTCAATTTCGAGCATCTTCTCTATATCCAATAGGTCAATTTCTTCGAGTTCATCGGGTTCCGAAGCTTCCGGGACCTTTTCAAGCTCGGGTTCCGTCTCCATATCCAGCTCCAGCACGATATCGTCCGGTACCTTTTTCTCTTCAGCTTCCGGTTCTTCTAAGTCTAAAATTTCTTCAATATCCGACAGATCGAGCTCATCGGGTTCATCCGGCTCGAGTTCCCGGGCCATCTCCCCGGTCGGTTTTTCAGCTTCGGGCTCCAAATCCAAACCTAGATCCAGGTCAAGGTCTTCAATGGCTTCCGCTTCCGAAGCTTTTTCCTCGGCAAAAAATTTATCCATGTCCGACAGGTCGAGTTCATCCGGTTTTTCTTCTGCCTCGATATCCTCCGTGGCGGTATCCGTTTCAGGCTCAAAATCCAGATCAAAATCCAGGTCGAGATCTTCTATGGCTTCATCGGTGATGTCTTCATCCTCCGAAAAATTTTCCTCGGCAAAAAATTTATCCATGTCCGACAGATCGAGTTCATCGGGTTCATCCGGCCCGACGCTGAGGGATGGCGTATCGGCTTCGGGCTCCAAATCCGGCTCTAAATCCAAGTCAAGGTCTTCAACGGCTTGATCGGTGATGTCTTCAATCTCTGAATCTTCTTCTTCGGCAAACAACTTATCCATGTCTGACAAATCGAGTTCATCCGGACCCGGAACGTCCTTTGTCACGGGTACACCCTCAATATCCGGAAGTATTTCAGGAGGGGTTTCAGGTTCTTCAGGCGGCGTGTGTGGATATGCCGTAAATACTTTGTGACATTTTGAGCATCGAACCTTTGACCCTGTTGGTTTTAAAAGACTTTCATTCAAATTAAAACTTGAATTGCATTCTTGGCAGGTAATAATCATGATATACCCCGATGGTTATAATTGAAAGTGATAAACTCCCGGTAAATATCTATAGTTTTCATCATAATCGAGTCCGTACCCGACAAGGAACCCTTCAGCCACGGTGTGGCAGATATAATCGATTTCAATATCGACTTCGCGACGCTCGTGTTTGTCTATCAGGGTGCAAACCCTGACCGTTTTTGGATGATACGTTTTCAAATAATCGATGAGATATTTTAAAGTCAAGCCGGTATCCACAATGTCTTCAATGATGAGCACATCTTTATTTTTTATATCGGTCTCTATATCCTTGGTTAATTGAATGTTCCTTGAAGATGAAACGCCTGAACCGTAACTCAAGACGCGTATGAAATCGATTTCGACTGGAATACTAAGATGCCTCACAAGATCAGCAATAAAGACAAACGCACCTTTTAAAACACCGATGAGAACAAGATCATGATCTTGATAGTCCGAAGAGATCCTGCGTGCCGTCGCCGCGACCAAGGTGTTGATATCATTTTGGGTAAGGACGGGTATAAGTTCAGCCATCATTGGAAACGATTAAGTCGAGCCGTGATATTTTTAAAAAAATCGGTTTGTCCGTTTGAAAATAAAGGTACAGGGAACAAAATTTCTTGTCAATGAATTTAGTGCGTTACAAGCCCGTATCTGCCAATTGTTCGATCAAATCTTTTTGTTTTTTGGATAGCTCCTTGGGCATAGGAACCTGAATACGGACATAAAGATTGCCTTGACCTTTACCGTCCATATGGGGGAGACCATGTCCGGGCAGTCGCATCTTCGTTTTGTGCTTGGTTCCGGGTGGTAATTTCAAATTTAGTTTCTTGCCGTCCAGCGTTGGAACCGAAATATTCGAACCCAGAATGGCCTCACTCAGCTTGATATCTCTGTTTATATACAGGTCATGCCCTCGAACATCATACACCGGGTCGCCGAGTACTTTGGCCTTGATGTAAAGGTTTCCTGAAGGGCCGCCGTAAGGGCTTGGCTCGCCCTTTCCGGCAATGCGAAGTTTCTTCCCGGATATCATTCCTTTTGGAATCTTTACGGTAATTTTTTCACTGCGGCCTTGATGTTGAAAAGATACGGTTTTTTGGGTTCCTGTCGCGACTTCCGGTAATGTTAAAGGGAGTTCGTATACCAGATCGGATCCTTTGGGCGGTGCCTGCTGCTGCCGTTGATGACCGCCAAACGGACTCCCCCCGCCAAAAGAGAACCGCATTCCATTTCCAGCACCGCCAAAACGGTCGGATCCGCCGAATAAATCGTTTAATATGCTGTCAAAATCAAAACCTCTGAAAATATCTTCCTGGGAATAACGCTGCTGAAATCCGGCTGAACCGAAGGTGTCGTATTGTTTGCGTTTTTCCGGGTCACTTAAAACAGCATACGCTTCACTAATCTTTTTAAATTTTTCCTCAGCGCTTTTATCGCCCTTTGTATGATCGGGATGATACTTCATGGCGAGCTTCCGATACGCTTTTTTGATATCGTCTTTAGATGCATTTTTATTTGCGCCGAGTATTTTATAATAATCTGTTTCCGCCATTTCCTCGTTACCTCATGGTTTGCCCTAACTGATCGTTTTATATGTAAATTTAACCCGAAGATATCTACCTCAAACGGTTTCGGACAAACGGGAAAAATTCTGATGCTGAAAATAAGTTAAAAGTTTTTACCTGTCAAGGATCATTCGATCGTGGATTTTTGGTTTTAGCCCCCTGTTTTTCAGCAGCTTTGATAGCGATCATAATCACGGAAAGTCCGGCGGGGGTGATGCCGTCTATTCGGGACGCCTGGCCCAAGGACGACGGCATTACCGTAGAAAGCTTTTCTTTGAGTTCATTGGAAAGGCCGTGAACCTGGGTAAAATCGAAATCTTCGGGTATTTTCATCCGCTCCT
This sequence comes from Desulfobacterales bacterium, assembly GCA_030145345.1. Classification (GTDB taxonomy): domain Bacteria; phylum Desulfobacterota; class Desulfobacteria; order Desulfobacterales; family UBA11574; genus JAAXQD01. The sequence goes on from JAQYVT010000045.1 coordinate 16,408, forward strand.
GGTTCTTGAACTTGTCGATTTCCTTTAGCTGTCGTTTAATATAACCTTCATATTTAATTTCAATTTCCACCTGCTTGGCGACTTTTCTACTGAGGTTGTTTGATCTCATGGCCAATGCTTGGACCGCCGTGTAGTCGAGTTCGGCTCTTTTCAGAAGCTGGTCAAGAAAAATGCCGTTGTTTATTGGCTGTGTTCCTTTGCCACGCAAATAATCGTTGGTTATTTTGTCCGGTTTTATGACGGTGGACTTAATTCTTTTAACCTCATGGGCGATCTGTTTTTTTCGCTCTTTCACATCTTTTAAGGTGTCATCGTCGATGAGGCCGAATTCATGCCCAATTTCCATCAATCTCAGATCTGCATTATCCTCTCGCAACATGAGCCTGTATTCAGCCCGAGATGTAAACATACGGTAAGGTTCCCGGGTGCCCCGTGTAACAAGATCATCGACCATTACCGCCATATACGCCTGGGATCGGTCGAGAATAAACGGCGGCCTTCGCTGAATTTTGCAGGCCGCATTGATCCCGGACCATATCCCCTGGGCGGCGGCTTCTTCATATCCCGATGTCCCGTTAATCTGGCCGGCCAAAAAAAGGCCTGAAACCCGTTTTGTTTCCAGCGTCGGCTTAAGATTGTCAGGATTAACATAATCGTACTCTATGGCATACGCCGGCCGCATGATTTCGGCCGATTCCAGCCCCTTGACGGATCTGACAAACTGAATCTGTATTTCCATCGGCAGGCTGTTTCCAAGGCCGCTGGCATAAATTTCATCGGTATCGAGACCTTCGGGTTCCAGGATTATCTGGTGTCGTTCCTTATCGGGAAACCGGACGACCTTGTCTTCAAATGAAGGACAGTAGCGGGCCGAAATCCCTTTTATCATACCGCCATACAGCGCAGAGTGTTTAAGATTTTTTTTCACAATCTGATGGCTTCTTTTGCTGGTATGTCCGATAAAGCTGGGCATTTGCGGCATGACAATCTTTTCCGTGAAAAACGAAAATGGTATTGGATCTTCCTCGGCGCCATGCTGGATAAAGGCGTTAAAATCGATACTCGTTTTTTTCAGTCTGGGCGGTGTGCCGGTCTTCATTCTTCCAAGCTCAAACCCAAGGGCTTTCAGATGGGCCGGGAGGCTATACGATGCAAATTCGCCGGCTCTCCCTGCTTTGAAAGAATTAAACCCGATATGAACCAGGCCGCTTAAAAATGTTCCGGTGGCCAGAACCACAGCCTCCGCCGGGTATCCGAAACCGGTTTGATCCTCCACACCCACAACGCGACCGTTTTCCACCACAAGCCGATCCACCATGGCCTGTTTAAGGTCGAGGTTCGGCTGTTTTTCAATGACGGCCTTCATGGCCATATGATAACGGATCTTGTCGTTTTGCGTTCTGGAAGAATGGACCGCAGGGCCCTTTTTGGTGTTTAGGGTTCGATACTGTATGGCGGTTTTATCCGTGATCTTTGCCATTTCACCGCCCAGGGCATCGATCTCCTTGACCAGCTGTCCTTTTGCCATGCCCCCGATGGAGGGACTGCATGGCATGGCAGCCACCTTGTCCAGATCGATGGCCATAAGCAGTACACTGCAACCCATTCTCGCGGCTGCCAGTGCCGCCTCACACCCTGCATGTCCTGCGCCCACGACAATGATATCGTATTTTTTTCGATAGAAGGTCATAAAAATTATTTTTCAATTATTTGCCACTAACAGTTTTACAAATTTTATGCGAAACTGTATATAATTACAAACAAAAATAATCATTAATTTAGGCGAAACAATCTTTAACCTAAATTGAGCGTCTCAAATTGCGCCAGTGTATTATAAGATATAGTGTTTTTAGTAGGTTATATTTTTATAAACCATTAAAAACCATCATCGACTCGGTAGATAGGAATCCAAACAAAATTGTCACAATTTGAAACCCTTCGGGCTTGCCGAGTTTACCGAATCTGCTGCGTTATGAGACAGTTGCAGTAGCCTGCTACGGCTGCATGTCTCATGCCTTGCATCTTCGGCAAACTCAACAATCGCTCAACTTAGGTTTTAATCCAATTGGGTGTAAAAAAAATGAAGCACCATCGGGTCATCTATAAATCAAACTCCCTTTGGATGTTCATTGGGTTTGCGCGCCATTTGAGTTTTGAAATTTTCCCTCGGTCATGACGAAAAATATCCGTAAAAGATATAATGATTTTAACAGTTATCTGAGAAGTATCTTCGGATGCAGGGTTCAGAAAATAACCATTGATGCCGGTCTTTCCTGCCCGAACCGGGACGGATCGATCTCAAAAGGCGGATGTATATACTGCAATTTTAAGGGGTCCGGAACCGGTGCCCATGAAAAAGGGCTTTCGGTGACCGACCAGGTCATTCAGGGTAAACGCGCCCTTGCAAAGCGCTACAAAGCGAAAAAATTTTTAGCCTATTTCCAATCGTTTTCAAACACCTATGCACCGATTGACACCCTCAAGAATCTTTATGGGCAAGCGCTGGCCATAGAAGATGTGGTGGGGCTTTCAATCGGTACCCGGCCGGATTGTGTGGATGGTCCGATTTTGGAACTTTTACAGGGCTATGCGGAAAATCATCTTATTTGGATCGAATACGGATTGCAATCCGCCCATGATTCTACACTTGCGTTTATAAACCGCGGACACGATTTTGAATGTTTTAAACAGGCGGTCCATGCGACGAAAAACAGGGGTATTAACATATGCGCCCATGTTATTCTCGGTCTTCCCAATGAAAGAAAAGCCCATATGCTCGAAACCGCCGATGCGGTTGCCGGCCTTGAAATAGACGGTATCAAAATACACCTTCTCTATGTTGTAAAAGGAACAAAACTGGATGCGCTTTACAATCGGAAAAAATACACGTGCCTGGAACAGGCGGAATATGTGGATATTGTCTGTGATTTCCTTGAACGGATTCCAAAAAATATGGTGATTCAACGTCTGACCGGCGATCCTCATCCTGAAGAACTTGTGGCACCCCACTGGTCGATGAAAAAAGCCGAAACCCTTGCGCTGATCAAGGAAACGCTTGAAAAAAGGGATTCGTGGCAGGGGAAATTGGCCGTTCGCTGACCCGGGTTCAGGGTTGCGACGATTTTTTTGTGTACCGTTGGGCCAGTGGGAATCTTCTGCCATAACCGAAAGCCTTTGAGGTCACTTTAAGACCGGGTGCCGCCTGATGACGCTTGTATTCATTCCGGTCAACCCTGGAAATGACATCTTCCACAATCATTTTATCAAATCCCGCTTGAACCAGCTCACCGGCACCTTTGAAATCTTCAATGTATCCCTTTAGGATAGCATCCAGCAGGTCATACGGCGGCAGGTCGTCCTGATCGGTTTGGTCGGGCTTGAGTTCGGCGGAAGGCGCTTTGGTAATGATGCGCGGCGGAATTAAGGTTTTGTCCCGATTGATGAAACGCGCAAGATCGTAGACCATTGTTTTTGGAATATCTGAAATTACGGCCAGTCCTCCGGTCATATCACCATAGAGCGTACAGTAGCCAACGGCGAGTTCGGACTTGTTGCCCGTGGAGAGTACCAAAGCGCCATGTTTGTTGGACAGTGCCATGAGGAGGGTGCCCCTGATTCTGGCTTGAATATTCTGTTCCGTGATACCGGGTTCGCTATCCTTGAACGCCGGTGAAAGTAACTTTAAAAATTCTTTAAATAGGCTGTCTATGGGAATCCGGGTCTGCACGATGCCCAGATTCTCGGAAAGCTTTTCCGTATCTCCAAAGTTTTCTTTAGACGTGTATTGAGACGGCATAAAGACGGCCGAAACATTTTCCCGTCCGAGCGCCGATACGGCAATACACGCTGTCAGGGCTGAATCTATACCGCCGCTCGAGCCCAGAACAACCTTTGAAAAACCGCACTTTGTGACGTAGTCACGGGTTCCCATGACGAGTCCCTTGAAAATGGCTTCGGCATCCGATTTTGATGTTTCATGAATGTTGCTCGGCTGAGCTTTTAACGTTTTTGAATCAAAGACCACAAGGTCTTCTTCAAAATCGGCGGCGCTTGCCACGGCCTTTCCGTTTTTATCATAGGCGGTGCTCGATCCGTCAAAGAGAACGCTGTCATTGCCGCCGACCTGATTGGCAAACATAAAGGGAACGTTATATTTACGGGCCATAAACTCGAACATGTTCCATCTGAATTCTTTGCGCCCCAGATAATACGGAGATGCAGATATGTTAATAACCAGATCGGCGCCCGCCTGGATGAATTGAGCGACCGGGTCCGTGTCATAAATCCTTCTTTGGAAAATATCTTCGTCGTTCCAGGCATCTTCACAGACGGTAAGTCCCAGCCTGTGGCCTTTGTACGGATACGGCGCGCTTTCCCCGCCGGGCTCGAAGTACCGACTTTCATCGAATATGTCATATGTCGGCAGCAACTGTTTATGAACCTTATGAAGGATGTTGCCGTCTTCAAAGAGAATGGCGGAATTAAAAATCGGTTTTCCTTTGTCAGCAAGGTTTCTGTCCACAAATCCACAGATGACACCGATACCCCGGATGGACCGAATGAGTCTGTCCAAACAGGCAAGGTTGGCATCGACGAAATCCTTTCTTTCAAGAAGATCCCGGGGCGGGTATCCGGTAACAACCAGCTCTGAAAAGACCACCAGATCGCATTGAAGCTGGATGGCTTGATCTGAAAAATTCTGTATCCGGTTAAAATTGTAGTCAAAATCACCGATAATGGGATTAATCTGTGCGATGGCTATTTTCATGGCTATTTACCTATGGATATATTTTTATTTAATCTTGAAAAACCTGGTTCTCTGGGCTGGCTCAGAAACAATTGGCTATGCCCGTAAATTATTCGACGGGAATAATGGAATGATGGGTTGCGGACTGCCACCAACTTCATAAGACACTTGGTTATTTTGATATTGCCAAATTGGACAACGTTCCGATTTTCGACCCAATATTCCAATATTCCAATATTCCATCCTTCCAACCACGTGCAATGAGATGTTAATCACACCCTTATGGGGTGAAACCAAAGCCGGGTCCTCTGGGTTCGGATTCTTTACTTTTCTTGCAAGAACTTTTTTATCGGTCCCCGTATTTCCGATAACTGTCCCGGTTCAGCCCATATAATGTCGGGATCGGCTTTGAACCATGTCAGTTGACGTTTTGCATATCTTCTGGTATCCCGTTTTAAGGTCCGCACGGTTTCATCCCACTCGCAACGTCCTTGAATAAAATCGACCATGTGACGGTAACCGATGGACTGCATCGATTTAAGGTGGGGCGCGAATCCCATTTCCAGCAGTCCTGTAACTTCGCCAACCAGGCCGGCGTCGATCATGGCATCGACCCGTCGGTTGATGCGATCGTAAAGTATGTCTCGGTTTATATGGAGGCCGATTTTTAAAAAATCAAACGGATTGTCTTTAAAACAGTGCTCCCGATGCAATTGGGCCATGGGTTTTCCGGTGGACGCGTGTACTTCAAGGGCCCGGATGATCCTGTAGGCATCATTCGGGTGTATTTTTTTTGCAGTATCGGGATCTTTTCGATTTAATCGTTTGTGCAAGAAAACGGAGCCGTAAATTTGAGCCTCTTCTTTTAAACGGCGCCGTATACGGGGATCTGATGCGCCGGCTTCAAATAGACCGTGCGCGAGTGCTTTGATATACAGTCCTGTCCCACCGACAATAAAAGGGGTAATTCCCTGGGAATTGAGTTTCATGACCTTTTCACGGGCCAGCCTCGCATATGCCTTGGTGTCGAAATGTTCGTCCGGAACAACGATATCTATCATGTGGTGGGTAACACGCGACTGTTCATCAGGCGTCGGCTTTGCGGTGCCGATATCCATATATTTATACACCTGCATTGAATCGGCGCCGACGATCTCGCCGTTGAAAGTTTCTGCAAGACCAATGGCGGTGGCGGTCTTTCCCAAAGCTGTTGGACCGCAGATGATGATGATTTTCGGTTTAAAAATCTTAGCGCCCTCAATTACTTCTCTTAACGTGTGGTCAACGTATTCACCTTTAGCCTATGTACAGGATTTCCGCATGGCGCTCAAGGGAAATTGGTAGGGTAATTAAACAGATCGCGGCTTCCCAATGGCAAATTGGGGGGTCCCAAGCCCGATTCAACGCGTGGCAGGCGTGGTTTGCGGGTATTTTCAGGCATTCGTACGGGCTTGTTTTTTTCCGTCAGTTAAGAAATAATATTTATGATATCAAATAAATATGAGCAACTCAGAGGCAAACTGCCTGGTGATTTGAAATCTTTTCTGATCGAAGGCATTGGATAAATAAAAAGTATTTATATTTTTCGTATTGACATTGATTGATCAATCATATACTTATTTTTATCGTTTTTAATGAAAGGTATAGGCCGAAGGCCATGAAAATAAATAAAAAATAAAGGAGGTTTTTAATGGCAACAGTTGAGTATATGGGAAAGACATTTACCGTAGATGAAGACGGCTTTATAGACAGCTATGAAAACTTTTGTGATGAGTGGGTGCAATGGGTAAAAAATCAAGAAGGCATTGAAGAATTGAATGATGAGCATCGCAAGGTTGTCAAGGTTCTTCAGGAATACTATGAGAAGAACGGTATCGCGCCCATGGTTCGTATCCTTTCAAAAGTTACCGGTTTCAAACTGAAACATATTTATGAACTGTTTCCTTCAGGCCCCGGCAAGGGAGCATGTAAGATGGCCGGTCTTCCGAAGCCGACCGGATGCGTCTAATTAAAAAAGCCTTGATCCGTTAACTCCGGTTTAGCAAAAAAGCTCTGCATTCAAAGCAGGGCTTTTTTCGTATGGGGAGATGAACACATGGTTTTTACAGTTAAATCCAGAAACCAAACGGAATTGATAGATATTACCGCCAAAATTCAGGATGCGGTTCTTTCTGCGGGTATCGGTCAGGGCCTCTGTATGCTTTACGTGCCCCATACCACGGCTGCGATTACAATCAATGAAAGTGCCGACCCCAGCGTAAAAGATGATATTCTGATGATCATCGACCAGATCATCCCATGGAAGGCCGGATATCGTCATCTGGAAGGGAATTCACCGGCCCACATAAAATCGACACTTGTGGGATCTTCAGAGCTGATCGCCATTGAAAATGATCGACTGGTACTGGGTACTTGGCAGGGAATATTTTTCTGTGAATTTGACGGTCCCCGAACCCGAAAGGTCCATGTGCGGTTAATCGCGGAAAAATTTCAGGAGTAACCCATGCCGCCAATAGATGATGTTGACCGGGCGATTCTTAACAGGATTCAATCGGATTTTCCCATGACAAAAAGGCCCTACCTTTCCATTGCTGAAAATTTCGGTCTTTCTGAAAATGAGGTTATAAAACGGCTCGAACGGCTTAAGAAAAAGGGTATCATTCGCCGGATCGGCGGCAATTTCGTTCCTGAAAAATTAGGGTTTGTCAGCACGCTCTGTGCGGCAAAGGTTCCGGAAGATAAAATCGAGGGTTTTGCCAGAACGGTCAACCGTTATCCCGGAGTTACCCATAATTATCAGCGGGACAACACCTATAACATCTGGTTTACCTTTATCGCGCAATCTATGGATGAAATCGAGGGAAATATAGAAGATATCTCTCGGGAGACGGGGGTAAAGGATATTATAAACCTGCCTGCGACAAAAATGTATAAAATTAGAGCGCATTTTGACCTTTAGTTCGGGGGTATAATTTCGACCCTAACAATACCCATCGACCTTCATCCATCATTCCGTGATGCAATATAATGCGGCCTTGCCGTTTTAAAAAAGGAAATTTCACCACCATCGAGTTATGCAAGATATCCGTATTTCAGCCGTGATCTTTCGTTCGGTGGCCGGGGACGTCCGCCGTAATCTTGATGCCATGCAACCGTGGATAAAGGCGTCCGGAGAAGCGGGGGCTGCTGTGGTGTGTTTCCCTGAAATGAATATTACAGGGTACAGTAATCTTAGAGAAATTAAAGATTCGGCAGAACCTGTTCCCGGTCCCATATCCCGGGATCTGTCAAATTTATCTAAAAACCATGAGATTGTCATTCTGGCAGGAATCCTTGAAAGGGATGAAACGGGCCGTATTTTTCCCAGCCACCTGGTCATAAGGCCGGACGGGTTTGTGGGGGTCTATCGGAAGTTACATATCGCTCCGCCGGAACAGGAAAATTTTACGCCCGGGGACACAATACCCGTGTTTGACGTAAATGGTCTTCGGTTCGGCATCCAGCTTTGTTATGATGTCCACTTTCCTGAGCTTTCCACTCAAATGGCAATTAAAGGCGCTGAACTGATTTTTATTCCCCATGCATCTCCCAGAGGAACACCCAAAGACAAATACCGGTCATGGATGCGTCATCTTACTGCAAGAGCTTTTGATAATAGCCTTTTCATTGTTGCCTGTAACCTAGTCGGGGACAATGGAAAAGGGCTCGATTTCCCGGGGATCGCTGTGATTATCGGACCCTCCGGAGAAGTTATTGAGAAGAATTTGAGCGGTAAAGAAAGCATGGTTGTCCTGGATCTAAAAGCCCAAGACCTGAACCGGGTTAGGGGACACCGGATGCGATACTTTCTCCCCAACCGACGGCCGGAACTTTACTATGGCGCAGAGCGCAAGGATAAAGACGTATCCCGTTGATGCCCGCCCTGTAGGTCCAGCAGATCGTACGGGGGCGCCTGGGGAAGACTCCCCCAGGCGCCCGTTTATCGCTATCCGCATAGATGAAGTTCATTTCCCGTGAGGGTGAGGTTGCCCTTTGAGGTAAATTTTCCAATCCTGCAGACAATCCGTTTCATTCCCCTGGTTAAGAGGGACCACCAGGCATCCGAAATATCAAAATGACCTGTTTTGACGGTGATGATCTCAACAAGGTCCGCTTTGATATTTTGCTTGATGGTTGTCGATTCTGAGTCTACATCCCAATCGGGGGGCTCCTTGCCAACAACATAAACAATTAATCCGGTTTTCACGACTGTCACCTCCTTTCATGATTTTTCTGCCCCGCCGGGAATGTTCACTGGCCATAAAAAAAGCCCTTCAATCTTAAGAATAAGACTGAAGGGCTGCACCCAGTTTACTTGACCCTTTTTTGTAACCCGAGACCTTTGTAACTCCGCAAAGGTTTCTGTGGCTGTTTTTTTCAGGCAGGTCTTCTGACTCTCCCGCCTTTTTAGCGGCCTTCCCATTCCAGCGTATCGGAACAGTGGCACATACGTGCTAAAAAGGTTCCCTTCTTAAAAAGGGGGGGATTACAGCGGCGGGACCGCTCCCGATTTTCACGGGATTCCCTATTAAGCCGATATCGGCACCTGGATAATTTTTCTAAACGATGCCGGGGGGGGTGTCAAGGGATTTTTACCTAAATTGAGCGTACGTGTTCAGGGGGTGCGCTCCCCCGCTTCACTTTGACGTCTACGTGTCTGGTTATTTCAATGACTTAGCAGCGGGGGCATTCCTGCCCCCTCCGCGTTCTCCCGCGAAAAACATGCGGGAGCCGCGGTCTCCCCCACTGCTAAGCCATTGAAATAACGAATCCACTCCGCCAATATCGTTACACGGGAAAGCGCACCCCCTGAACACGTACATTGAGCGTTTCAAATAGTGACGAAGTAACATAAAATCAATTGGTTTAGACCTTTAAATAGCAATTAAAGCCTTATAGCTTCTCACCTGCTGGGTCGTTTTGAAGGTGTTGCTGTCAAGAGGTTTTTACATATTTACAATCGGCCATATTTATGGGTATAGTTCCTGGCAATTAAATTGGAAACCGACAAGCCGGGAGAAAAAAATGAGTTCAAACATACCGACCCGTGAGCAGGCCGTTACCCTTTTGGAGGAATACAATAAAAATGAAAGTCTTATTAAACACGCGCTGGCGGTGGAAGGGGTGATGCGCTATTTTGCCCGCAAACGCGGGGAAGATGAAGAAAAATGGGGCATTATCGGCCTGATCCATGATCTGGATTATGAACGGTTTCCAGAAGAACACTGCCGAAAAACCGAGGAGATTCTACAGAAAAATTCCTGGCCCCCGGAATACATTCGGGCGGTCGTGAGCCATGGATGGGGGATTTGCTCGGATGTCGAGCCGCAGACAGAACTTGAAAAGGTTCTGTATGCCATTGACGAACTTACCGGGCTTGTTGTGACAACGGCGCTGGTGCGCCCTTCAAAAAGTGTTATGGATTTG
>JAQYVT010000046.1 GCA_030145345.1 Desulfobacterales bacterium
GGCAGGGTCTAATGAACGATCTTGGAGTGAGTTTTATAACAATCCGGACACTGGGCAGTATAACCGCCAAGGGTATTCTCATATAACGCGCCGCCTTGTAAGCCAAATCCTCCGGATGTCGGGGTTATTTCGATGACGACCTTTCGTCGGCAGTCTGAACATGTTTCTTTCAATACGATTGTCGAATTCTCAGGGTTTGATTTAAATATTTTCTTCAATATTTCTACCATTGGATAGAACCACCTTTTGTTTTCCATGTAATCTGTTTAACAATGTATTTTTCTGAAGCGTTTTTTACGTCCCTTTCTGTAAAGAGCGATCAAACCGATACCGAAAAAGAGCACGAGTAACACGGTAGTACCCGGGCCTATCTTCAGGGCGATCCAGCTTATCCCCACGACCGGGACCAAACTCACGCGAACCATGGCCCTCAAGTTAACATGCTCAGCGATGAAATTTGCGGCCGGAGGGGAGTATTTGTAATAGAAATCCACAAAGCTTTTTCCAAACCGGTTGGGTACCAGGAAACGGTCGCGGAATTCGCACAATATCTTAACGTGTGGCGCCATCAAAGAGCCGTATGCCGCAGTTGCGATGAAGCAGCCGCCGCCACCGCCACCCGAGGCGTCATACTCGACGAAATCTTCTGGGTTTTCACCGTCGATGATGGCACGATCTGCAGAGTTGAAAGACACCTCATCCGAATAGGCACTTTCATACCCATCAATGTCATATGCGGTCAGGACAAAATAATATGTTTCATTTTCATTCAAGCCGTGGATTGTAAACTCGGGTTGTTCTGGATTGTAGAGTTCATCCGTCCAAATGGTAATCGGAGCGTCGCCTTCCGTTGCTCCGACGCCATTGTATGGCGGGCCGTTAACCCCCGTTTTATAGTAGAGTTTATAACCTTCAACATCGGATTCGGAGTTTGGACTCCACGCTATCGTGACATCCACTGCATAGACGGGCGATACGAAACAGAAGAATATCGAAAAAATTAAAAGGGTAAATCTAGGTTTAATTATATTTCTCATTGTCCCTGATTGATCTTTGAGTTCTTTAAACAATTTCTCCATAAACAGGCGCATTAATGAGCAAGTTGTATGCCAGTTAGGAATGATTTTCATAAACTCAAGCAAAATGCCCAAAATATACATGATTTCAATATAATAGAACGAACACCCACCATCAGGGCCGCCGTCTGTGTCTGGGAATGTGACGTGGCGGAATTGAAGGAGAGGTCTTGGTCAAGATGTTGGTATGGTTACACAAAAACCGATTGGCTGAATCCGGCTGGGCAACAACCACTTTGTGGTAGTGTATGATTTTATAACAGGGTTGGGCGGTTCGCCGATGAGACTTCCAGATTTCCCCAAGGTTGCTGATGGAGCGGGCCCAGGAAATGGATATGTCTATAACCGATGCGCTTCAACGGACCGACAGGTCCTATGACGGAAAACGGCAAGATCCATGGGCGGTTGAATGCCGGTAAAAATATATGGCTTGGGAAAATACAGCCCATCAACCTTTTTGAGTCTCCGATTCAAGCTGAAACGACTGTATGAAAATTCCTTCATCCGATAATCATTTATTTACACGCGCTTGACGCTTCATTTCCGTCAAACCCCTTTTGCTTACCGTATGAAAATCCCTTCAGATGCGCGGCTTGTTTTAAAAAAATAGATTTATTTTATATAAAAAACAGCATGTTACTTTTATTTCCCAATTCGGCATATCAATTGCAGATGCATAGGAACAGACGGATTCATAATCATAGCGGAATTGAAACGAAGTACACTCATCTCCGGTATTGTCGGAGGAAAACCAGAGAAAGATTGAAATGAAAAGAATAAGTTGTCTCGTAGTATATGCACTCTATATGGGTGTCGTGATGTCGGGTGTTGCCCTATCTGCCGAGAAGAAAGCCGCCGCCCAGGAGCAGGTAATTATTATGACCGGGAGGATCAACAATTCAAATCAAATTATAGACAAACAGGGGCGAATTTTCGGTATTGATGACACTAAAGAGGGAAGAGAAATGGCCATCCATGTCGGCATGAAAGTATATGTAAAGGGAACGATACAAGAAAATGAGGAACAAAAATGGATTAGGGTTTCGGTTTTTGAAATCATTAAAGAATAACCGGGCGTCAATGAACATGGAAAACCCAAAAACATGCAAGCCCAATTTATAATAAAAGGGAGGTGATCAAAGGTATTTCATTTTGCATGGTCGTTTTATTAATCCAGGATTGTCAACAGAAGAACCCCAAAAAAGGAGATAGACATGAAAAGAATTACAATTATATCTTTCGCTTTGATTGTTGGATTTTGTTTGGCAACAGGTGCTTTTGCAGCGGATAAAGCCGCTATTAAAAAACAAGTAGATGAAATTGTTGTAGCTATTGACGGCGGGAAAACAGCTGAGGACTTTAAAAGTGCGGCACAAAATACACCCTCGTATGTATTCATCATGGAAGAGAGTGGAAATCTCTTAGTGCATCCGTCATTGGTTGGACAAAGCCTTAAGGAGAAAGCAGAACCTGTTTATATCGAATGTGCCAAAGCGACTGTTGATGGTGTATGGGTCGACTATGTATGGAAAGAGAAGCAAAAATATACTTATGTCAGGAAATGCAAGAGCGGAATAATCGTCGGAAGTGGGTATTCAGAGTAGGAGCGTTGATTTTTATCTGAACGACCAATGCCAAAAATTTAAATTGGACGCGTGATGTCGTCCATAGAACTTATTGTTTTATGGGCGACATTTCTTTGTTGATACCAGCCTTAATTAAAGTTATCTGCAGCAAACTTTAAGGAATGCGTTTGCTGTTGCAGTTCAAGATAGCTCGGTGTGTGTAGCATCAAGCGGTGGGAAAGAATGGAGGTTCACATGCAGCTATGTTACTTTTTCCTAAAATCGGTAAGTTTAAGATTATATTTTTTTATCAGCTCATAAACATCCGCACGATATTTTCCGGCCAGTTTGGCTGCCTGGCTGACATTGCCTCGGGTCAGTTCAAAAAGCTTAATAAGGTAATTTTTTTCAAAAATCTCCTTGGCATCCTTGAGTGGTTTTAAACCTTCAGGATTGACATGCTGGGTTTGAAGGATCAGGTCTTCCGTGATGATGTTACGTTTCGTCATGGCCACGGCGCACTCAATCGTATTTTCAAGCTCCCTGATATTTCCCGGCCACGGGTAAGCGATCAGTTTCTGCATGGCAGCTGTTGAAAACGCTTCGATCTCTTTTCCCATTTCTTTGGAATATTTTTGTAAAAAATGTCTGGAAAGCGCGGAAATATCTTCTTTTCTTTCATTGAGCCGAGGCAATTTAATCGGGATGACATGAATGCGATAAAAAAGATCCTCTCGAAAGTGGCCGTTTTCAATTTCTTGCTCAAGATTTTTATTGGACGCTGCAATAATTCTTGCGTCCAATGTTACGGTCTGTCTTCCACCCACCGGATAAAACTCCTTTTCCTCGAGAACCCTTAACATCTTGACCTGCATGGACAAAGGCATTTCGGATATTTCATCCAGAAAGAGTGTACCCAAACCGGCTTCGGAAAAAAGCCCTTTTTTACTTGCGTCCGCTCCGGTAAAGGCTCCCTTTTCATACCCGAAAAGTTCACTTTCCATAAGATTTTCCGGTATGGCTGCGCAGTTTAAGCCAATGAACGGACGATCCTTTCTATCGCTTGCAACATGCAGGGTCTTTGCGATTAATTCCTTACCGGTGCCGCTTTTCCCCTCAATATATACATTGGAATCGGTTGTGGCCGCCAGGGAGACCTGTTCGAAAACTTTTTTCATCTTTTCGCTTTTGCCGATGATATTATCGAACCCGTACATTTCTTTGACCAGGTTTCGGAGCCGTTTAACTTCGGTTGAAAGCCTGCTTTTCTCCAAACAGTTGTTTATTTGCATCAGCAGTTCATGGCCGTCGAACGGTTTGGTTAAGTAGCCGTAGGCACCTTTCTTCATGGCATTGACAGCGCTTTTGATGGTTCCATAAGCAGTCAAAATAATTACAGGAATATTGGGGTTGATCTGATAAAGATTTTCCATCAACTGGATACCGTCTTGACCGTTAAGTTTCAGATCGATCAGGGCCAAATCAAACGGTTCATTTTCAGCCAGTTTCAAGGCCTCTTCCGGTCCGGTGGTCATGGTGACATGATATCCGCCGGACACGAGCCGCAACTGAATCACGTGAAGAATGTTCCGGTCATCATCGACCACCAGTATTTTTGCTTTAGGGGCGTTCATAATTTTATTGTCCAATTTCGGGAAGGGCCTCTCTTTTCTTTTCTTCAATACCCAGGTCAATTTCTTTTAGACCTTTTATCTGATTTTGTAGATTTTTTATCTGTTTCTTTTCAGCTTTGAGTGCATTTTTCAGCCGATCGATCTGCTTGCTTTTTTTATCCATGGCTGTTTCATTTTCCGCGGCCTGGTTCAAAATGGATATCCAGATCTTTGCTTGGTTTTTGAAAACGGATTCCGGATAATCTCTGATTAATTTTTGAAAAAAAGTCAGGGACGTTTCATAATTTGCATCCGGATATTCCGGATAGGCATGTATCAGACCCATGGCATACAGCGCATGATCTCCGTATTTTTCTGGAAAACGGTTTAATATTTCTTGGTTTTCTTTAATGGACGTCAAAAAATCGCCACGGGCAAAAGATGATTTTGCCCGCAATAGAAGCTGTTTCTCTTCACTGGGTTTTTGTAACGGAAGCTGTTCCCCTCCGTAAGGTTTATTAAAAGGGGCGCATCCGGCGCCGGCAAGGGAAAAACTTAGCCAGCAGGCAAGGTAAAGAAAAAAGTGCTTCCTTTGCCGGGAGTGCTTTTTGCCCATATCTTTCCTCCGTGAGCCGTAATGATATGTTTCGCGATGGAAAGGCCCAGCCCGGTACCTCTGGCTATTTCTTTCCCGCTCTCTATCCGTTTGAATTTGGTGAAAATCTTTTCGAGATCGTTTTTATAAATTCCACAACCGGTATCTGAAACCGCCACCTCGATCACCCTGCTGTCTCGATCTTTCAATGACACATCCACAGAAACTGATCCCCCTTCATCCGTATATTTTAAGGCATTTCCAACTAAATTTTCAAGCAGTTGGCCGATCCTTTCAGCATCCAACCAAATATCCGGAAGGTTTGGCGGCGGGGTTAATTCTATGGCAATATTTTTTCGCAGAGCGATGGGGGCCAGTTTCAGAATGCACTTGCGCAAGACCTGGATCAGACTGGTTCGGCTGAAATGGTACTCCATCATTTTAGCTTCCATGCGGGAAAGGTCCAGGATCCGATTGACCGATACAATCAATCGTTCGCATTCATCCTTGACAATGGTTAACAGTGCCTCTCGACTTTCAAGGTTGTCGGCAAAGGCACCTTCTATCAGTAATCCTGAAGCTTCCCTGATGGCTGTTAGAGGCGTGCGAAGTTCATGGGATACATGGCTGATGAAATCTTCTTTTAGTTCATCAAGCTCTCTCAGTCTGTCGCACATCATATTGAAATCATTTGCCAAATCCTTAATTTCAGGTGGCGATTCGATGCTGAAAATCTTTTCGAATCTACCTTTTGCAATCTCCTTTGTTTTTTCTTGTAACAGCAGGATGGCCCGGTTGATACTCCGGGTGTTGAAAAATGAAATTAAAATTCCGAAGAAAATGGAAAGTCCCGCTGCAATGGATGTGATTTTTAAAACATTGTAACTGATCTGGCTGGAAATTTTTATCTTTTCATCCCTATCGGATCTTGCCGACCACATGATATCCTTGAAATTATTATTGATTTCTTCAACAATGTTTTCTTTTTGAGTCTGATATTCCTCATAAGGATATTTTTGGCCGTTTTTAATGCTTTCAATTTCCCGGGTGAAGATGGAAAAGTAATCATTGCACAGCTGTCGGGTTTTGGAATATTTTTTATTTTTTTCAAGATCGGCCACCAGCAGACCCAGTTGCTGCATGTCTTTATTGAAGTACGCTCTAATCTCGAGAAAATGTTTGTAAAAGTCATTGTCTTTGGAGATAAGGTATTTTTTTTCAAAGCTGACCATTGAAAACATATTGTTTGAAAGGCGTTCAGCCAGGCGGGCAGTCTGACCATCAACCGATGAAGCAGCACGCGTCAGACGGGTTAACTGGTTCAGCTTAAAGGTGACAAAGACGACCAGAAACAGCACGAGCATCATGATGGCAAGATATCCGAAAGTCAGCCGTTTGAAAATTGTAAATCTCATAATATTTAAATGGATATGGGTTCTATTTTGGAACCCGTGAACATAGAGAAACAAAACTTATATGTCAAACAAAACATGGAATCGAAATAGGGCGCATCAAAATAATCTTTTGAGAAAAATTGTTGCATCCACATGATCATTTTATGGTGTGAATGCCACTGGATGTCAAGGGGCTGAAGCCAAAAATGCTGATTGAGATCGGTGACGACTGGGTTTCGTGGTTTGACAAGCTGTTGATGATTAATGTATATTTGCTGCGAGACGTTTAAAAGTTGCTATAAATTTGCCATGAAACCAATTGTTGCCATAGTGGGTCGACCCAATGTGGGGAAATCGACCTTTTTTAATCGTGTAACCGGAACGAGAAACGCCCTTGTCGACGACTTGCCCGGTGTTACCAGAGATCGTCATTACGGTGATGCCCGTTGGCAAGACGTCGATTTTACCCTGGTCGATACCGGGGGATTTCCGGGGGATGACGCGGATGATTTTGCCCACAAGATCCGTTTCCAGATCGTTCAAGCCATCGACGATGCCGATGTTATTATTCTTATGCTGGATGGAAAGAGTGGAGTTTCTCCGTTTGACGAAGATGTTGTCCAGATTCTTCGGTCCCAAAAAAAACCGGTCTTTTATGCGGTCAATAAAATTGACGGTGCTGAACAGGAGGTGAAGCTTTACGATTTTTACAGCCTCGGTATAGCGAAATTATATCCCATTTCCGCCGAACACCGTTACGGAATATCGGATTTACTAGATGACTTGACGGATTTTCTGCCAAAAACATTATCCGAAGAACCCGGCGATCTCATCCGGCTGGCAGTGGTCGGGAAACCCAACGTTGGAAAATCATCGTTGATCAACCGGATCCTCGGAGAAAAACGTCTGCTGGTCAGTGATACGCCGGGGACGACGCGGGATGCCATCGACTCTGTTTGCCAGGTTAACGGGAAATCGTACCTTCTTATTGATACTGCAGGAATTCGGCGCAAGGCACGGGTTTCGAAAAAGCTCGAAAAATTTTCAATTATTAAAGCATTAAGGAGCCTGGACCGGTGTAACGTGGCGCTCATCGTCATTGATGCGCACCAGGGCGTCACAGAACAGGATATTAATATTGCAGGCTATGCGTTTGAGCGCAAATGCGGATGTATTTTGCTGTTGAATAAATGGGATCTTGTTGAAAAAGACAGCAAAACGGTGAAAAGATTCCATGACCGGTTAAGAATGGAAGCAAAATTTTTAAGCTTTGCCCCGATCTTGACCATTTCAGCGTTAACCGGTCTCAGGGTTTTGAAAACATTCAGCATTGTGGAAGAGGTTTACCGGCAGTACGCATACCGTATCGGGACGGGACCGCTCAACAAAATATTTGAACAGGCCATCCAGCAAAACGAACCGGCACTTTTCAGGGGAAGGCGTCTTAAATTTTATTATGTTACTCAGGTGTCCACCGGACCGCCGAGTTTTGTCTGTTTTGTCAACTATCCCGATGCAGTACATTTTTCTTACAGACGTTACCTTATGAATCAGATCAGGGATAAGGCAGGACTCGACAAAACACCGATACGGATAATCTTCCGCAAGCGGACCGGCAAGACCCAAAAATGATTCGGGATGGAATAAATATTCTCCAACGAGTTGCCTGAGGGAAACGGATACCGGTTTAAAAAAATGAATTATGGATCTTTTTGAATACAGTTCCCAAAAGAATGCCGATGCATCAAGGCCCCTTGCCGACAGGATGCGCCCGGTAAATCTGAATGAGTTTATCGGGCAAACCCATGCTGTGGGAGCGGGAACATTGATCCGGAACGCCATTGAACAAGACCGGATTTTTTCCATGATCTTATGGGGGCCGCCGGGATGTGGAAAAACGACCCTTGCCAGAACTTTCGCCCGCCAAACACGCCGTCATTTTGTCCATTTTTCTGCTGTTCTTTCAGGCGTTAAGGAGATTCGGTCGGTTATTAAAGATGCCAAAGACCAGCAATCGCTTTTTCGAAAAAAAACCATTCTGTTTGTGGATGAGATTCACCGATTCAACAAGGCCCAGCAAGATGCATTTCTTCACCATGTGGAAAGCGGCCTGATTACCCTGATCGGTGCCACCACCGAAAACCCCTCGTTCGAAGTGATTCCACCCTTGATGTCCAGATGCCGTTTGATCACCCTAAATTCCCTTTCACCCAGGGACATCACCGTTATCATAGAAAACGCCCTCAAAGACGAACAAAGGGGCCTTGGGCAACTAAATCTGGCTATCGATAAAGATGCGCTGGCGCATCTCGTGCGCATATCAGACGGTGATGCCCGGACGGCACTCAACGGTCTCGAAACAACAGCATTGCTCATGGTATCGAGCGGTAACGATTCATCAGACGGAAGGTCTTCAACCATAACCCTTCAAGCCATCGAAGGGGCCATGGCGCGAAAGGCCCTTTTGTACGACAAGTCCGGCGAAGCGCACTATAATCTTATATCCGCTTTTCACAAGAGCTTAAGGGGAAATGATCCTGATGCGGCTGTCTATTGGCTTGTCCGAATGTTGTCGGCCGGAGAAGACCCTTTTTATATCGCCCGAAGAATGGTCAGATTTGCATCTGAAGACATCGGAAATGCAGATCCGAATGCACTGGGAATCGCATTGAACGCCATGGAGGCTTTCAGATTTCTCGGCCATCCGGAAGGTGAACTGTCGCTTTCCCAGGCTGCCGTCTACCTTGCTTCGGCGCCGAAGAGCAACAGCATATATGTCGCTCACGGAAAAGTCAAAGCCGTCATCGACCGACATGGTGCGCTGCCGGTTCCCCTTCATATCCGGAATGCACCCACAGCGCTCATGAAGGGGCTGGGTTACGGAAAAGATTACAAATATGCCCACGATTATGAAGATGCATATGTCCCTCAAAACTATTTGCCCGAAAGACTCGAAGGCCAACGGTTTTATCTGCCCACGGAAAGGGGGCATGAAAAGCGTATAAAAGGGTTGTTGGAAGGATGGCGCAGTTTGCAGGAAAAGAAAAAACCCTCCAAAAAGAGCGAGTCATAAACAACCCACCCGGTCACGATTCTCCATCACCGATAATATATTTTTAAAGTATCTCCTCATGAAGAATTGCGGCGAGGGAAATCTCCCCCATGGGTCGGATTAAGACCAAGACCCTGTTTTTAAAGGCTGCGGGGTTCGCGAGGGAATATTAAACTGGATAAAATTCCCCCACAACCGAAGATACCCCGAAGCTTGGTTCGGGAAGCTTCAATCCAGGCCATGTTCCTGAAAAGAGCTTGACACCGATATAAAATAAAAATACAAAGCAGCTAATTTTTTTAATGGTTTATCGATTTTTATCGGATTTAATACAGTGGAAAATCTTAAAGGGATTGTCGTTGTTGTTGGAAACTACGGAAGCGGGAAAACCGAAGTTTCCATAAATCTTGCCGTGAATCGCAAGCGTGCAGGTATCGACGTTCGGATCGCAGATCTTGATCTTGTGAATCCTTACTTTCGAACCCGGGAAGCAAGGAAGCCCCTTGCCGAGTTGGGCATTGAGGTGGTCGTGCCTGCGGAAAAATACCTGAAGGCGGATCTGCCCATTCTGAGCCCTGTCGTCGCGGGGTTAATCCGCCGTCCCAGCCAACTGACATTGATCGATGCAGGGGGCAATGATGTGGGCGCAACCGTTCTTGCAGCATTGGGCGATTCATTGCGCAAAAAAAGCGTTCATATGCTACAGGTGGTAAATCCTTATCGGCCGTTTACGGAAACCTTTGAAGGCTGTTTAAAAATGCGTGATGAGATCGAAAAGACCTCAAAAATGACCATTAACGGTATCATCGGCAATGCAAACATGATCGATGAAACCGCCATCGAAGATATATACAACGGGTATGATTTTGTTAAAGCCTTGTCTGGCGAGAGTCGGTTGCCGCTCAAGTTTATCACTGCTCCGGCAACCCTATTGGCTGAGATAGATACGGGGCGTTTTTCCTGTCCGGTCTTACCCATCGAAAGACAGCTCGTTCCACCGTGGATAAAGGCAGCCGGGCTGAAAAAATAAGCTGTTAAAAGGAGTTAGAAAACATGGCATATAAACATATCATCGACAATGATCGATGCAAAGGGTGCGGACTGTGTGTAACGATATGTCCAAAGAACGTTCTGGAAATGTCCGAAGACGTCAACTCCATGGGCTATTTCCCAGCACATCAGGCGCGCCCCGATGACTGTATTTTTTGTACAACCTGCTGCATCATGTGTCCGGATGTGGCGATAACCATAACCAAAGTCGTTGAAGAAACGGAAGCGTCGGAACAATAGTTGGAGGAAAAACATGGGCAAAATATTAATGAAGGGGAATGAAGCGATTGGAGAGGCGGCAATCAGGGCTGGATGCCTCAATTATTTTGCGTATCCCATTACCCCTCAATCTGAAGTTGCTGAATACCTTTCTCGCCGCATGCCGGAAGTGGGCGGTGTGTTTTTGCAAGGTGAAAGCGAGGTTGCGGTCGGCTACATGCTTTTCGGTGCAGCAGGATGTGGTGCCCGGGTTCTTACAACATCGTCGAGCCCCGGAATAAGCCTGATGAGCGAAGCCATCAGTTATATCTCATCTGCCGAGCTTCCGGTGGTTTTTGTTAATATCGTCCGCGGCGGTCCTGGATTGGGAGGGATACTGCCATCCCAGGCGGATTATTTTCAAGCCACAAAGGGAGGCGGACATGGCGATTACAGATTGCTTGTCCTGGCACCGTCCGGTGTTCAGGAAGCCGTGGATATGGTTATGATGGCATTCCCTTTGGCGGAAAAATATCGAAATCCGGTGATGATCCTGGGGGATGGCTTGATCGGCCAAATGATGGAACCCGTTGAATTTTCCGATCATTTAAAATCTGAACCGAGCAATAAGGATGACTGGGCAACCAACGGCATGGACACCCGAAATAGAAAAGAACGAAACCTGGTCAAATCCCTATTTTTAGATGCGGAACTACTCGAAGAACACAATTTGGTTTTAAAGGCCAAGTACGATCGCATGAAGCAAGAAGAGGTCCGATATGAACCGTATAACCTTGAAACGGACTATCGGGCGCTTGTTGTCAGCTATGGCACCATGAGCCGGGTTTGTAAAACGGCCATTGACAATATGAAGGCCGAAGGGATTGAAGTGGCCATGATAAGACCCCAGACCCTTTTTCCCTTTCCCATTGACCCGATACGGGCGGCGGCGGCAAAAGACGGTTGCCAGGCTGCCATAAGTATCGAGTTAAGCATGGGGCAGATGGTCGAAGACGTAGAGCGAAGCGTTCAGGGGAAGTGTCCGGTTCACTGGCATGGAAAAGCCGGCGGTGAAATACCGACACCTGAAGAAGTCGTTGATGTGATTAAATCCTTGATTAAATAAACACGCGCAAACAAAATGACGATGAAGAGCAATAAATAAAAATTACCGTGTGATATACAACTGCAATCACGACAGGTATAGAGATAGAAAACATCTCATATCACATAAGGAGTAGATATAATGGCAAAAACATATAAGAAACCCGAGGCCCTTTCCGAACAGGTTACCCATTACTGTCCGGGTTGTACCCATGGTGTTATTCACCGGCTCCTGGCAGAAGTTATCGACGAGCTGGGTATCCGCGGCCGGACGGTCGGCATCGCCCCTGTTGGGTGTGCTGTTTTGGCCTATAATTATTTTACATTTGACTTTCAGGAGGCGGCCCACGGCCGAGCACCGGCAATGGCCACCGGGATAAAAAGGGTTCGGCCCGACCTGATGGTTTTTACCTATCAAGGTGACGGCGATCTGGCAAGTATCGGAATGGGAGAAATTATCCACGCCGCCAACCGGGGAGAGAAATTTACCACCATATTTGTTAACAACACCGTCTATGGGATGACCGGGGGGCAGATGGCACCGACGACGTTAAAAGGTCAGCGGACCACAACCTCTCCTGCCGGACGTGATGTGGAGGATGTGGGCATGCCGGTCAAGATGGCCGAACTGATTTCCGCCCTGGAAACACCTGCATATATAACCAGACAAACGGTGATAAAACCCAAGTATATTGTCAGGGCCAAAAAAGCGATCAAAAAGGCCTTCCAGTATCAAATGGACCGCCGATGTTTCAGCCTGGTGGAACTGGTCAGCACATGTCCGACCAACTGGGGGCTTACCCCCGTAGAGGCCATAAAGTGGACTGAGGAGAATATGCTTCCCTATTTCCAACTGGGCGAATTTAAAACACCCGATGAAGTTGAGGAGGACTGAATGCAACGCGAAGTAATGTTTGCCGGTTTTGGGGGGCAGGGAATTCTGTTGATCGGAAATATCCTTGCACATGCTGCAATGGAGCAAGGTTTCGAGGTGGCGTGGGTTCCTTCTTATGGTCCGGAGATGCGGGGCGGAACAGCCTATTGTCTCGTGGCGATCAGTGACAGGCCCATCGGTTCTCCGATTATCAGAAACCCGATGCACCTGGTGGCCATGAACCGCCCTTCTTTGGAAAAATTTGCACCCATGGTGAAGCCAAACGGTGTTGTGGTCATCAACAGTTCATTGATCTCCATCGGTGCCGAACGAGATGATGTTGATGAACTCCGGGTGCCGGCCAACGATATTGCAAAGGATCTTGGGAGTACAAAAGTCGCCAATATTGTCGCACTGAGCGCTTTTGTCGCCCGCAGCAACATCGTCGATTTTGAAGTCCTGCGCAAATGTGTCCAAGAACAATTTGCTTCCAGAGAAAAACTTATTCCGATCAATATGGCGGCGCTGGATGCGGGGGAAAAAGCTGCCCGGTTGAAGTAGAACACAACATCCCAGGCGAATCGAAAGCATCAAAAACCAATGAATATTGAAGATCGATGATCGAGGATTTAGGGACGTAGATTCGGGCCGGTGTTTTGAAATTTTAGAAGAAAGTAAAAAAAGTTCTTAAATCTTTACGGAAACATTCCATTGTTTGCCGTTAAACAAAAAAAATATCGCTAAAAAATATGAAATTGTCAGTTCCGGATTACATCTCATCCATAAAGCCGTATGTGCCTGGAAAACCCATTGAGGCCCTTGAAAGGGAATATGGTGTCGTTGATTCCATAAAGCTTGCCTCCAATGAAAATCCTTTGGGGCCTTCTCCCAAGGCTGTTGAAGCCATCAAACGCACCATCGGGAATTTGCACCGGTATCCTGATGGAAGCGGTCATAATCTTATACAAAAAATTTCGGAACATTTTGGATTTTCTCCGGAAAATATCGTTTTGGGGAACGGTTCCGACGAAATTATCGGTATGCTTGCCAGCGCATTTCTTCAGCCGGGCGAAGAGGTCATACTGCCGCGGCCATCATTTCTCATGTATGAAATAATGGCCATCGCCGTCGGTGCAACACCGGTGTTTGTTCCTTTAAAATCCCTTTCAATCGATCTGGAAAGAATAACAGAGGGAATTACATCGAAAACCCGAATGGTTTTCCTGTGCAACCCCAATAACCCCACGGGAACCATTGTTTCTAAAAATGTTTTTGAAAAATTTCTGAAAAAAATTCCGCCTGAAGTCATCGTCGTGGTGGATGAGGCCTATATTGAATTTGTGCGGGATCAGAGCTGTGCCAGAAGTATGGACTACATAGACGACACCCGGCCTTTAATTACCCTTCGCACCTTTTCCAAAGCTTACGGTCTGGCAGGACTTCGGGTGGGCTATGGCATTATGCCGAAAGAAATCGCAAATCTGCTAAATAGAATTCGGCATCCGTTCAACACCAATTCACTGGGCCAGGCCGGCGCCTGCGCAGCACTTGACGACACGATTTTCTTTAAAAAGACACTTGCATTGGTACATGAAGAACTCGATTTCTTACACGATGCCCTTGACCGGTTGGGCATAAAATATTTTCCTACACAAACCAACTTTTTTCTGGTGGACGTGGGTAAAGATGCGGATGAAATTTATGAAAATATGCTCCGACAAGGGGTTATCGTCCGGTCCATGAAATCCTATGGTTATTCCAATTATATCAGAATCAATGTCGGACTTCATGAAGAGAACATCCGTTTTATAACGGCGCTTGAAAAAAGCTTGGTGTGAAAAATATCGTATTTAAACCATACCCTAAAACAATTCAAATTTTCTTTTGAAACCACTGCTGATTACCATAGACGGTCCTTCGGGCGCCGGAAAAACAACCACAAGCCGGTTGCTGGCGGATCGTTTGGATTACAGATATATCGACACCGGCGCCCTTTACAGGGGTGTTGCCTTGGCCGCCATATCAACCGGCTTGAGGCCCGATGACGATACCGCTTTGGAAAAGCTTTGCAGCACCCTGAAAATGGAATTTATACCCGAAGAAAAAGGATTGCGGCTGATATCAAACGGCTTGGATATTGCCGATCAAATCAGGACGCCTGAAATATCGATGTTTGCTTCGGCGGTTTCTGCAAGGCCGGTTGTGAGACATTTTCTGTTAGGGTTGCAGCGGCATCTGGGCAGGGACAAAAATGCTGTGTTTGAAGGCCGTGACATGGGCACCGTGGTATTTCCAGATGCTGATGTGAAGTTTTTTCTGGATGCATCCCAAAAAATCAGAGCGCTAAGGCGATACAAAGAATTAAAATTGGTAAGCCCTCAGTCATTAGACGCGGTTGAAAGGGATATGGGACGCAGAGATAAAAATGACAGCACCCGAAATTTAGCGCCCTTAAAGCCCGCCGAAGATGCGATTCGAATAGATTCAACCGATCTTTCCATCGAAGCTGTTGTTGACCGGATGTTGACCGTTATCGAGAATATCATTTGACCGTTATTAAAACGTCAATTTTTCTCACCCCGTCAGCGTTTTTGAAAACTTTTCTTCGGAATTCGTTCCCTCAAGTTACGCACCGATTACAGCAGCAGCATCCGGCGATTCAATACTTAAGTCTTTTATTTAAAATAATCATTGTTTTTTGGAAATGAGTCTGATACCAAAAGCGGTTATGCTATACCTAACAGGTAATAGTCAAAAAAAAATAGTCTAGGGGGGTATTTTATTTAATGGAAAATATTGAAACAAACGATTCAACCAAAGATTTAAACGGTAATGATTTATCTGATGATGAGACACGTGAACGATCAGACGAAGAAGCTACGCAGGAAAAAGCGTCGATATCCGCCGGCACAGCGGATGAAGCTGCCGTATCTGATGATTCTCATGACACCACGGACAATTCGCCAGATGTTCAGGAAGCAAGCTTAAGTTCTGAAGAAGCTACGCAGGAAAAAGCGTCGATATCCGCCGGCACGGCGGATGAAGCTGCCGTATCTGATGATTCTCATGACACCACGGACAATTCGCCAGATGTTCAGGAAGCAAGCTTAAATTCTGAAGAAGCGCCGGAAACCGGGGGCGATTCGGATGAAGTTCAACGTCCAAGTGAACCATCGAAAGAGGTTCAAAGTTCGGAAGAAAGCATGGACAATCTGATGAGTATGTACGAGGAGAGCTTCAAACGTTTTGCCGAAGGGGAAGTCGTCACCGGAAGGATCATTTCCATAGACAAGGATTATGTTCTTGTGGACATCGGATACAAATCCGAAGGACAAATCCGAATTCAAGAATTCAAAGATGAAAACGGCCAGTTAACCGCCAATATGGGTGATAAAGTTGATGTGATGGTGGAATGGTGGGATGACGACGAGGAACGCGTCATTCTTTCCAAAGAAAAGGCGACCAAGGTCAAAGTCTGGGAAGAGATTAAAGCTTCTTACGATGAAGATGGAACCGTGGAAGGGGTCATTGTCAATCGTGTTAAGGGCGGCTTCTCGGTGGATATCGGTGTTCTGGCCTTCTTGCCCGGTTCACAGGCGGATTTGCGTCCCATACGCAACCTCGATGAGATGGTTGGGAAGACATTTACTTTTAAAATCCTGAAATTTAATCAAAAACGGAGCAATATCGTTCTATCGAGAAGACTGATTCTTGAAGAGGAACGCGATTCCAAACGGACGACAACACTATCTTCCATCCACGAAGGCAAAGTCGTCGACGGCATCGTAAAAAATATAACAGAATACGGCGTCTTCGTTGATCTTGGCGGTGTGGATGGTCTTCTTCACATTACAGATATATCATGGGGACGGGTCAAACACCCCTCAGAACTTTTTTCAGTTGGCGATAATATTACCGTAAAGATTCTAAACCTTGATATTGAACGGGAGAGGGTTTCCCTTGGAATGAAACAACTTACCGAGGATCCCTGGCTGACCGCTGCAGAAAAATACCCCATCACCTCCCGCGTTAACGGAAAGGTTGTCAGCTTGACGGATTACGGTGCATTTGTGGAATTGGAAGAGGGTATCGAAGGACTGATCCATGTTTCGGAAATGTCATGGACCCGAAAGATTCGCCATCCTTCCAAGGTTGTTTCCGTCGGAGAGGTGGTTGAAGCTGTCGTACTGGATATCAAACCTGAAAGCAGACGAATTTCTCTGGGAATGAAGCAGGTTGTTCCCAACCCCTGGGATGTCATCAGTGAAAAGTACCCGGTGGGCAC
This sequence comes from Desulfobacterales bacterium, assembly GCA_030145345.1. Lineage (GTDB taxonomy): Bacteria > Desulfobacterota > Desulfobacteria > Desulfobacterales > UBA11574 > JAAXQD01. The sequence goes on from JAQYVT010000046.1 coordinate 16,807, forward strand.
AACCATTGAGGGCAAAATCAAGAATATTACCGACTTCGGCCTGTTCATCGGAATTGGTGAAGGGATTGACGGTCTTGTTCATATTTCCGATATTTCCTGGATAAAACGAATAAAACATCCATCCGAGATCTATAAAAAAGGCGACGTGGTTCAGGCCATCGTATTGGATATCGAGAAGGAGAACGAAAGGTTTTCCCTGGGAGTCAAGCAACTTCAGGACGACCCTTGGAAAACGGTCGCCGAACGGTATGAAGTTGGGAAAGAGATTGCAGGCACGGTGACCAACCTTACGGATTTCGGAGTTTTTATAGAACTCGAAGAAGGTATAGAGGGTCTTGTTCATGTATCTGAAATTAGTAAGGAAAAAATAAAAACCCCCATCGGGAAATTCAGTATCGGCGATGTCATCACCGCCAAAGTTATGAATATTAACAGTGACGAAAGACGAATCGGTCTTTCAATCAAACGGCTTGAAATGGAAAGTGAACAAAGCTTGCTGAGCGAATATGTCAATAATATTAAACCCGCAACTTCAACTTTCGGAGAAATTTTGCGCGAAAACCTTCAGGAAAAGTTGAATGGGGAATAAATTTTTGCGTGTTCTTTCTAAGTTGTAAGGTGTTCAGCTTCAAAACTTATGTAAAAGCATCATGTTTTCTCGTCGGCATCCATATCTTTTTTTTATACTGATTTTTTCATCTCTTGTTGTTTCGGCAATGGTGGTAATGACCCTTTTGTTCACCCTGGGCACAAGGGACTCTGAATTTGAATTTGGAGAAAAAGTCGGTATCATAGAGATAAACGGCATTATTGCGGATTCCAAAAACGTTCTGGATCACCTAAAACGTTTCCGTGAGGATGACGCCATTAAAGCCATCGTCATCCGGATCAATTCTCCGGGCGGTGCCGTAGGTCCTTCCCAGGAAATTTTCAGGGAGATCAAAAAGACATCGAGCACCAAAAAAGTGGTGGCTTCCATGGGCACCATTGCCGCTTCCGGCGGCTATTACATTGCTGCCGGCGCAGATGGGATTGTCGCCAACCCCGGGACCATAACCGGCAGTATCGGCGTGATTATGGGGTTTACAAATTATGAAGATCTGCTCCAAAAAATCGGATTGGTCCCCATTGTCATCAAAAGCGGTGAGTACAAGGATATCGGATCGCCGGTAAGAAAGATGAAACCCGAAGAGAAGAAAATCTTACAGGATTTTGCGCGGAAGATACACAAACAATTTATCAGAGATATTGTTCAGGGCAGAAAGATGGACCCGGAAAAGGTGAGATCGCTTGCTGACGGACGTATCTTTACCGGGGAAGAGTCTAAAGAATTGGGGCTGGTGGACCGTATCGGAAATTTGGAAGATGCTATTGAATGGGCCGGCCGACTGGGCGGGATCGAAGGTAAGATTTCAACGGTTTATGCAAAGGAGAAAAAATTTTCTTTGTTAAAATATGTTACGGATTCATCCACGGACACTTTATTAAACCATATACTGGATCCATTCTTGTCTGCGGATTATATATATCGACCCGAAAAAGGCCATTGAAAACGCTTTAAAGTTGTTTCAGAATCAATCGAACCCATCCGGGTTTTTCAGCCCTAAACATGCCTAAACAAAATTGAGACAATCCATAAGAAATTGAATTTATGGATTGTCTTGCCGTTGCGCTTGTTTCATTCGGGTCATTGAAACCCAATGGTTCCGGGGAATCTCGATTTTGTGAGACCTTAGGGCGCGCCCTCCAAAGGCGGACAAGCCGATGACATCCCATCTTTTCGTTTCCAATGCTATTCTTGACTTTCGCCCAATCAGGGTTCAAGAAAAACAAAAGATATATGGTTGTTAAACGTGGCGCTCCGGTTTGTGAGGGGTTTTTATTTTTTACGCAAAAACACTCACATCACCCAGACCTTCCCGGATGATTTCCGGAAAATCGTCGATCAAGGATATGACACTTGATGGGTGTCCTGAAACCGCCCCCCCATCAATAACCACATCGATTCTACGACCAAAAAAATCTTCGATAAGTGACGGGTCATAAAGAATTGTGCCGTCCGGCATTGTCGCACTGGTCGTGATAATCGGATTTCCCAGCGCTTTCACCAGCGCCAGACAAATTATATTATCCGGTACCCGGATTCCTGCGGTTTTCCGCTTGGTCAGCATGATTTTGGGAACCAACTTCGAACCTTCCATCACAAAAGTGTAAGGACCGGGGAGAAGCCGTTTCATGGTTTTATAGGCATAGTTTGAAACTTTAGCGTAGTGGCTGATATTTTTAAGCCCTGAACAGATAAAACTAAACGGTTTGGTTTTATTTCGCTGTTTTAACTGGTAAATTTTTTCTATGGACTTTTTGTTCATGATGTCGCAGCCGATTCCATAATACGTATCGGTTGGATAGGCGATGATGCCACCTCTTTTGAGTATTTCAACAACCTTTGTCAGAAGTCGTTCCTGGGGGTTTTTAGGGTTTATTTTAAATATCATGGCAACGCTTTTTTTACATCCGCCGGCGAATGGCCGTTCATCTTAACCGGGTTTTATCAAGTCATTCGCATGGGTTAATTTTGAGCCTTGGGTTGATATTTATGGTTTTGATTCGAATAATCTGAGTGAATTATCTATTACGGATATTGGCATGATGTCAAGTCAGGGATGTCAAATATCCTATCAATATGTTTGATCATTTTTTTATTTAAATTAATTTCAGAAAGTTACAACATATGATGAATTGCAGGCTAATAAAGATTGCAAAAGACAAATCTATTTGTTATTCGTCTTCGTAAAAATCTTAAAGCTGAAAAAACACCCAATCCGGATCGGCTGGAGATGGAAAGGTGAAAAAGACGTATCAATTACGAAAGCCCGAAAAAAACGAATGATCTATATCTAAATAAGTTGAAGGTTAATGGGGGAATTCATGAAAACAGTGCCGCCTGAAGAGGCTTTTTCTTTTGACGATGTTTTGTTACTTCCGGGCTATTCCGATGTATTGCCGCTCGATGTTGACACCCGAACACGTTTAACAAAAAATATTGATTTAAACATCCCCCTTGTCAGCGCTGCGATGGATACCGTAACAGAGTCTCGCACCTCAATAAGCATGGCACGGGAAGGCGGAATCGGTTTTATACACCGCAACTTGAGTATAGAAAGTCAGGCTGTTGAAGTTGACAAGGTGAAAAAATCTGAAAGCGGTATGATTGTTAATCCGGTGACGATTCATCCGGATCAGCTCGTCCATGAAGTGTTGAGCCTGATGGAAAAGTATCGCATATCAGGGGTTCCTGTAACCAAAGAAGATCGATTGGTGGGCATCGTAACAAACAGGGACCTTCGATTTGAAACAGATCTTGAAAAAAAGATTTCTCAAGTCATGACCAAAGAAAACCTTGTGACCGTTTCTGAAGGGATTACGCTGGAAGATTCTAAAAAACTGCTGCATAAACACAGGATTGAAAAGCTGCTTGTGGTGGATGATAAAGATCGTCTGCTCGGTATGATAACGATAAAAGATATTGAAAAGATTAAAAAATACCCGAGAGCTTGCAAGGATTCTCTGGGTAGACTCAGAGTCGGGGCCGCTGTGGGTGTCGGATCTGATATGGAAGAACGCACCGAGGCGGTTCTGAAGGCAGGCGCTGATGTGATTCTGATTGATACCTCCCATGGACATTCGAAAAATGTAATTGAGGCTGTAAAAAACTTGAAAAGTAATTTCAAGGACATTGAGCTGATCGCAGGAAATGTCGGTGAAGCGGAGGGGGCTGAAGCGCTGATTAAAGCCGGTGTCGACGGCGTTAAGATCGGGATCGGACCCGGTTCAATCTGCACCACACGCATTGTAGCCGGTGTCGGCGTGCCACAGATCACCGCCATCATGAACTGCAGACCGGTATACCATAGAACCGGCGTTCCTTTGATTGCCGACGGCGGTGTCAAATTTTCAGGTGATGTCACCAAAGCCATTGGTGCCGGTGCCCATGTGGTGATGATCGGCAGCCTTTTTGCCGGAACCGAAGAGAGTCCGGGTGAGCTTGTTATTTATCAGGGACGTAGTTACAAATCCTATAGAGGCATGGGATCCATCGAAGCCATGCAAAAAGGAAGCCGGGACAGATACTACCAGGTAGAAGATCTCCAGGGCGACAAACTGGTTCCGGAAGGTATCGTCGGCAGAGTTCCCTACCGAGGCACTCTGTCGGACAATATTTTTCAGCTCATTGGCGGATTAAAGGCAGGTATGGGATACGTGGGGTGCCGCACGCTGGTTGAACTCAGAGAAAAGGCCCGCTTTATAAAAATAACCGCCGCAGGCATGCGTGAAAGCCATGTCCATGACGTGATTATTACCAAAGAAGCGCCAAATTACCGCCTCGACTAGTTTCCTGTTTGAAACCTGGCTCTTTTTCCCATGAGATGCCTTAGATACGTGTTGTCCTCGTCGTTGAATCAATCTGAAATGTTCCAACAATAGATATTTAAAAATGACGGATAAAGCAGCCGATTTCGTACACCTTCATGTTCACACCCAGTACAGCCTTCTGGACGGCGCCATTCGGATTGATCGCCTGTTAAAGCGCGTCGCTGATTTTGATATGGATGCTGTGGCAATCACCGATCATGGCACCATGTTCGGCGCCCTGACGTTTTATGAAAAGGCCAACAACGCCGGAATAAAACCGATTATAGGTTGTGAGTGCTATCTGGCGCCAAGAGGCCTTAAAGATAAAACTTCGCTGGATAAAAGTGGACTTTCACATCTCATCCTTCTTGCCGAAAATCAGGAAGGCTATGTCAATTTGTGCAAACTATGCACCATTGCCCAACTTGAAGGATTTTATTACAAACCCCGCATCGACAAAAACGTATTAAAACACCACTGCAAAGGACTTATCGGCCTATCCGCATGTCTTAACGGTGAAATCCCCCGATTGATTCAAGAAGGCCGAATGGATCAGGCGGATAATGCCGCGCGTTTTTACCTGGATGTCTTTGGTGAAGGAAATTTTTTCCTTGAGGTTCAAAACAACGGGATCGATGTTCAGGAAACGGTGAACCGGACACTTTTGGATATGAGTCAAAGACTCTCCATTCCATTGGTTGCTTCAAACGATTGTCATTATCTCGATAAAGCGGATGTTCGTGCCCATGATGTTCTTTTGTGCGTGCAGACCGGAAAGACCGTGCATGAAACCGATCGCCTGAAGTTTGGCACCGATCAACTCTATTTAAAATCCAAAGCTGAAATGTATGACGCTTTTAGGGATTATCCGGGTGCACTAGAGAACTCCGTAAACATCGCCAAACGCTGCAACCTTGAATTCGACTTTAAATCCTATCATTTCCCGAAATTCGATGTTTCATCGGATCATACCGTCGATGAAATTTTCGAACAGATGGTCAGGGATGGATTTAAAGCGGTATTACAGCGGATAAAGACAAAGAATCCGGATATTGATGAGAAACTTTATGTTGACCGCATGGAGTATGAAATGGACCTCATCAAATCCATGGGGTTTTCAGGGTATTTTTTAATTGTGGCTGATTTTATCCGCTATGCCAAGAAAAAAGGTATTCCTGTTGGACCTGGAAGGGGGTCGGCTGCAGGAAGCCTTGTTGCCTATTCCCTTGGAATTACGGACCTGGACCCCATTGAGCACGGTCTTATTTTTGAGCGTTTTCTCAACCCTGCCCGTAAAAGCATGCCGGATATTGATGTCGATTTTTGTATAAACGGCAGGGAAGATGTCTTCAAATATGTGATCGATAAATATGGTGGTGGGGATTTTGTCGCCCAGATTATCACTTTCGGAAAGCTAAAAACCCGGGCGGTAATTCGAGACGTGGGCCGTGCATTGGATATCCCCCTTAACGAAGTGGATGCCATTGCTAAAATGGTGCCGGATGTATTGAACATCAGTCTTGATAATGCCCTTGAGCAAGAGCCGAGACTCAGAGATCTGACAAAGAAGAAACCGGAAATTGCCGATCTTATCAGTATTTGCCGCGTATTGGAGGGGCTTCCGCGGCATGCCTCAACACACGCAGCGGGGGTGGTCATCGCAGACCGGGCACTGACGGAATATATGCCCCTCTACAAAGGTAAAAAAGGCGAGGTGGTGACCCAGTTCGACATGAAATGTGTTGAAAAAATCGGCCTTGTAAAATTTGATTTTTTGGGTCTTCGCAATCTGACGGTTATCGCAAATACCCTTCAGCTTATTGCCGCACAGGGCGGCACACCGCCCGATCTTTTAAACCTCGATTTTAACGATCCTGCCACCTATCGCCTTCTTGCATCCGGAGAGACAACCGGTGTGTTCCAGCTGGAGAGTTCCGGGATGAAAGATTTATTGGTGAGATTAAAGCCGGAATCCTTTGATGAAATCATCGCACTGGTTGCCCTGTATCGGCCCGGACCTCTGGAGAGCGGAATGGTCGATGATTTTGTGGACCGGAAGCACGGTAAAAAAAGTGTGGAGTACCTTGTCCCACAGCTTGAACCGATTTTGAAAGAGACCTACGGGGTTATCGTTTATCAGGAACAGGTTATGAAGATCGCCGGAGATCTGGCCAATTATTCCATGGCGGAGGCCGACGACCTTCGGAAAGCAATGGGGAAGAAGATTCCTGAGATTATGACCATGCACAGGGAACGGTTTATGCAGGGGGCCAGCGACAACAGCATTCCGGCTGACAAGGCCGGAAAAATATTTTATCTCATGGAAAAATTTGGGGGATATGGATTCAACAAATCCCATAGTGCGGCCTATGCGCTGATTGCGTATCAGACCGCTTTTCTTAAGGCTCACTTCCCCGTGGAGTTTGTGGCGTCATTACTGACCAGCGAGATGCATTCTACGGATGGTGTCGTGAAATATATTGCCGAATGCCGCAGTCAAGGCATTGAGGTTCTGCCCCCGGACATCAATGAAAGTGATAAGGCGTTTACCGTAACCGGATCAAAAATCAGGTTCGGACTGGCAGCGGTAAAAAATGTCGGTGAAAATGCCATTGAATCGATTGTCGCGGCACGGAAGGATGGAAAGTTTTCTTCGCAGTTTGAGTTCTGCGAACGTGTGGACCTGAAAAAGGTCAATAAGCGGGTTATTGAAGGTCTAATAAAATGTGGTGCGTTTGATTCCACAGGGGCCTATCGTTCTCGAATGATGGCGTCTTTGGAGGACTGTGTGGATTACGGCCAGAGACTTCAGAAAGAAAAGGCAGATCCGCAGATTGGTTTGTTCGATCTGAAGCCAGATCAGAATGTCATTAACTTGCCCAGTATGTCCGAAATCGACGAATGGGATGAGAAGGAGCTTTTAGCGTTAGAAAAGGAATCCCTTGGGTTCTATATTACCGGACATCCTTTGAGCGAATACGAAGATATTCTGGAAAAGTTCGCGAATACCAACTCATCGACCCTGAAGGAACAAAATGACGGTGACGCCGTGAGGATCGGCGGTATGATCAGAAACACCAAAATTATAAAAACCAAAAAGGGCGATTTAATGGCATTCGTTACCCTTGAGGATCTGCATGGCTCTGTGGAAGTTATCGTCTTTTCTGCGCTGTATGGCAAAGTTTACGATCTTTTAACCGAAGACAGCGCCATCTTGGTTCGAGGACATTTGCAAAAGGATGAAAACTCGGTAAAGATATTGGCAGATACGGTGATTCCCATGGATAAAGCCGAGGAGAGATGGTCCACAAGCATCCATTTTAATCTGGACATTACCCGCACTGACAAAGCATTGTTTGAAAAATTAAAAGCCATATTTAACAGGTATCCGGGTTCCTGTCGAGGTTACGTTCATCTCCTGAATCCTGAAAAAACAGAGACGATTATTTCCATGTCTGACGCTACGAGATTAAAGGCCGGTTCGTCATTAATCCGTGAAGTGAATCGGCTTCTGGGATATAATGCTGCTGAAACCATCTGTGAACCGGCTGAAATTTCATCAAAATCAGATGGGTATAATGGGAACCGGAGAAGCAGGAGATGAAAAAGATTCCTGCAAATGGTTCCAAACTCTCAAGGCGTGCCACCAAACAAGGATATTAAATCACACAATGAAAGTCCCTCTGCTCGACTTGAAAGGTCAATATAGCGTTATAAAAGACGAGATACTTAAGGCCGTTCATGAAGTTTTTGAAAGCCAATATTTTATCCTGGGACCCAGGGTTGAGTCCCTTGAGAAAGAGATTGCCGATTATTGCTTTTCCAAGCATGCTGTTGGCGTTTCATCCGGAACAGATGCCCTGTTGATTTCACTGATGGCGTCGGATATCGACCACCAAAATACCGTGATAACCGTTCCGTACACTTTTTTTGCCACGGCAGGTTCCATATCTCGTGTCGGCGCCAGACCGATCTTTGTGGACATCGATCCTGAAACATACAATATGTCTCCGGAATGCCTGGAACGAACCATAGATGCCATGCCCCGCGCAGAACTGGCGAGACTAAAAGGCGTTGTTCCGGTTCATCTGTATGGCCAATGTTCGGACATGGACCCCATTCTAAAGATATGCAAAGACTACAATCTTGTTGTTATTGAAGATGCTGCCCAGGCCATCGGAGCCGAATACAACGGAAAGCGGGCAGGATCCATGGGCGATTTCGGCTGCTTTTCTTTTTTTCCTTCAAAAAACCTGGGTGCTTTCGGAGACGGCGGAATCGTAACAACGAATTCGGAAAAACGATATGAAAAATTAAGAATGCTTCGGGGGCATGGTGCCCACCCCAAGTATTATCATTCATTGATCGGAGGAAACTTCAGGCTGGATGCGTTTCAGGCGGAGGTTGTTTCCATAAAGCTGAAATATCTGGACATCTGGACCAGAGGCCGCCAGGAAAACGCACATAAATACCGAGCGCTTTTTAACAGTGCTGGGCTTTCTGATGTGGTTGAGCTTCCGGTTGAAAAAGAAGACCGCCACATATACAATCAGTTTGTAATACGTGTGAAGAGAAAAAGAGATGATCTTCGCGGGTTTTTAAATGATGCCGGTATCGGGACGGAAGTTTATTATCCGGTTCCCATGCATCTTCAAAAATGCTTTTCCCATCTGAATTACAAAAAAGGCGATTTTCCTGTGGCCGAGCATGCCGCCTCACATACCCTGGCACTTCCGATATATCCTGAACTTTCAGATGCCCAGTTAGAATACGTGGTAGAGAAAATAAAAGCGTTTTATTTGAAGAAGAGCTAGAAACCACCTATCTGTATTTTATCTCCTTGCCAGGCCGTAGATGTCAGACATATAACAGGTTTTTGAGTTGGATGATATTTTCAAATTCCGGCCGGCTATCTCCCAAAATGATCAGGGCGAAATAACCCCTCCTTTGAAAGAGCGAGCCCCGGCAATTGTCTTGAGCCGATCAATGATTAGAGCAGATCTAGCCTGGCTGGCGGGATCAGGCATCAAATGACCTGGCAGCGCATCAAGGAAATCCCGTTCTTTCAACAACATAGAACACTTTGCAATCAAGTAATCTTTTAATTCCTCGCCAGCTTGCTGTACTTCGGATACAATCTCTGACCTCCCATCCAGCACGGTTATAATATCCTCCATATCACGGCTCATCAAATAATTATTTTCTCCAC
>JAQYVT010000047.1 GCA_030145345.1 Desulfobacterales bacterium
GCCGTGAGAATCTCTTTCGGTTCCAAAAGGAGAAAAAATGCAGTTTAGAAAAAACGATATTCTCGGTATTTTTCTGTGTCTTAGCATCATTCTTTTGACGATATCTCCTTGGGGTGTTCAAGCCCAGAACCCGCCGGTAGGCGAAGTATCCCAAAAAACAGTTGATACCCCAATAAAAAACGATACAGGTGCTTCTCCCCAAAAAATCAAGGCAATGGACAAAGCCGGTGAGAGCATCGGAAAAGGACTCGACCAGTTGAGTGACAAGGCTTCATCCAAATTCGGCAAATGGATGGGCGCCGAGATCTTCGCTGGAATTAACTGGCTCAAGTTGCTCTTTTGTCTGTTCTTGATTTTTTTGGTGGTCTTGATCGAACGGTCGCTGCGATGGGTGATCAATTCGGCAATTGGAAAAATGCCCATCGATGCGGAGACCGTCTCGTGGCGCCGGAGCTTACTTCAGGCCCTGTCCAAACCCCTTTCTCTATTTATCTGGTCGTACGGAATCTATGGCGCCCTTTCACCCCTATACGTTCATTTTCTGGCGGCCGACGGAAGCAATCTGGTTCACAGCGTGGCACAAAAAGCGGCCGATATCGGCGGCGTCGTCGCGCTGTTCTGGTTTCTTCTCCTTTTAATCGGGGTTTTGGACATTTACCTTAAAAAATGGGCGGCCGCCACCGAAAGTACCATCGACGATATGCTGGTTCCCATTGTCGGCAAAACCCTCAAACTTTTCATTGTGGTCATCGGCGGTATTATTGTCGTTCAAAACCTCACCGGGCTCAAAATCGGCCCCCTTCTGGCCTCACTGGGGATCGGCGGTCTGGCCGTGGCTTTGGCCGCCAAGGACTCCATCGCCAATTTTTTCGGAACCCTCACCATCCTATTTGACAAACCGTTTCAGGTGGGTCAGAGAATCACCATCGATCAATACGACGGGATCGTTGAAAACGTCGGCTTCAGGAGCACCCGGATACGAACGCTTGCCGGCCACCTGGTGACCATTCCCAATGAGAAGCTGGTCAATTCTTCTCTGGAAAATATCGGAGAAAGACCGTATATTCGATGGCTCACGAACATCGGTATTACCTACGATACACCGCCGGACAAGGTCGAAAAGGCCGTACAGATCCTTGAGAAAACCCTTGAAAATCATGAAGGGATGAAAGAAGATTTTCCGCCACGGGTCTTTTTCAACGGCTTCAATGACTGGAGCCTGAATATTCTGGTGATCGCCTGGTATCACCCGCCGGACTACTGGGCTTTTCAGGCCTGGCTCCAGAAAACCTGTCTTGAACTCATGCGAGGGTTCGAAGCTGAAGACATCGATTTCGCGTTTCCATCCCGAACCCTTTATATGGCCAACGACGATAAACGTCAGCTTAAACTGATGATGCTCAAGGGGCAACAACCCGATCTAAACATCGACTAAATCTTATCCATTCGAGCAAAAAATGATGATTGGAAAAACCCATGACCCCGCGTCGTTGAAGTGCAGAGATCTTCAATTTCCTAAGATCCCTAAACAACCTGGATTTGACAATTCGTTAAAAAGGAAAGGATTCGGCAAACATTATACACAAAGGAAAAATATTATGACCCGTTCAAAATCAAGTCAAAAACGAGGCCGACGCAAGGTCGTTTTTTCCCTGGACGCCCCCGGTGCCGGCAAGGTCTTTTTGATGGGAGATTTCAACCAATGGAACCCGAAAATTCACCCCATGAAAAAGGACCCCGGCGGCGTGTGGAAAAAAATTACCATGCTGTATCCCGGGAGATACGAATATCGTTTTCGGGTTGATGGTCAATGGGAAAATGACCCCGTAAACCATCGGACGTGTCCCAACTGTTTCGGTACGTACAATAACGTGGTCGTTGTCTCTCAGACCCAATCTTTTAAGTAAAAGCCAATTCAGCTCAAATTGGCCAGGGAGGTCAACGCGCAAGATGGGACGAAACATCGGATTTGTTTCAACACGTTTTTCCGGAACGGACGGCGTCACGCTGGAAGCCAGCAAATGGGCGGAGGTATTTAAAAATGACGGACATACGTGCTTCTGGTTTGCCGGAGAACTGGAACGAGATCCGTCAAAAAGCTTGCTGGTTCCCGAAGCCCATTTCCAGAATGCACAAACCCGATGGATCAACGAAAACGTCTTTGGCAGGAAAGGGCGTAAATCTTCGGTCACGGACACGATTCACGCCCTCAAAACCCTCTTGAAGATTCGGCTGCAGGAATTCATCGAACAGTTCGAGATCGATCTTCTGGTGGTGGAAAATGCGCTGACCATACCCATGCACATTCCGCTGGGGGTTGCCCTGACGGAATACATTGCAGAAACGCTGATTCCCACCATTGCGCATCATCATGATTTTTACTGGGAAAGGATTCGGTTTTCAGTCAATGCCGTGGGAGACTACCTCCGAATGGCATTCCCGCCAAATCTCCCAAATATCGGACATGTGGTCATCAATTCCGAAGCCCAGGAAGAACTGGCGTTACGGACCGGAATTTCGTCGACCATCATCCCCAATGTTCTGGACTTTGAAAATCCACCCATGGTGGATGATAAAAGTGCCATGGAGTTAAGACAGTTGATCGGTCTGACCCCCGACGATGTTATGATTTTACAGCCCACCCGAATCATCCAGAGAAAAGGCATCGAGCATGCCGTTGAACTGGTCAAGGAACTCAAGGACCCCCGGTACAAACTGGTAATTTCCCATGAAGCCGGAGACGAGGGGCATGATTACGCCGAATGGCTCAAAGAAGACGCCCGCAGCCAGGGCGTGGATCTGCGCCTGTTCAATGTCCATATTTCGGATCCTTACATGGACCAACAGAAAAAGGAAGACGGATACACACTCTGGGATATATATCCCCATGCCGACTTTATCACATATCCCAGTCTGTATGAGGGGTTCGGCAATGCGTTTTTGGAAGCCATCTATTTTAAAAAACCGCTGCTCATCAATCGTTACGCAATATTTGTCCGGGATATCGAGCCCCAAGGGTTCGATCTGGCGGTCATGGACGGTTATTTGACCAAAAAAACGATCCGGAGTGTTAAAGAAATCCTTGAATCACCGGAGCGCAGGAAAAAAATGGTCGATCACAACTACAAAATCGCAACCCGTCACTATTCCTTTGCCGTACTCAGGAAATGCCTGAGAACCCTTTTGGTCAATTTCTTCGGCATCAATACTTGACCCATGCCCTGAAAGAGACATTTTCCGGTTGGTAACAGGTTGGTTTTTTAGAATCATCTCCAAAAGGGTCGATGATTTTGAAAGGATTTAAGGGGTCACACTTGAAATTCATATGAAGCCGACCGAAATCAAAGAACTCAACGCTTACATAGGCCCTTGTTTTACTTGGACGGTCCGGTGTCGCTATCCGGCGCCTGTTCTTCTTTCACCTCAGGTCGACTGTCGGCATTCACCACACGGAACTCCAGGGGTCTTTGGGTGTCGAGATGAAGATCCCGCTGTGGGAAGGCAATGACGATCTCCGCTTCCCGGAACCGTTGGTCGAGGTGGAACCGGATATCACTTTCAATGATGCGCCGGTCCATGATACGGCTTATATTTATCCAGAAATAAAGATCGAATATCAGGGAATTGTCACCGAAATCGTTGAAGAGTACAAAGGGTTCCGGTTTCTTTTTCACCTTTTTATGTTCGGCAGCGACGTCCAGCATGATACGCTCCACCTCTCGAACCGGAGACCCGTATATCACTCCCGCCGTAACCTGTGCCCGGACCTCTGTGTCTGAATGGGTCCAGTTGATGATGTTCTTCTCCAGAAAACTGCTGTTGGGCACCAGAATTTGAACATTGCCGCTGGTACGAATCCGCGTGCAACGGGCACCAATCTCTTCCACCATGGCAAAGTTTCCTTCGATATCGATGAGATCGCCGATCTTTATCGGCTGTTCCGCCATAATGATAAACCCGCTGATAAAGTTATTGATAAGATTTTGGGCACCGAATCCCACGCCGATGGCGATGGCGCCGCCAAGAAATGTGAATATGGTCAATGGAATATTGACAACCCGCAAGGCAAACAGGACGATCAACAGCACGGTAAAATAATTGATAATTTTTTCGCTGGCTGCGGCTGTGGTTTCTTTAAGGTGGGTGCGTTTTAAAAGACGCCGGGTTACCAAGAGGATGATTCTTTTGACGAACGTAAGTCCTATAATCAGTATAAGCAGGGTTACCACAAGTTTTTTAACGGTCACACTATATCCATCAATAACCCACATCTCGAGGTTCCAGAATTCTTTGACATTACTTGTCAAGCCGGCAAGCATCTTCCATAGGTTCGTGTATTCCCGCCGGACGGCGATTTCATTGAGGAGCCGCTGATGCATTTGTAGGGTCGCCGTCAGCATGGAAAGATATTCGAGACCGTCGTCACCCAGGTTTCTCAAGACCTGGAGCCGATTTTCAAGCTCCCGCCGAAGCCTTGCCTCCATATTCTGTTCCGGTATCTGCTTGACCAGAACGGCAATCTGTTTCTGAAGGTTGGTCTGATTGCTTTCATGTAGGCGCACCGTTCGTTCGATAGTTTTTTTGCGGGTTTCAAACTCTTTATACCAGGTGTCCAATTGTTCGGTGTTGATCTCACCGTTGACCATGGCATAACGATTTTTCCATGCCTGCTCCTGTTGAGTTAGAAGCTGCAATGCATCCTCTGCTTGTTCCAGAAGCTTCTGAGAGGCATTCCGCCGGGTTTCGTTGGCATCTAAGGCGGCCTTGGCCAGAGCAATTTCCATCTCTCCCTTGGCATTTACCACCCTATCCTGGGCTTGCAGCCATAGCGCCTCGACCCTAATCTGTCCCCGGAGCTGTTCTTTGATCCGTTTTTGCAATTCCGTCCTGGTTTGCTCAATGGTTTCGAGCTGTTTTTCCAGATCGGCCATATCAAAGTGGAGATGTTTGCGCACCCAAACGATATTTTGTCGGACAACATCGGCTTGCAGTGATGCAAGCTGAACTTCCACGGAAATATTTTTTTGGGTGATGCTCTGCAGATCGAAGATTGCCTGGGCAATTTCCACTTCCAGTTGAGCTTGACCGATCTCCCAATTCAGTTTCGATGCCTCTATCCCCGTCCCTTTTATCGCCGTTTTTTCTTTGTACTTTCGAAGGGTTTGATGCCCTTCATCCAGTCTCGACCGGGCATCCTCCAAAGCCTTCTTTGCCAAGCTCTTCTCCAATTCGGCCGTCTCTTTTTTTTGATCAGCAATGGCCAATTGATCGAGGATATTGTCATGGAAACTCAGAGAATAGGGCGGTTCTTGCGGAATTTTTATCTGCTGCTGAGCCTGCCAATTTTTACCTAAAAGCGCTTCCTCCTTTTCCAAAAGTGTCTTTTTTCTCAGGGCCGTTATCAAACGTTGATAAACGGTTTCCAGATCTTGAAGCTTTAAACTGCGATCTTGCAACTGGGAAAGTGTGATTCCCAACTGATTGGCTTTTTGTTCGTTTTCTTCTGCTCTGGCATCGGCCAATCTTTTTTTAACCTCATGGATCTTCAGCTCAATGTTACTGGAATCGATCTCAGAAGGTGTCCCATTCTGGACAAGCGACGAAGGGTCCTGTTTGGCTGCAAATGCGTTGGGCAAGACGGAGCATAAGGCCATTGTCAGGCCGAGAAAAAAAATTATGCCGGAAAAAGCAATATCTATTCGCCAAAAAAACATCAGACGGATAGACAACCGACTTTTTGAAAGTCGGCGGCGTAATGTTGACAGAACCATCATAATTACCTCTTTTCAAAAAACATCCCAAAGAATTTCAACCGGTATCAGAACCACACGCCTATAAGGGCATCATTCTTGGCATGAACCCCTTAAGTTTTTTGCGCTCATTTTAAATTGCCGGGCATTTTTAAATATGAATTGACACTACTTTTTCAAATATACGCACATGGGACGCATTTTCACCGGCTCATTCTCTCTATCTCATAACGCCCGGAATGTAAAAGATTTTCGATACATTTTACATTGACAATATCTTTCAAAGGAATCGGCCGGTGACAATCGATTTTTTAAGGTGGTAAATGAAATTCATTTTTTGGATTTAAATACAGGTTTGACAAAAATTCTTCTTTTGGATATTAAAAAATTTTCGGTCTGTTAATAACGGCATCTTATTTTATCATGTTATTTCTTCAGCAAGGATGAATTCATGAAAGATCGTGGAGTTAAAAGCAGAATCGGTATCGCCGCTATTCTTGAGAAAACAGAGATCAAAGAGTATTTTGACACCCTTTTTCTTTTAACCTCGGGAATTGAATTTGTCATATTTATCGCCCATTTTATCGGTTCCATCGGCCCCGAAAAAGGACCGTTTCCCTGGAAACAGTATTTTTTCGTATCCTTTATGGCCCCGATTGTTCTGATGTTTATCGTGGGCCTTATTATTATCGGGTTCAACTATTATTTATATGGCAGCCAGCAAAGGGCCTTCGATCTGGAAGAAAGTTCCTTTGTGGGGACCAAAATGAAACGGTTCGGGCACAGCTTCAGATTTTTGTTTTCCATAATTCAGCAGGTGCCGGTCCTTGCCGGTCTGTTTATTCTGGGGATCAGTTCCGCCGTCTTGTTTAAATTCGATGCCATATTGAGGGTGTTGGGACGTATCGGCGAAAAGACGGCGTTTTACCTTTTTATTCTTCTTTGCGTGATTGTGTCCGGAATTTTGATTTTTCTGCTGCTCTGGCTTTTCTGGCAATTTAAACTCCATAAATATCAGATACAGCGGCAATGGGAATACAAACAAAAGGTGATCGAAACGTCGGGCCTGATTATTCTCGACAATAATGTCGTATTTAATCAAGACGGGAAAATTATCTCCCATGACGGAATCATCGAACAGATTGAAAATTGAGAGATCTGTCTTACTTACGGCTTGGACCTCAGCAACTCATGGTAAGCCCGGGTCAGCTTGATGAACCTGTCGTGGTCACCGCCTTGGTCCGGATGAAGTTTTTTTACCCGCTGCCGGTAGCGTTGAACCAGGTCTTTACGACTCATTTTTTTCAATGCTTCAGGGGCCACTTTGAACAAGGCTCCGGCTTCATCCAGGTCGGCCTTCCGGAATTTCAACGGCGGTCGATAATCCCTCCGGCTGTTGATAAAATTCCGGATGTATTCTTCAATAAATGATTCGGTCGCGTAATCGTAATCGAAATACATGAGCACATAACGAACCAGGTATTCATGCAACCTGCCGCCGGATTCCATTCCACCCCAGAACCCCGGATCGCCGTTCAGTCGGCAGATTTCCTCCAGAAAGTGTTCATCCACCTTTTCCGGGTCCAGCATTTTCGGTGCGGTCTGCGCAAACCACACGTTGAAAAAGTTCTGTAGATTAAAGATAACATACGTATAGTTTTTAAGTTCTCGGCCCCCCAGAATTCTCTCCATTTCCATGATCATCTGTTCGATTTCATCTCTGGATTTGGCTTTGAGCACTTGAAATAGCGAACGGGGTGCCCTGGCCATATTACGCTGGTCCGTTCG
This sequence comes from Desulfobacterales bacterium, assembly GCA_030145345.1. Classification (GTDB taxonomy): domain Bacteria; phylum Desulfobacterota; class Desulfobacteria; order Desulfobacterales; family UBA11574; genus JAAXQD01. The sequence goes on from JAQYVT010000047.1 coordinate 7,539, forward strand.
ACCGCACTTTAGATAGAGAATTCGACGCCGGTCGAAAATATGAAACTGATCTTCAGCCGGTGTTTTATTCGTCTTGGGGACCCGACGGCTTTTGGCGTTCATCTGACGGTTCCGAAAGGTTTCCAGGGCCCTTCGGATGTCCGGGGCCAAAAAACGCCAGAATATATCTTCCACCTCATGGTGTTCTGGAAAAATGTTCAGCGAATTCAGCCGTTCTTCGATGGATTCGTGGATGTAAAAAGAATTGCCGCCGGGATAAACGATGAAACGGGCAGGATCGGTTCCCAGATCGAACAAATCCCGGCTTAAAAACTGACGGTTTTGCCGGTAGGATTCACGGATAGCATAATGCGTTCGACCCTTAATTTTCTTTTGGGCAAGATACAAAATAATTTTCCTTCCACATCCCGTTATTCCACCCCGCCACGATTCCAACCGTGGAGCGAAGCAGACTGACAAACTCGTAAAAAGTCTTTTGCGAGCAATATCTGATCATTTGGGGATCCAGTGTTTCAAGCGGTGATGCGTTAAAATTTTCAAGCTGTTTGAAGCGCTTGCGACGAGTTCTTGAAAACAGCACAACTTGAAACGCTCAATTTAGGTTCGTTATTGATCTCCAATATAAATGCGCTGAACGCGTTTGGATACGCCACAGGTCAATTCATACGTTATGGTTCCTAATTTTTCTGCAACATCAAGGAGTTGAATGGAATCCTGCGCCCCATCACCCCATATAATCACCTCGTCTCCGGGGGTTACCGGGTCCTTGCCCACATCGATCATGATGTGATCCATGGTGACCCGACCGACCATCGGGTACCGTTTTCCTTTGATGAGAACTTCACCTTTGTCCGTCAAGTCGCGGCGAATCCCATCTGCATAACCGATGGGCAGTACAGCGATTGTTGTGGGGTTTTTTGATATCCATCGTCTGCCGTAGCTCACCGGAAAATCGGCCGGAATTTTCCGTATATGGGCCACAAATGTTTTCAAGGTCATCACCTGTCTGGGTTTTATCGATCGAGACGTCTCTGATGAGGGGTAATGACCGTACAACAATATACCGGGTCGAACGGCTTTGAACTTGCTTTCCGGCATATCCAAAACCGCACCGCTGTTGGCCATGTGAATCATGGGCGGTTGTTTTTTTTTATCTTTTAAACGGGAAAGTATCTTTTGGAATCTGGACAATTGAAGGTTTGCGTATGTCTTGTCCGTTTCATCCGAGGTGGAAAAATGTGAGTAAAGTCCTTCCCAAATACAGTGTTTTGACTGCAATAGGGCATTGAAGAAAGCGGGTTCCCGGTCCAGAAAAACACCCATTCTTCCCATACCGGTCTCAACGTTCACATGGACGTTTGCCGGTTTTTCCTGGCCGGCTTTTTCAATCCAGCGGATATCCGCTTCACCAAATAGGGTGATTCTGAAACCGGCCTTTATGGCCCCTGGAATTTCATTTGGAAACAGCCTGCCAAAAATTAGTACCGGCTGAGATATTCCGCTTTCCCGTAATTCCATGGCCTCTTGAAACTTTGCCACCGCAAAAATTTTAAAACCGTCTTTCACAAGACGTTTTGTAACGGCCACAGCACCGTGCCCATAGGCATCCGCTTTTACCACCGGAATTATCTCGGACGGGAAAACCTTTTGTTGGATGGCACGGATATTGAAAATCAGATGGTCCAGATTGATCTCCGCGTAGGTCTTTGCATTCATTGATTGGCCTTTTGTTTTTGAGGTTTTAACCACACGCGCTGTTTTCTTTCCTGTTCGAGTTTTGCACGCCTTATCGTCGTTTCGAAATCTAACCGTCTTTTTTCAACGGTTCGATCCTCCAGATTCGGATAAATCTCGTGCAAAAGAAAGCCTAAAATGAGAACGGACGGCACCGAATCGAGTTTAAGCAGACCGCTGCGTCTTTGGGTACATCGAGGTAAGTTTATGGTTTCAGAAGCATATTGTCAATGAGGCGGGCTTTTCCCACTTTGACTGCAAGGGCCATCCGTACCGGCCTGTCAATGGTTTTGACATCCACCAGGGTTTCCGGATCGCAGACGGCGATGTAATCGATTTCAGTATCCGGATGAGATCGTATCCGATCTGTTGCCGAGTCGATAATTTCTGCTGCATCTCGAACTCCACTCTCAAGAAGCGCCTGTGCGTTGATCAAGGATTGGCACAGGGACAGAGCACTCACCCGCTGTCCCGGTGTCAGGTAGGTATTTCGGGAACTCATGGCGAGCCCGTCAGGTTCCCGAACCGTGGGGGATCCGATGACGGTGATATCAAAATTAAGATCACGCACCATTTGGCGTATGATCACAAGCTGCTGATAGTCCTTCTGTCCAAAAACAGCCACATGGGGTTTGACAATATTAAACAGTTTGGCGACGACGGTTGCAATGCCTTTAAAGAACACCGGCCTCGAATTTCCACACAGGTGATTCGGCAGTTTCTCCAGTTCCACATAGGTCTGAAATCGGTCTCCGTATATCTCATGGACATCCGGGACAAATACTGCATCTACGCCTTCTTTTCGAACCAGGTCAAGATCTCTGTCAAGATCCCTGGGATATGTCTCTAAGTCTTCACCGGGACCGAACTGGGCGGGATTTACAAAAATACTCACCACCAGATCATTACCATGGGATTTCCCCTCCCGCATCAGGGACAGGTGGCCTTCATGGAGGAATCCCATGGTGGGAACCAAAACGATTGTCTTGCCCTGTCGGCGCATACGGTCGGAGCGCGCCTGAATCTCCGTTAGGGTGGATATGATTTCGATGACATTCACCTCAAAATTTTTTGAAAACCATAGAACAACGAAAATGCAATGTCAACCTGCCCGAAATAGGGTCCAATGAATCATTTGAACCGTCTGAACATTTTTTCAACCGGCTAAACTCATGGGTAAAATAATGTTAATTCGTGTCCATCCACAATTGTTAAATGGGCACGTAGCGTTTCCAATTCATAAATGAGGAATTTTTGTCCGGATCAAGGCCGCACAAGGGTTTTCGGCGAGGCATACTTCCTGTATGCCGCAGCCGGAAACCCGCGGAGAACTCAGATCCGGGCAAAAAGGGCCATTTATGGATGGAAACTAATTCACAAATAAAACCGACACATCCTTTGCCAAGTTGAAAACTTTCTGAGAAATACTCCCCAACAGGAAATCTTTGATTCCTGACACACCCCTTTTGCCCATGACGATAATGTTATATCCGTCTTGCGCTTCTTGTATAATATCTCTGGCGATCCCTTTATTTTTGAACTCTGCTTTTGTGGTGATATTGTTTTCGTCGAATCCGGCATCCAAAAGCATGGCTTTGGCTTTTTTCAATGCTTGCCCAACCAACTCCTTTTTTTTATCTTCAAGCAGACAAAAAGCGCTTTGTTGAGATGTAAAATAGGGCGTTAGCTCAGGACTGTTCATTTTGCATAAGGTGGCCGTGTCTTGTATGACGTTGAACAAGGTAATCTTATTGTCCGTAGAAAAAGAGTTTGATACAAATTCGACTGCGCGCAACGCATTTTCAGAATCGTCGATGGCCACTAATATTTTTTTGCTCATCTTTCAGGGTCTCCTTTTCATGGGTTTCCGGTTTATGTTTCGTCTGTTTATCCCTTTTTTACTCAAACCTAAATTAAGCGTTTCAAATTGCGCCAGAGAAATATTAATTTAATAATTTTGAATCCTTAAATTGCTTTAAGACATTGGACCATATCCGCGAGTAGATATGAATGCAAAAAAATGTCACAATTTAAAACGCTTCGTATGGTGATATTTTTATCTGATTTTAGGGTATCTATGCCAGCCCCCATCGATAACTGCAAGGGAATTTTAATTGGGGATAAATTTCTATATGAAAATGGGAAAATTTCAGATGCGGGTGAGGGTCAAAAATAGTTGGTCTGGGCAGTTTAACGTCTTGCCCGGGACTGAAAACTGCAGCCGCCGCTACAGTGAGCCACTCTGGGTATGGTAAACCGCTTCATATGTTTCACCTCCTTTTATTTTATCAACGTGTTGCCGGGTTTCATAATGAAACATTCTTCAACTTCCCGTTGATGGCCGGTGAAATCGAGTAATATGGATTTGTGCTTTCCTTGGATACGAGTTCATCCGTAACGGGTTCTTGATCACATTTATATTGACAATCCGTACAATTCCAATAGTTCCAGTATTTTTTACTGGCATGGTCGAGACAGTTTCGATAATGCGGACAAAAGACATTTCTGTAGCCTTTGGCGTGGACAGGACTTCTATCTTTTTTCATGGCTCAACTCCATGTTTTAATACAGTTAATGGAAGGATCTACGAACTATATATAAACCCATAATACCACAATGTGGTTCTGTCAAGCAAATTCAACTAACATCTGGCATCGCTTCACAAAGAAGTTGCGTCAATCGCTCACTTAAAAACATGATGGACTCGATGTCGAGATGTTCGGTAATTCGCCCGTTGGAATTCTGCTTATAATTCTTCCATATCGAACTCCTTGAAATCAAACCAATATCCAGTGTTCGTGATATAGTCCAATTCGGCCTGAACCGCAGCGATGTGGTTCTCTTCGATCTCCAGAAAACGGGCGAACATTTTTTGACCCTCATCGGTCATTTCATTGACCATGTTCTTGTAAAAACTGGTTGTTTCAACTTCCGCTTTCAGTGCCCTGCTGAGGATGATTTTCACACTGCTGAGGTCTTTTTGAGCCATATGGGCTTCGACCTTTTTCGTTTCTCTTTGGATAATTTCTTTCGATGGAATCGAAGATTCCAGCTTCTCAGCAGATAGTTGCCCGGTTTCTTGCCATAAATCGAGTTTGTGCTTTAAATAATCAAGGTGATGCTGCTCATCATCTCCCATCATCTTGAAAAATCGCTTTCCTTCCGGATCGGAAACCTTTTCGAAAGCATCCCGATAGATATCACGAATTTTGGTTTCGTAATCCATGGCTGTCCGGATCGCTTTTTCAATCTCCACTGTTTGTCTCCTATGTTTAAGTGGCGAGCGGGTTTAAATGGGTATAATTTCATGATCGGCCCGGATTCTTTTAACGAAAAGATCCGGTGTGCACTAAGAATACAATTCAAATTTCATGCCATGTCTGCACAATTGCACATTAAATCAATATTATCTTTATGTTGAGGAAGAAATGAAAAAAATTTCGGGTGTTAAAAATGGGGGGAAAAACGTTTTTGAGACAATGTGTCTCATTTATGCAAACTGAAACCTAATTTGAGCGATTGTCGAGTTTGCCGAAGATGCAAGGCATGAGACATGCAGCCGTAGTATGCTACTGCAAATGTCTCATAACGCAGCAGATTCGGTAAAATCGGCAATCCCGGAGGGTTTCAAATTGTGACCTTTTTTAACAAATGCAAAATGACCCAACAGGTGAGAAACTATAAGGCTATAATTACTATTTAACGGCCTAAAACAATTTATTTTTTTTACTCCGTCACTATTTGAAACGCTCAATTTAGGTGAAGCATACTCCCTGTATGCCGCAGCCGGAAACCCGCGGAGAACGCAGATCCGGGCAAAAAGGGCCATTTATGGATGGAAACTAGGGAACAATCAAATTTTGGGCGGTCATTTCCTCCGGGATGTTCAACCCGAGCAGAAACAGAACCGTAGGCGCGATATCGCTCAGTTTACCACCCGTGATGAGCCGCTTGCCCGGTGAATCGCCGGCAACGTAAATTATCTCAACAGGATTGAGGGTGTGGCTGGTCTTGGTCATGTCCGTCTGATAATCGATCATCTGTTCCGAATTTCCGTGATCCGCCGTGATGAGGATATTCGCGTCAAGTTCAAGAAGGCGGTCCACAATTTTGCCCACGCATTCGTCCACGACTTCGATGGCTTGGGTCGCCGCATCCATGTCGCCGGTATGGCCGACCATGTCACCGTTTGCATAGTTAACCACAATGAACTGATACGGGTTGTTTTGGAGCCGTTCGAGGAGTTCATTGGTCACCTGGTATGCATCCATCTCGGGATGACTGGCAAAGGTGGCCGGATCGAAACGGCTTGGGACATCGATCTGGTCCTCATTTTTGTATGGCGTCGTGGCTTTGCCGTTAAAAAAACTGGTTACGTGTCTGAATTTCTGAGTTTCAGCGATTCGCAGCTGACGTAAGCCTGCATTGGAGATAACCTCTCCGAGCAGGTTGTTCATACCGCCCCCCGCGTCCATGGCACCGAGAATGTATTCCGTGAACTCATCCCAGTAACGCGTCAGCCCCACAAAGGTTACAGTTCGCCGGGTCTTAAGTTTTCCGGGATATTTTGGATCCACAAACGCCATGGTCAGTTGAATTGCACGGTCCTGGCGATAATTGGTATGGAGAATACAATCGCCGTCCTTGACGCCGTCATAGTCGCCGATAACATAGGGTGGAATGTATTCGTCGAACATCTCCACACCATCCGGGGTTTTGTCCGTTGCATACGACTCCCGGACAGCAGTCTCGGCGTCAACGGCTTTTCGTCCTTCGCAGGCAACGATGCAATGATAGGCGATGTCGGTGAGTTTCCAGTTCCTGGAACGGTCCATACTGTAGTAGCGCCCCATTACCGTTCCCATGGCACACCCGCCGAGGTCTTCCATAACCAGGCTGAGCTTTGCAAGATATTCCAGACAACTCCGCGGCGGCGTATCACGTCCGTCCAGAAAAGGGTGAATGATGATCTCCCCCTCGGGATATTCCAGCCTTGCCCGCCGCATGATCTTGAAGAGATGCTCCTGATGGGCATGTACGCCCTCGTCCTGAAGCAGACCGAATAGATGAAGACGGCTCCGGCGTTCTTTCCAATGGTTCGCAAGCTTCTTCCATTTCTCCGACTCAAAAAGTTCACCGGTACTCAATTGATCGTCAATACGCTTGAGTTCTTGAATGACGATTCGCCCGGCGCCCATGTTGAGGTGCCCCACCTCCGATGATCCCTGATATCCATCCGGAAGGCCCACAGGTTCGCCGGAACAGGCCAAAAGTGTCCATGGATATTTGGCCTTGTACAAATCGATATTGGGTGTTTGGGCGGCGCGAACCGCATTGCCTCGCAGGGCTTCGCTGTATCCCCATCCGTCTCGAACGATCACGCATACGGGTCTCATGTCAGCTCCTTCCTATTGTCCATCCACAAACGGCATCTTTCGGCCCTGGGCGGCGTTTTCGCTCTTTTGAAATCCTCAAAATAGCACGCTATTCACCCCAAGGGCATTTCCTGCGGGCACCTCCGGTTTCAAAATCGCTCAGACCTTGCCCCGAACCAAAATCTACCATTTGTGGATGGACACTTCCTAATTTTTTCGTTATTCATTATTGACGGCTTCGTAAAAAGTTTTTTGTGAGCGACATCGAGCAATTTTGGAGAAAGATTCATGATGAGTCTGGCGTTAAAAATTGCAAGCTGTTTGAGGGCGCTAGCCCGAGTTCTTGCAATTTAGCCAGGCGAGTCATGAATCCCAAAATTGCTTGCGGAGCGAGTAAAAATCAGACTTTTTACGAGTTCATCATTATTCATTTTAGATATGTTGGGTTCAAATATAAATTCATAATTTCAGAACAACCCGGTATTTTTTGAGAAAATCGAGCGGGTGATAGGATAATTTCGCCTTGCGAAGGCCGGCATCGCCGAGATCCTGTTCGCGATTGACTGTTTTTAAATTGTCGTTGGTATGATCGAGGAACATCTGGTTGATCGCCTGATAAACCCCCTTGTATGCAGCGTTGCCTTTTTCGAAATGGATAACAATGGTATCGTCTGACAATGTTTCTGCGATGGTGTAAGCAGCCATTTCTCGACCGATTAAAATGGCCCCCCCGGTTACCCCGTACAACTTTTCCCAGCTGTCGAGAACCCTCGAAATCGCTCGATTTTCAGCGGAAAGTGCCTCAGACGACTCACAATCACGCCAGGTGCACCAGTCGTCCTGCATGGCCAGGGCCATATCGATCATCGCTTCACCCAAAGGGACAAATTGGAAATCGTATTTTTTTCTAAACTGATTCAGCAGATTCTTTTTTTTATGAAACCGTTTTCCTTTGAGTTCAATGAGCGCATTCGCAGCGTAGAGATAATCCCAATGATCCCTTGCGTCCTCAGCGATGATTCGGTGGCCGATGTTTTCTTCCCAGAGCTGCAGCAGGTCTTCGGGAATGCGAGAAAATTCGGTCTGCTCGTTGAAATAATCGTCAAAACACATGCGCCAGTCAATTCCCCCCCAAGATCCGATGGGCGCCCAAAAAACTTCATCCGGAACCGTCTGTTTTATCCAGACCAGATTATCCGACCATGCCCAGTAAAGGCCGTACACCTCGGCCCAGCCCCACAGGTTCAAAAAGGTATAATCAGAAGGCTTTTGGGGGCATTCGGCAAAATATTCCAAGTATTTGTTTTGTTTTCCGAGGCTTACCTTTTCAAAATTTAACGACATTTCACAACCGTCCCTGTTGATAAAGGTTGACGTTCCATTTATGTATTCGATAAATATAAGCATTCTTCGAATTTAGCAACCTTTATGCCGACCCATTGGCCGGCAACCCTATTGCTTTTCATCAGAACTTGACTCGCTTTGATCATTTTGGATAGAATTCCGGGATATCGGGGTTTTTAGCACCCCATTGAAACTTATTAGGATTCATGAGATAAATGCCTCACGGGTCGAAAAAACATCTGGAGGTATCACGCGCTGGAAGCAATTTTTAACGCCTATAAATTCTTTTGATGCAGATCAGCCCTGACATTACGCGGTTCAAAGCATGGAAAGGCGAGGTTGCGTTCGGCAAAGAAGCGCTCGGATTAGAGCTTTTCAAAGGATATGACCATGGAAAAGCATCTTGTACTTGTGGGCGGCGGCCATGCACACATGGTTACCCTTGCGAACCTCCATGATTTCATTGAAAAAGGCCACCAGGTCACCGTTATCGGTCCATCGCCATATCATTACTACTCCGGTATGGGGCCCGGCATGCTCGGCAAAATGTATGCACCCGAGGATATTCGTTTTGCCACGAGATATGTCGTCGAAAAACAGGGGGCTGCTTTTATCCTTGGAAAGGTTGTTCGTGTGGATCCGGAGGCGAAAACGGTTATCCTTGAATCCGGTGAAGCTGTTTCATATGATGTTATTTCGTTTAATACCGGGAGTTACGTTCCTCGATCGATTGTTAACGATGGCGAAAAGGATGTTTTTTCAGTTAAACCCATCGAAAACCTCATGGATGCCCAAAGTCGTATTCTGGAACTAGTCCCGCGCAAGAAAATAACGATCAGCATCATCGGCGGCGGGCCTTCTGCTGCTGAAATCGCGGGAAACGTCTGGCGGCTGACACGGGATCATGGCCCAAATACCCCGAAAATTCAGATTTTCGCGGGGAAAAAATTCCTGTCGCACGTTCCGAACACGATGCAAAGCAAGGTTGCCATATCCCTAAAAAAGCGCGGCATTAAAATTCTGGAAAAGGATTATGTTAAAGACATTAAAACCGGTCAGATTACCCTGGAATCAGGACAACGCTATGACACGGATTTCATCTTCCTTGCCCTGGGTGTCAAACCGTCACCGATTTTCAAAAAATCCAATCTGCCCACAGGCCCGGACAACGGACTGCGGGTCAATAAATACTTACAGTGCACGGCGTATCCGGAGATTTTCGGGGGGGGTGACTGCATCTATTTTGAAGACCGTCCGCTGGATAAAGTGGGTGTTTACGCAGTCCGTCAAAATCCGGTTCTTTATCGAAATCTTATGGCATCTCTGGAAGAAACCGTTCTTCAACCCTTTGATCCAGGCGGGGATTACCTCCTGATATTTAATATGGGAGATGATACCGGAATTCTGCGAAAAAAACGGCTGGTGTTCGGCGGAAGGCTCGCTTTTTTAATCAAAGATCATATTGACCGAAAATTTATTAGAAAATTTCAAGCCATGGAACAAACATGATATTCGGCTGGGGAGTTAACCATGAATAGACATGATGTTGTTTTTTTCAAACCGTATCCGTTCAAAGTGGGACAAAAATTGCATATCCACGGCGGCGCCCGCAATGGTGACTGGGAAGTTATCGACGTCACCGATCGGAAAGTAAAGCTCCGCTGTCCTGTGTCACTGCGGGAGTTTGAATGGAACCGCTTCTGCTATTTCGTTGAAGCGCGTTCAGGGACGGTTTGGCCTCAGGAGTAAATATCCGGGTCCAGAGGGCCCGGCTTTGGTGCCGCTCCAGAGGGCTGAATTCTAACGTACATTTTGACCGGAATGATGGAGTGCTGGAGTATTGGAATGCTGGAATGTTGGGTATTAAAAGCGGAAAATATCTTGTTTTAAGCACAGGGTTTAAACCCCATTACTCCAACACTCCATTATTCCAATATTCCAGTTTTACCCATTGAGATGGCATAGCCGTTGTTTTTGACTCCCGCAATGCGGGAAAGGTTTGGCCCATCGAAAATCCTGCCATGGGGGGAAGGATCAGGTTTTTCAGTGCAGAGTAACCGCCATGTTCGTGTCCATGGAGGTCGTTTTATAAAACCATATTTATCAACGGAATGGATGGGCTTTTTCTCAAAGGGCGCATGGTTTGAGTTTAATCCCTTCGACGTTCTATCGTATCAGAAATATTACTTGTGAAATTTATTAATATTTTTGCCATTGCAGTGGCTTTGGCCATGGATGCCTTTGCGGTTTCCATCGTGACCGGCGTAAATTTGAAAAATGTCTCCTTTCGCCAGACATTCCGTTTGTCCTGGCATTTCGGGCTGTTTCAGGCAATGATGCCGGTCATTGGCTGGTGTGCAGGTTTGTCCGTCCGGATTTACATCGAGCGTTATGACCATTGGGTCGCCTTTGGCTTGTTGGCATTTGTCGGCATCCATATGATTAAGGAGGCATTCGATCCCGATAAATCCGAAAAACGGAAAAAGGATCACACCAAAGGCATAACGCTGGTCATACTTTCCATTGCAACCAGTATCGATGCCCTTGCGGTCGGCTTCAGCCTATCGCTACTGGGTGTATCTATCTGGACGCCCGCTATTATCATCGGCATTGTAGCGGGAATTTTTACCATCATCGGATTACAGATTGGCGAAAAAATCGGGTCTGCCAAACAGTTGAGTCGATATGCCGAAACCATCGGCGGCGGCGTTCTGATCGCTATCGGATTGAATATATTACACGAGCACGGCGCCTTGTCCGCTTTTTTGAATTAAGCAAAATGACCCGCCGCCCAATAGACGTTATGGAGGGCACCTATGTCACCAATTACAATGGGAATCATCGCAAGCACTCTTGCAGGCTTGGCCACGGGTGTCGGTGCATTGCCCGCTTTATTTTTAAAAAATGTTTCCGATAAGGTATTAAACACCATGCTGGGTGGGGCTGCCGGAGTGATGTTGGCGGCAACTTCTTTTTCGTTAATCGTCCCGGGAATGGAATACGGCAATCAAATTTGGCCGGGGTATGGTGTCTATGTCGTGGTGTTTGGAATGCTGATCGGAGCAGCTTTTTTAGATCGCCTGGATAAATGGATCCCCCATGAACACTTTGTGCTCGGACCTGAAGGCCCTTCCAGCGCTATGAAAAGAATTTGGTTGTTCATCATTGCAATCACCATTCACAATTTCCCCGAAGGTCTGGCGGTGGGTGTCGGTTTTGGAACCGGGGATATCGGGGCCGGATCCAGTCTGGCAATAGGAATCGGGCTGCAGAATATGCCCGAAGGTTTGGCCGTTGCCATGCCGCTCATGGGTCTGGGTTACAGCCGGTGGCGTGCGGTGGGGATTGCGACGTTAACCGGACTGGTGGAGCCTTTGGGCGGGTTCTTGGGGGTTGCCGCCGTCACGGTGTTTCATTCCGTCTTACCTTTTGGCCTGGCTTTTGCCGCAGGTTCCATGCTGTTTGTCATCAGTGATGAAATCATCCCGGAAACACACGCCAAAGGAAAATCGCGCCTGGCGACGTTCGGCGTTATGGTTGGCTTTGTCATCATGATGGCACTGGATAATCTTCTGGGTTAAACGACGTGTATCGTGTCCTAATCCTCTGGGACCGAAAATATTTCCTTAAGGGTATCAGGCTCAAAATTTTCTATAATTTTAGACCGTTCAACGAACGACTCGATATTGGCATATGCATTTTCATAAACAACCATCACGGTCTCGAGCTTTTGACAAACAGGATCTTCCACGCCCAATACATTTCTTAATTGGTACAACAGCCGTTTCCCTTCTTTAAAATGATCGGCGATTGTACCGAGCACCTCTTTTCTTTTTTCGTGCTTTTCCCGTTCCCTTGCGATAATCGGCAAAAGTCGTTGAACGGAAAACTCAACCAGGGCATCCCGTGGTGCATTGTAATTTTTGGATACGCTATCCAGGGATGTCAGCGATTTCCTGCTGATGACAAATGTCTTTTGGATGCGGCCTTGCCGCGATAATTTTATATTCTGAATTTCACGCGCAATGGATCTTAAATTCCGGGCATCTTCAACCAAATGATCAAAAAGAGATTTCTGCTTGATACCTAAATGGGCGGCAACGATACTGATTGCATCGATGCAGCCCTCTGTAAGTTTGAACGTTGCACGAACAGACTGCCTGCCCCTTAAATCTGCGGTGAAAGTTCGGGACAAGGAAACATCTCCGGGTCGTTCTTTTCTTTCATCCCCTTCCATATTTTCCTCCTGAGTGTCGATGTTGGTTATTCATTACTTATTTTATTTATTTTTTTTGATAATGCAATAAAAATTTTAATTTGCTATCTTGACATGATTTTTTTAGTTTTTATTTTTATGGATAAGGCGCGGCCCAAAGTGGAAAAGGCGACGTCCCGGAAAATCATTGTGAAGACCGGTTAAAAATCGATGCTCACAATACGCTGGGTTTCTTTTTTCCTGAGATTTCACAAAGGGTCTGCCATTTCAAAGTTATGCTGGCGTAGTGGCGTGATGAAACACCGAACCTGTTCTAATTTACGGATTTTCCATCCATTACTCCAAATCATCCTCTAAATTCCCGCCCCTGTCAAAGACCCCTTCAAAAATCATTACTAAACAATTTGTCATTTAAAAAGTAATATAAATTATTTAACAAAATTATTATTGACATGATATATTTAATTCTTATTTTGGGTTCAGCAGAAAAAACCACATAGGTTTCTGAAGCAAAATACTAACAAGGAGGTGTTATTATGGAACTTATGAGATGGGACCCCATGAGCGGCATGTTCACCCTTGGCCATCGAATGCGTCATCTATTCGACGAACTTTATTGTCCAACCCATAGAGACCATTGCGAACGATCCATGTGGAGGTGGGATCCGGTGGTGGATATTTATGACAATGACGAAAACATCGTCATCAAAGCTGAACTGCCCGGAATCGACAAAAAAGATATCGCCGTAGATGTAAAGGAGGGCGTTCTGACCCTAAAGGGTGAACGGTCAACAGCCAATGAAGTTAAAGAGGAGAAATACTACCGCAGGGAAAGGACCTTTGGAAAATTTGAAAGGGCCTTTACGCTGCCCAAAGACGTCGATCCTGAAAAAATACAGGCCGACTACACAGACGGTGTTTTAGAGATCAAAATCCCGAAACCCGAAACGAAGGAACCGAAAAAGATTACAGTACATTAGTTTCCATCCATAAATGGCCATTTTTGCTCGGATCTGCGTTCTCCGCGGGTTTCCGGCTGCGGCATACAGGAAGTATGCCTCGCCACAAACCCTTGTGCGGCCTTGATCCGAACAAAATTTGCTCATTTATGAATAGGAAACCCACTGTGCCCATTTTACAATTGTGGTTGGGCACTCATTAAACATAATTCTGAAAAGAGAATGCAAAGATCCTTGGGGCGGTTAATCATGCACCGCCCCCAAATTTAAATCTGATGGAGGAAGAAAATGGGTAAAATAATCGGAATCGATTTGGGCACCACCAACTCATGCGTCTCAGTCATGGAAGGCGGTGAATCCAAAGTTATCACGAATACCGAAGGGGGTAGAACAACCCCTTCGATCGTTGCCGTTACCGACCGTGGAGAGAGATTGGTGGGACAGATTGCCAAAAGGCAAGCCATTACCAATCCCGAAAATACGGTATTTGGCGTAAAAAGGCTTATCGGCCGAAAATATGATTCGCCGGAGGTACAAAATGACGTCAAAATCCTGCCTTACAAAATCCAAAAGGGAAGCAATGGTGACGTTCGCATCAATCTCAGGGGCAAGCAGTACAGTCCGGCTGAAATTTCTTCGTATATCCTGTCAAATATTAAAAAATCGGCCGAAGAATACCTGGGTGAGAAGGTGACCGATGCCGTCATTACGGTGCCGGCCTACTTTAGTGACAGCCAACGACAGGCGACCAAAGATGCAGGGAAAATCGCAGGCCTTAATGTGTTGAGAATCATCAATGAACCGACGGCGGCGTCTCTTGCCTATGGTCTGGACAAAAAAAACGAAGGAAAGATCGTGGTGTTTGACTTGGGCGGCGGCACATTTGATGTTTCCATCCTTGAAATCGGAGACGGTGTTTTTGAGGTTAAGGCGACCCACGGAGATACCCATCTGGGCGGTGAAGATTTCGACCTTCGGTTGATCGATTACCTGGCCGATGAATTCAAAAAAGACCAGGGAATCGATCTCAGAAAAGACACCATGGCCCTGCAACGGCTGAAAGAAGCCGCTGAAAAGGCCAAAGTGGAATTGTCGACTTCAATGGAAACGGATGTGAATCTGCCGTTCATCACGGCCGATGCCAGCGGCCCCAAGCATCTCAACATCCGGATAACCCGGGCCAAACTCGAAGCTTTGATCAGCGATTTGCTGTCCAAACTCGAAGGCCCCTGTCGCGTGGCCATGGATGACGCGGGGTTGTCGGCAGGTGATATCGATGAAGTGATTCTGGTGGGGGGCATGACCCGCATGCCGGCGGTCCAGGAGCGCGTTACCCAGATATTCGGCAAAGCACCCGGAAAAGGTGTTAATCCGGATGAAGTCGTTGCCCTGGGAGCGGCGATTCAGGGCGCTGTCTTGAAAGGCGATGTCAAAGATGTTCTCCTCCTCGACGTTACGCCCCTGTCTCTGGGCATAGAGACACTGGGCGGGGTCATGACCAAACTGATTGAAAAAAATACCACCATTCCGGCCAAAAAGAGCCAGATTTTTTCCACAGCGGAAGACAATCAGCCTGCTGTTTCGGTTCATGTGCTTCAGGGAGAGCGCGAAATGGCTTCCGGAAACAAGACACTGGGACGTTTTGAACTGATGGACATTCCCCCTGCTCCCAGAGGAATGCCCCAGATCGAGGTCGCCTTTGACATCGATGCCAATGGTATCGTGGAGGTATCGGCAAAAGATCTGGCCACCGGAAAGCATCAATCCATAAGGATTACAGCCTCTTCGGGGTTGTCCCAAGCGGACATCGATCGGCTGGTCCGGGATGCAGAACTCCATGCCGACGAGGATGGGAAGAAGAAGGAACTCGTGGAAGCCCGGAATACGGCAGACGCGCTGATCTATAACACGGAGAAATCTCTGAAGGAAATCGGCGAAAAGGTCGACAGCGCGGTCAAGGCCGAAGTTGACGAAGCGGTGAAAGACCTGAAACATGCCATGGACGGTGACGATGCCTCCGAGATTAAACGGCTGACCGAAGCACTGACCGAAAGATCCCATAAGCTGGCCACCACCATGTACCAGCAGGGATCCCATTCCAATGCGTCACCGAACGGATCCACGGCGGACGGCATGGGAGGCTCGGCCGCTTCCGGATCGGATGACGATGTTGTCGATGCGGAGTATCAGGAAGTGGCATAACCGGTTGTCACGCAAGTTTCGCACCCGTTGGGTCAACCAAAGTTATGGGGCCGGAGATATCTCCGGCCCCATAAAAGAATACGGGCCCATCTTAGATCCCGCTTCCCAAGGGAATGGAGAATGATGGCGTGTTGGAGTGTTGGGGGACAGGCATAGCCTTCGGAGATCCCCCATTGCGAGGGAAGACCAGGTTTATCAGGTCTAAATCAAGCGTCAGGAAACTTGACGCACGTGTTCAGAGGGTGCGCTTCCCCGTGTAACGATACCTGCCCGCTCGTGCCTCGCATGGCAGGCGGGTTGGCGGAGTGGCTTCGTTATTTCAATGACTTAGCAGTGGGGGAGACCGCGGCTCCCGCATGCTTTTTGCGGGAGAACGCGGAGGGGGCAGGAATGCCCCCGCTGCTAAGTCATTGAAATGACCAGACACGTAGACACCGGAGTGAAGCGGGGAAGCGCACCCCCTGATCCCGTAAACTTGACGGTAAAGGGAGTCCCTTGGCGAGATTCGGGTTAAGACCGCACCTGCCCTTCGATACACGCGGTTCCCGGCCCAGGGTAGCCTTTACACATCCAAGGTCTAACCGGATAGATTTTACAAACCGCATTATTCCTGTCGTATTTCAAAAATGGGCAAGGTGCTGCGTTATATTCCGTATTCTCGATTTCACCGGAATATTCATCGACGATAAAACCATACCGATCGAGAAAATCGGAAAGCTTTATATTTAGATAATCCACAGCCAGACGAGGATCCAATTCCGACCATGGAATTCCAATCTTTTTACAGCAGTTCCCACATCTTTGACAGATAAAATTCATCGGTCAATCCCCTTTATCAAATTCGATAGAATTTATCGATTCCGGTTTATCTTCCTTTTCCGGCCGATATTCTTCATCAGCCATTAAGGTTTAATCACGGCGCCCTCCGATCAACCCCCCAAGACCCCCGAGAAGCGACCCCTCGCCGGTTTGTTTGCCGCCTGTAGAAGGCGCATGGTCCAGGATGCGATCGGCCATTCGTGAAAAGGGAAGACTCTGGAGTAGAATGGTTCCGGTGCCGCTCAGGGTTGTCAGAAAGAGACCTTCACCCCCAAAAAACATAGATTTAAGACCGCCTGCACGTTCAATCTTGTAATCGATACCGCTGGTGAATGCCACCAAACAACCGGTATCGACTCGAATAAGTTCATTGTTCAGTTTCTTTTTTACAACGGTTCCACCGGCATGAACAAACGCCAATCCATCACCGCGAAGACGCTGTAGAATAAACCCCTCGCCCCCGAAAAAACCGGTGCCCAGACGCTGGGTAAAGGCGATGTCCAATTCGGTTCCCAAAGCAGCGCATAAGAAGGCATCTTTTTGACAAAAAAGTTCGCCGCTGAATTTGGCCATATCAATGGGAATGATTTTCCCGGGATAAGGGGCTGCGAAGGCGACACTTTTTTTCCCATACCCGGCATTTGTAAAGTGCGTAATAAAGAGAGATTCATCGGTCAGCACCCGCTTACCGACATTTAGAAGTTTACCGAAAACCCCGTCGTCCGGCCGGGATCCATCGCCCATTTTAGCCTCAAAGGTGATGCCGTCATCCATGTAATTCATGGCCCCTGCTTCAGCCACGACGGTTTCACCGGGATCGAGCTCGATTTCAACGAGTTGTATATCGTCTCCGATAATTTTATAATCGACGTCATGGCATTTCATGGCGATTTTTTCATCCATTTCCCTCTCCCTTTGGAAGTATTTAATCTCTACGAAACGTCCCCTTCAACAAGCATTGAAATGATCCGTCCAACAACATTGAAGGCTTCGTAAAAAGTCTTTTGTGAGCGACATCGAGCAATTTTGGAAAAAGATTCATGATGCGTCTGGCGTTAAAAATTGCAAGCTGTTTGAGGGCGTTCGCCCGAGTTCTTGCAATTTAGCCAAGCGAGTCATGAATCCCAAAATTGCTTGCGGAACGAGCAAAATCAGATTTTTTAGGAGTTTATCAATATTATTGAAAAAAATTTTTTAAAAGTAAAGTAAATCCTTTCTTCACAGCCACACATCCTGTAATATAACGCCTCTACTAAAAATAATGTACGTGCTAAGGGCGTGCGCTTCCCCGTGTAACGATATTGGCGGAGTGGCTTCGTTATTTCAATGACTTAGCAGTGGGGGAGACCGCGGCTCCCGCATGCTTTTTCGCGGGAGAACGCGGAGGGGGCAGGAATGCCACCGCTGCTAAGTCATTGAAATAACCAGACACGTAGACGTCAAAGTGAAGCGGGGGAGCGCACGCCCTTAGCACGTACAAAATAATTTTAAAAGGAGCATCCACCGATGACGGCAAAATCTTCTGTTTTCATGGAAACCTACCAAAACTATCTTCATCAGATCGCCAAAATCGAGCTGAACTCAAGGTCTGAAAAACTGGGAGGTACGGTTGAAGGCGACCAAATGACCCTCTCCTTTTTCGGACAGCCCTACAGGATTTCAGGCCGAGGGATAAAAGACCCGTCCGGGGAACAGCCGGCCATAGGGATTAGCGTCGTAATCTGTAAATACCTGCTGTTATGCCCGGAAATACCCTCGTTGGACACGGAATGGGTTTCCTATAGGGACTTTAAAGATGCCGCTCCGTTGGTCGGCAGTTTTGTCAATAATACCGAGCAGGCCATCGCACAAGATTTTTCAGGTCGTCTGGATGAACTGGCTGCGGCCTGTGAAAAACTCGGCAGCTGGAATCCGGGTCTGGATCTTTCCTTTCAACTCATTCGGAAGCTCTATCC
>JAQYVT010000160.1 GCA_030145345.1 Desulfobacterales bacterium
TAAAAGTGACTCGGAAAACTGGTTCAGAGCGACTGCATAATGATGGGAAAGAAATATCCGTTCAGCTTGTTGATTTTTGGAGATGGTCTGCATCAGACCTTTTAAGTAATGCAACCCGTGGTGTTTTCGCAGAGTTCATTATCGCCAGCGCATTAGGACTGGTCGATAATGTTCGTTCTGAATGGGATTCTTGCGATTTAAAAACTCCGAAAGGTAAACGAATCGAAGTTAAGTCAGCCGCGTACCTTCAATCCTGGTCCCAGAAAGAACTTTCTAAAATTTCTTTCAGCATACGCCCAGCCAGAAAATGGAATTCAAATACTGGTCAGTTAGAAAATATTTCCGAGCGCCAGGCAGATATTTATGTTTTTTGTTTATTGGATCATCAAGAGCAGAAAACCGTTGATCCAATGAATCTCAGCCAATGGCGGTTCTTCGTCATTACCGTGGATGTGTTAAACCAGCACTGTTCTGGCCAAAAGAGCATCAGCCTGACGAAGCTACTCAGCCTGAATCCTTTTGAGGTTTCGTACGAGCAAATATCTGATTGTATCAACAGAATGGCATGAAGGAAATAGGGGACTTAACATAACCTCAAAAGCTTTTTCCAGCCTGCGGACTGATAAAAACCGTAAACGCTGGTCTGCCCTCACCACCTACCAGGTACCACACAAACCCTTTCTGCTGCTAAAATCCGTGATATCCAGCTCTATTTATTAGGAGTATGCATCTCTTTTAGCAAGCGATTCACCACTCGAACGGTGTTCAAATGAATCTCCACCGTATCGTCGATATCGGGAGCGTAGCCACCTCCCAGAACAATCGCTACGGGGATAGACAGCTTGGCACACAGCCTCAACACGTAGACATCACGATCCATCAGACCTTGTTTGGTAAGTAAAAAACCGCCCAGACGGTCCTTCTTAAACGGATCCGCTCCGGCCAGGTAAATCACAAGGTCGGGGCGATGCTTTTTTATCAGGTCCGGCAGCACCTCGAGCTGTTCCAGATACTTCTCATCGTCTACCCGCAAACTCCCGTGGAGACTGATATCATAGTTGCTATATGCTTTTTCATAGGGATAGATGTCATCCTGGTGGATACTGAAAGTGAAAACCGTATCGTCCCATTGAAATATGGAAGCGGTGCCGTTACCCTGGTGCACGTCACAATCAATAACCATTGCCCGGTCGATGTAACGTTCTACCTGAAGTTTGCGAATCGCCACCGCCATATCGTTCAAATGGCAAAAACCTTCCTCGTGGCTGGCAAAGGCGTGGTGAAAACCTCCACCCAAGTTCATCCCCATCCCTTTCTCAAGAGCGATTTTACATGCCAGATACGTACCTCCGCAGGCCACCTTTAATTTTTTAAAAATATTCCAGCTGATGGGATTTTCACCATTGATTAAACCCATCGGGGTTAGTGCCAAAAGATAAAGACGCACCATATAGCCGCGGCTATGAACCAATGTCAAATCCCGGTCGAAAAGGGGGGTGGATTGTATGAAATCGGCTGGTGTTAAAACCTTTTCTTCAAGGATCCGGTTATAAATCAAAAAATATTTTTTAACTGGGAACAAGTGCCACCAGAAACCCACTCGGTATTCAGGGTTCCAGACAAAATTGGCATGGGTTGGATCTTCCCGGACCACGGTTTTTACTGACAGCGGAGATTTGGGAATTTCAAATTTAGGCGCTGGCCAAAACTTGCCGCTCACGAGGACAAGCCAGAAGACCAGCAGCAAAGATCCCAGACACAACCGCCACTTCCCACCGCCAGCTACAAGAAGATAGATAATGATAATAAAAAGTATGATTTCTGCAATGGAGATAGGAAGCCTGGTGTGGCCGAGAAGCTCTTCATGGGTGTATACCATGATCGCACGCCTTTCTATTAATAACGATGCCGTGTTTTTTTTATGAATGCCATATCAATATCTTGCAACAGGTCTCTTTTTACCTCGATAATCATTGTACCTTTCCTACAAGCCATCTCCAATAAATTCTATATCCTATTTGACAGTTCTTTTCAATCAAGTTTGAATTTGAATTCTCGCTGATGGCTGGAGCAAAGGGAACTTGAGGGACGCCCCTTAAATTCTATGAGGGTATGGGGTCACATCTTGATTAGTGATTATCTATTGACAATTAATGAACGGTAATGATAATTTTGCATCATGGCAAGACCGTGGCGAATCGAATTTGAAGGTGCTCTGTATCATGTCCTTTCAAGGGGAAATGAGCACAAGGATATATTCCGGGACAACGAAGACCGAGTGTCTTTTTTGAATTGTTTGGGTGAGATGTCGGCACGTTTTGAAACCGACATATTCGCCTATGTATTGATGGGGAACCATTACCATATTTTACTCCGGACCAACCAAGCCAATTTGTCCAGAGCCATGCAATGGATGGGAGCAACCTATACGCGGCGATTCAATAATAGACATTTTCGATCGGGCCATCTGTTTCAGGGTCGATTTAAAAACATCATTGTTCAGAATGACGCCTATCTTTTGCAGCTTTCGTGTTATATTCATCGAAATCCATTACGGGCCGGGATAGTCAAACGTTTGGTGGATTATACCTGGAGCAGCTATACAGCCTACGCCTACGGAAAGGCACATCCCAAATGGTTGAATCTGGATCTAATTCTCTCACAGTTTGGAACTAAGGAGCGTCATCGATTATACCGGGAAAAAGTACAACGATACTCAAAAGAAGAAAAGCGACTATGGGAAGATTTTCGCCATGGTTTATATCTGGGAACAAGTGAATTTGTCGAAAACCTCAAAACCACCTTTTTAACGGACAGTGCCCATGCCGAAATCCCACAACAGGCCAAACTGTCAAGACTGAGTAATCCTAAAGCACTTTTGGAAAAAGCTGCAAGTATTTTAGACTGCAATCTGATAGATTATAGGCGCTCTTTAAGAATATCCGAGCAATATAGAGACAAGCGCGATTTATTAATTTACCTGCTGTGGGAAACCGGTTTATATAAAAACCAGGAAATAGGAGATCTTCTGGGACTGACCTATTCCTCGATCAGCCGCCGAGCAAATATCAGTCGCGCAAGAATATCTAAAGACAGCAAATTTAAGAAACAATTCAAACGACTTAAATCACAAATCAAGATGTGACCCCGCTTCCTTGGTGAAAAACCTACCGAAGTGCTGGGCCAACACAGCAAGCTGCAAAGGGATATCAGGATGAGTGATCCCAATCCAATATTACGGTATTCATGGAACCCAAAGCCATAGTCGACGCGGTCCTTGATCTCGATCAGGAAAAGACCGCCCAACTGGTACGAGCCCATCTGGATCAGGGCGCGGACGCGCTGGCGATCCTCGACCAAGCTCTGATTGCCGCTATGGATGAGGTCGGCAGGCAATTTAGTGCGGGTGTTTTTTTTGTGCCGGAGATGCTCGCGGCAGCCGAGGCCATGCAAGCCGGTCTTGAAGTTCTCGGGCCTTATTTGGCAAGGTCCGACATCAAGGCTAAAAGTACCATCGTCATTGGCACTGTCAAGGGAGACATTCACGACATCGGCAAGAACCTGGTGGCCATGATGCTGGAGTGTGCCGGATATAGAGTCATAGATTTGGGTGTGGACGTCAGTAAGGGCAAGTTGCTGGCTGCTGCTAAAAAATATCAGGCGCATATTGTTGCCCTCTCCGCCCTGCTGACCACCACCTTGGCGGAGATGGAAGCGGTTGTTGCCGTTGTCAGGGCCAAGGGCGGGGGAAGCTTGAAGACCCTGGTCGGCGGCGCGCCGGTGACCGCGTCTTTTGCCGCTGGAATCGGAGCCGATGGATACAGCCCGGATGCCGCCGGTGCTGTGGCTATCGCCCGAAACTTGATAGAAGCTATCTCAAAATAATCTTTTGGCCCAAACTCGGCGTTGGAACCTCGTTTTAAGTCCTCGACATACTGGAAGTATGCCTGCGGGTTAAAACTCGGCGCCGCCTTGATTTTGAATCAAAATCTTTATTTTGAGATGGCTTCTAGTCTCATAACCACAGGATGGGTACGCAAATGACGAGTCGCGAACGATTTTTGAAAACCATGCGGTACGAAAAGGCCGACCGCGTCCCCTATTTTGAAGAGGGCATTCGAAAAGATGTTATCAAAGCCTGGCGCACACAGGGGCTGACCAAAAAGGCGGAACTCTCTAAGATGTTCTCTACGGATCGGCGCGAAGAAATAGAAGTGGATCTGGAACCCCGCCCCGAGCTAAAGAAATGGCCCGCTTCCCGGAATGAACTGGATGTGTTGAGGAAAAGTTTAGATCCGAATGATTCCCGCCGACTGCCGTGGAAATGGTCCCGGCAGGTCCGCACCTGGCGATCCCGCGATCACATTCTCATGCTGCGGGTGCACCGAGGTTTTTTCTTGTCAATGGGAGTGTACGGCTGGGATCGGTTTTCCGAAGTGGTTCGTCTCCTCATAAAAGACCCGAAATTCGTGCGTAAAGCTTTGGCCATCCAGGGTGAGTTTGCGGCCCGAATGGCAGAAAGAGTTCTGACCGAGGTTGAAGTCGATGCCGCTGTTTTCTCAGAGCCCATCGGCGGAAACGATCGCCCCCTGCTGTCCCCGAAAATGTATGAGGAGTTCGTTCTGACGAGCTATCAACCGGTCTTTGACGTACTGAACCGGTATGGAATCGAAACAATTATCCTGCGTACATTTGCCAATGCCCGGATACTGATCCCAAGCATTCTCAAGTGGGGCTTCAATTGTCTTTGGGCTTGCGAGGTTAACATTGAGGCCATGGACTATCGCAATCTGCGCCGCGAGTTCGGTACTGATTTGCGACTGATTGGCGGCATCGATCTTGACGCTTTAAGGCGCGACAAGGAGGCGATCCGCTATGAAGTTGAGGAGAAGGTACCGCCCTTGCTGGCCGGCGGCGGTTACATACCCCTGGCAGACGGGCGCGTAAGAGCGGATGTTCCCTTTGAAAACTATGTCTATTATCGTAAGCTAATGGAGAAGGTAACGCGAGCTTAGCCCCGACCACCCGACTTAGCCAAAATCATTTTGATTAGAGGGAGACTGGAGGAAGATTGGGGACGGGTATTGATATATTGACAGGGAAAGTGATTGGAATCAAAC
>JAQYVT010000048.1 GCA_030145345.1 Desulfobacterales bacterium
AGGACCAGGCTTTGGTTTACCCCTAAAAGGGGCTGTTTCCCTGAAAGCCAGACAAGTCAAAAGTGCCTAAAGTGATCTAAAATGCCTAAAGTTATGGAGTCGCTTCGCTCCATTGATTTTATATAATTGGTAGAATTCCTTAACTTTAGTTCACTTCAAACTCTTGCAGCTATTCTTTTGGCAGAGCCAGAGAACTCTGATCTGGCCCAGAGGACCAGGTTTTTTAGGACGAAATAAACCCCAACAATGAATTCTACAGTTTTTTCTCTTTATCTCCGTTTGTCGGATAACATCGATCCGGTATCAAATTTTACATGGTTTGACAACCTATGAATTATAAACAAAAGTTGTATTTAGGAAGGTGGGGGGTGCATCCTTCGGTTGATTTTTTAGCAGGCAATAACCCGGCCCAAAAAATGGGAAAGGATACAAAAAATGGGGTCGAAAATGGGGTCAAGTCTACTTTTGACCCTTGTTAATATTATCTTGAATTTTCCCTATCCGTTTTTTAATTTTCCTGTCATATTTTTTAAGCTTCGAAACTCTTCGTAATATGCTGCTTACAGTACTGTATGCTTTAATATTAAACTGTTCACCTATGTTGTTAAGATTCTCGCCACGTATTTGGGCATTGGGATCTGACCAAGCTATCTACCTCTAAGCTCAAAAATCGTGTCTAATATTTTAATTTATTGAATGTTTCTTATAGGTTATTGTGGTCAAACCCCATTTCTCCTGTTGTTAAGCTATAAACCAATTTTGAGATCCATTATTCCGTTTTAATGCATATTAATAAAGTGCCCTATCTTTTGATAAAAAAAGGCAAGGCCACAAAAACAATACCTGTAATGACAAGAATAAATACATTCGAAATGAAATATGGGAAGACTATTAACCCTGTGCCGCTTAAAAGCGGAATGATAGCTTTTTGTTTTTTACCATAAACAAAGAATCCTAATCCTATAGATCCAAATATCACTCCCCACATTAATGTTGACGCATTCATTATATATTTTTCTTCACATAACGGTTGTGCTGACCTGATGGGGTGAAGCGCCAGCGTAACCCCGGTCAGCGTCCAGCATTTGGTTGGGGACTGTTTGGTAATACACCAGGAAGAGGGATCAAAGCAGACTCAAGATCTATATTTAATTTTTGTAATATGGACTTGAATACACGTGGATGGTTGCTTCTATTGAAGTTGGTATATTCATAGACACGTTGAAGCTCACCCACGTAATGGGGATCAATTCCCTCTTCCACCAGCAACAATGGTTTTTTACCATATGCGATTGCTGCTCCTATCTCTTGATATAGCCAAACGCTTGAGACAAATGAACCTGATTCAAGGGCGGTTCGACAAGTCAATAAGCATAAGAAGAAACGGGCTTTTTTAATTTTTGTTAATATTGAATGCCGGAACTCCTCCAAGCCTTCAGCCTTGCCATCAAGTGAATGAAAACCGTTTGGTTCAAGCACTGTACCTTTAATGTAATTTACAAGCTCTTCGTCATCTTGGTTAAATTGATGTGCTATGAATACTGCATAAGGATCAATTCTATAGAAAAGCTTTTGATCCTCATCCGAGAAAGAACCATCGTCGGCAACAACGCACGCCTTTTCTGTAAGAGTGTGAACCCACGGACCACGTAAACCCCACTCGGTCTTACTAAGAAAACCACTAACCGTGAGCCATCTCATAGCAGCTTCAATCTCAGACAAATCGTACCGGATATGCAAAGGCCGATACAGGTCACCTACAGTAATAGAGTTATCAGCATAATCGGTTTGGGGAGCACTATCTCCAGAGTCGTGCCACTGCCTTGTGATGGTTGCTCTATTCCCTCTCATCATCTGTAAGATTTCGAGACAAATTTTTTCTGAAACCATTATTATTAATTCCTCTATAGCATACTTTCAACTAAACAGGATTTTACTCTATAATCATGCCCAACATGTATTAGTTGAATCTACGACCTTATTTCACGCCAAATTTAAACATATTATCGATTATATCAAAATGTTTCTGTGGCCCGACCCCCATTCCATTCCCATCAGCGCACAGCACGTGGCTAACCGCCAATTATTTCATTCAAACCATCAGTGACGAGAGCCAATTCTTCGTCAGATGCTTTTGCTATTTTCTTGCCGATCCGCTTCGTTGAAAGGATTCGAATCTGGCTGATCTTTACCCAAGATTTTTTTGGAAGCCCGGTATCCACAAGTTCCATGGTCAGCGGATAACCAGCCCTTTGTGCCTGACTGGCGATCGCGACAGCAATGACAGTACCGGATCTCTCGTTAAACACATTGTGGCTTAAAATAAGAACAGGGCGTAAGCCGCCCTGTTCGCTGCCAATGACTGGGTTTAAATCTGCCCAGTGTATGTCACCCCTTAATATTCTGGCCATTCTTCCAACTCCGATGAGAAGCCTTCCTCCGCTAAGGATTGTTCGAATTCTGGGTCAAGCTTGGCGCACTCCTGGGCAAGACGACTTTTCTCTATGCGCATTAGTTTTTCGGTAACAGCCTGCTGGATAGCTTTGCTGCGGTTTGGAAAAAATTTCGATTTAACGAGAATATCGAGCCGTTTAAGTGTCTTGTCGTCAATTGTAATTGCGATTTTTGATGCTGCCATTTTAATCACCTCCGGTATGATGATATATCATACCGTGACAGTTTTCAAGCATATTTTTCCTGACGGTGTCGGGGTAGGAATGCCAGTTATCCGGCACACCCCACTCAGTCCCTGACGTGCGTTTTCCCCGCATCCGTTTCCTCGGTTGTACTCGCTTCCGCATCGGTTCATCCCAACGCGCACGGATGCATCTATTCTCGCTTTCCGTGGCATGATTAACAAGTATTACATACCAGCTTCAATGAAACGCATAAAATCATAGAGGTCCCGATTGTGTCTCCCGCAGCATTTGTTTGTTAAATGCGTACCCATTTACTGATTAAGTAAATTATCGCACATGGAACAGCCAAAAAGAGAAAAGGCTTGATCCAATACATTATAGCAACAATTTTGACACACTTATCGCACCAAGCGCCAGTGTATGGTACAGGGCCTGGAAAATGTTGGGTATGCCCAGGTTCGCCACAGCGCTCACAGATACCACAATAGCCATCTGGAACACCTTCCTTTTCAAGGAGCTCTTTTGAAACAGATCCACAATAGCAATTTCTATTTTTCGTATTCG
This sequence comes from Desulfobacterales bacterium, assembly GCA_030145345.1. GTDB lineage: Bacteria > Desulfobacterota > Desulfobacteria > Desulfobacterales > UBA11574 > JAAXQD01. The sequence continues at coordinate 3,204 of JAQYVT010000048.1, forward strand.
ACAAGTGTCACCTGTAATGATGAGTTGATTTCTTCGAATGCACTAAGCATAACTTTCTTTGAAAACTCTTTGCCCCGATTACCTGAGCCTGCACCAATCAAAGGAAACGCAATTGATCTGAATCGGTTATCTTCAGCTAATTTGATTGCCGAGGCTACGGAATCCCTAATGGACTTTTCTGTTGCAAACCAAAACATATTGATGCCTGCTACATGAATGATCGCTTTGAATTTCAGTTTTCCTGCACTTGTTAGACGCGCTTCTCCTATAGGAATGGAGCCGAATTTCGAGACTTCAATGAATGGTGAATAGCCGCCATGTTTTTTTATAGCACCGGACACTCCTTGGGGGAGCAGAAGCCACCAGGGAATAATATTACGATTCCATGGATTCACTATTACGTCTACATTCTGTTGAAGTAAGTCTCCAAATACTTTCTTTAGACTCATAGCAGTTAACCTAGTATTTTACGACCTTATTTGAGGCCAGTTTTAACCGTTTTGCTTATTATATCAGCATCTTTCTGTGGTCCGACCCTCATTCTATATTATTACCCTTATCTGGGTGTCCGTCAAACTGGGGTTACTTGAGTCTGTCCCCTTCAACTTCCTTCAACTTCAATTTTTCAATTTCCGTTCTGCTCCATATATTCAGGATTGCGTGGTTCCACCAAGTGCTTTAAGTCAAACCAGAATTTGGTCCTTTGTTCCGATTCAGGTGGCTGTTGAATCGGCAATTCTAGAAAGGGAACATCCATATTCAAGGCATGAAATTTTTCAGATAGGATCTCTGCCATAATACCCATAAGTACCGGCTCTTTTGGATCAGGGTTATCAACCGGCATGGGTGATTCTGTGTTATATCTGTTCACCTTGTGTTTACCCCAGTGAATACCACAGGTAGGGCTGTTGTGCAGACCTATGTAGGCCACTAAGCGATAGCCGTTTTTCAAGAATTCCTCAACCATAAGAAATGGAGTCTGCAGAAGATCTTTACAATGATTACGGAAAAATATATTATCATATTGCTGTCTGCCCTGGGGATTGCGTTTTAATCCCATTGCTGTTGTTTCAGGACAGGGATATTGGATAATACCTACCCGTAATTTCATTAAATAATCCATTAATTCATGTGACAAAGGGAAATTCTGTCCAAGCACATGCACACGGCAATAAGGATTAATTAAACACTGTGCAACTAAAATGATTTTTTTATCTTTTTTACTCATAATTATAATCCTTTACCCCATTCCACAAATAGGATGCTTTTATTTAAATTAAAAATTCATTCCCCCGACTTTTAATGGTCATAGTTAAATCAATCTAACCAACAAACCCCGCAGTTAGCGCAATTTGCCTTTTATTAATGGGTGTTTCATGATGGAGCATGATCACAAACAGGAGGTGGATCATTCTTAATCAATATTGATGCGGCACACTTCAAATTAACATAATGAAATAAAACCAAATACCTTTTTATATTAATTCTTTTTTATTCACTATTCAAGGGGCTGCTGCCCAAATCGATTTTTTGCACTTTTTATGAGCTTACTGTATTTTCCTAATGTATAACCTGCTGAAATCATTATGACTGAATTTTGTCTTTTTTTGAGTTATACGCTTTTTTGTTTGATAATTGGATTTGGGCAACAGCCCGTCAAGATGTGACACCATTCACACATTGGGGTGGCATGGCTTCCTCGATTTATCTTCAGATAAGAAATCCAACGCATTTCTCACCCGCTGGTGTGGAGCACCAGCGGAACACCAGTCTGGTGAAGAAAATTGTTGGGCAATTAGTTAGCCAATCTTAACAGCAAGCATTGAGACTGAGCCTCCATCCACCCCTTGTACCGGAAAGCTTACTTTTTCCATTTCCTTGCGAAGTCCAAGTATATAAATAAAAGGTAGGTAATGATCCGGTGTCGGAACAGATAAAATTGCGTCATCGCCGAAATTTTGGTAATTAATAAGAGCTTTAAAATCACCTTTAATCAACATCTCTCGCACATATTTCTCAAATCTCATAGCCCAATCAAAAGGAGGTATATCTTTGTTGTTCCAGTTATAAGTAGCCAGGTTATGAACTATATTTCCGCTGCCGATAATTAGAATACCTTCTTCTCGTAATGACATGAGCCGATTTCCCATTTCATAGTGGAATATTGGTGGTTGAGTCTCATCGATACTTAGTTGGACCACAGGAATATCAGCAGCGGAAAACACATGTTTCAGCACTGACCAAGTTCCATGATCAAGTCCCCAGCTTTCATCAAACCTTACCGAAGTAGGTTTGAGCAGCTCTTTAACACGCTGGGCAAGTTCGGGACTTCCAGGAGCAGGGTATTCTACTTGGTATAGTTCCTTTGGAAAACCGCTGAAATCGTGAATTGTTGGAGGAATAGGGTTTGAGGTCACCATACAGAACGGTATGTAATAATGAGCAGAAACAGAAAGTATGGCCTTGGGGCGTGGAATTGATTTACTTATAGAAGCCCACCCCTCGGTATAATTATTTTTAGACAATGCGTTCATTGGGTTCCCATGCCCAATGAAAATTGCAGGCATCAAATTCGTCAATAAAACACCTCCTTATTATTAGCCCAACATGTATTATTTGAATCTACGAGCTCTTAACTCTCTATTTTCACGGAAAAATCAAAATAGGTCTGCAAAGTCTCATGGTAAAGTAATTTCCTTATCATTGGATTATCCCAAAATGGTGCCGATATTCAGAATTGTGAAACGCCACATCTTATTTTTCCAACAATAGTGCAAGCATAATAGATCAATAATGCCATTCATTTGTTTCCAGGGTTCTTGAGCTATTTTAGAATACAAACTGTGTAATAATGAACCGGCCAGCTTTTCCGATGTTTTGAATCTGTCATCGTGGCAACACATTTCACCGGAAACGATTTCCTTCCGGGCTTGTTGTAACCACTGCAGCTCAGTGCGTTTTTTCTGACAACTTTATACCAGCCATTGCCCATATTTTGTATATTTGAATATGTCCGTTGGCTTGGATTTATGGTTCCACCGTAAGGCGGCTTCCAATTCGGATCTTTTTTCGTTTCGATGGTGATCGGCGCTTGAAGTTTTGCATTAAACCAGTATTCAATGTCTTTACTCGGACCGTCACATATTAAATTATTACCTTGCGGGTATTTTATGAGCATTTTAAACGTTCCGCCTTCACGCCATTTTTGTTGATCAAAAGACCGCTCATTTTGGGGACATCTTTTTTTGATGCATGATTCCTCGAAAGAATACTACGATATTCCCTTGAGTTCAGAAAATCGTTCAAAACAGTGCTTCTGGAACGTCCCTGTTTTAGATAATTCACCCAATGATTCAGCCCGCCAGAGTCGGGTTGACGTCCTAACACTCCTTGGTAAAGATCCCGAACATAATTAACATTACTTTTATTTAAATTTAGATATTCCTTGGACTGAAAAAACTGGGTAATCACCCAGGAACGACTCTTACCGCTCTCCAGCCAGTTCATCCAGGTTCTGACCCCGCCTTCATCAGGATTTCGGTCTAAAATTGATCGATATAAGGATCGAACAAATGCATCGTTATTGCTGTTGATATAGGCAACATCACTTTTACCGGCCAGAGCACTTCCCGTTAGAAAAACAAAACAAAGACCAATTGAAATAAGAACAAAAAATTGTAACTTGATTTTTAAAATTGACATTTTTTCTCCTTAACTATTTCATGAAACTTCCCGATCGGGCATCGACACTTTCTTTAAAACGCTTGCGACCTTATCTGCTTCCAATAAGAAAAGACAACCAAAAATTTGATTGGCTCATTTTTTTTGGGTCATTTTACCCTGACGTTGCAAAAGTCGATGATAGTGACTTCAATCAACCCAAAGCCTTTGTATAAGTCGTTTAACGTATAATCTGATGTGTTGTTTATGCAACCATAGTGTCTAATTAACACGGTTCCAAGATCCAATTGTGCTTGCTTGTGGCGTATATTTTTCGGCAGCCATCCTGGACTTGAACTTCTAAACGATGTATAGGAAAGAGATGTCGTTGCAAGGTGCATAAATGCTACAACAAAACCAAAAGAAAGTTAACATCATGACCAAAGTAATGATTCATCCTGCTAGCTATGAGAATGTCCGTCAGGCCGTGGACAGGGCTTTTGAACACTTTCCATTGAAATTGAAGGATAAACGGGTCTTAATAAAACCGAATGTTCTTCGGGCTTCCCAGTGGAATGAAGGCATCGTTACGCATCCTGCTGTACTGAAAGCTGTGGCGGAAAAAATAGAAACAATGGACCCTGCGTCCATCATTGTGGGAGACAATCCCGGACTGTTCAGCTATGGCGCAAACGAGGAGAGCTTTGAAAAAACAGGATTGATGGACGCAGCCTGCGGGCATTACGAGAATATCGGGAATGATTCTGTGAAGGTCGATTTCAATCCCGTTTTTTTACCTTGGGTGAGTCTGTCCAAGGCTGTGATGGACGCCGATATCATCATTAGTCTGCCGAAATTCAAAACCCACGGACTAACGGTTATCACCGGTGCCATCAAAAACAGTTACGGATTTTTACCGGGTGCACAGAAGGCCAGGCTGCACAAAATTGCAGGGACTCCCCAGCGTTTCCATGAAATGCTTGTGGATGTTTTTCAACTCCGGGTGCCCGACCTTTTTCTTGTGGATGCCGTGGTTGGCATGGAAGGCAACGGCCCGGCGTCACCGGATCTTAGAGACATCGGTCTGATTTTGGCTTCCGACAATGGCGTAGCACTGGATGCGGTTATTGCGACTCTGATGGGATGTGAACCGGGTCTGCTGCGATTCCTTCAAAAGGCAAAGGAAGCGGGCTTAGGGGACTATGATCTCAAAAATATTGAAATACTTGGGGAACTGAAGCCACTGCCTGATTTCAAAATACCGCCCCTCGGCGGGGAAGCCATTATGCACAATGAGGCCATGCAGGGAATGCTACTTGATCGAACCCTGTTGCGACCCCAGGTTGATCCGGAGTGGTGCACTGCCTGTGGTACGTGTATTGATCAGTGTCCGGTGTCGGCCCTTTTCATGGATGAGGACATACCCAAAGTGGATGCGGACACGTGCATTACCTGTTTTTGCTGTCAGGAAATGTGCCCTGAGAAGGCCATTGCGTTGAAATAAACCCTGATCACCGATCACGGTTCACGGTTCACGGTTCACATTTTATTGCCCCTTGCCCATACTTTTCTCTTAAATGTGTGTTTTTGGCCCCCAAAATGCCCTTCTAAGACCTTATTTGACGCCAAATTTAAACATATTAATTATATTGAGATTTTTCTGTGGTCCGACCCCCATTCATGCCAGATCTAACCCGGCCTTGGATAGAAATCGATTGGATTAAATGGTCCGTACGCCCGCAAGGTCCCGACGGATGCTTTTCTTGTACTTGTATTTCGGATGCCCGAGGATAAGCGAAGTCATCACCTTGTTCTCCTTCGGGATGCTGTACCGCTTCCGCAGAACTTTGGAGCGGTCTACGATCGGCGGGATCAGGCCAATGATCGTGGTTCCCAAACCCAGCGAAACGGCGGCCAACATGGCGTGGTGGCAGACCAAGTGGGCGTTTTCCTCGTAGGACATTGCTCTGCGATTTCCGTGAAACAGCATCAGGATCGGTGCGTTGTACATATACCGGTCCGAGCCGTCCCGGTAATACGCCTCGTTGGCGTATCTCGCCAGGTCCACTACGTATTCTTTCAAGACCAAATAATCTTCGGCCCCGGCCGTAAGTCGAAAAATGGCCCGGCCCAGCGGATTGGAAAACCCTTTCACCATGAATGCGTAGTCTTTGACAAGTACCTTGAGCAAAAAGTCCAGTTCCTTCCGCCTATCGATGACCAACACTTCGGTTGAATGAGGTGGAAGACCCATTGGCGCGGTGGCGGCGGCCTCCAGGATTTTCTCGACCAAATCATGATCCACGGGCCGGTCTTTGAACGCGCGCACGCTACGGCGCAGTTTGAGGAAATCAAAAAAATCGCCGTAGCCGAAAGGCAGCCTGGGCAGCTCCTTAAAATCCTCTGCGGACAGCTTCGGCATCTGGAGTGCTTCGGTGGGGCAAACCGCCACGCATTGCCCGCACATGATGCATTCACCCGCGCGGCTTTCCACCGTTACTGCCTTGCCGTCGACTATTTTCAAGACGTTTTCCGGGCAGATATCAGCACAGATACCGTCGCCCTTACAGGTCTCCATGTTCACTATATGAAGCTGGTTGGCCATCTTTCACCTCATTCACTTAGCGATACCGCCTATCAACATACAGCCAGGGACTTTGCCTACAATCGAAGACGCTTTCTAATAAGGAAGGAAACGCCGTCGTCAATAATTAATAATTAAGATGCGACCCCCATGTCTTTCTTTGGCTTTTTCTTCTCAATGAGATTCGCCATAAAGCCCACCCAACTACTTTCCCCATAAGTTCATAACTGCAAATTACGAACCCCACCATGAATAAAACAAGAAGAATGTCATACCATAGAGAACCATGATCAAGGAGTCTTGCCTTGTGGTCCTCAAACCCTTCAGCGTATTCATTAAAGGTAAGGTTCTGCCCCTTTTGATAGTCTTCAAATGAGCTGGAATGAGATAAATAACCAAGGGAAATCGACAAAATTAAAACGGCAATCACTTTGCCAAGCCTGATGCCTGCCTTGGTCCGGGGTAAAACGCTTTCCTGCATGGAGCTGAAAGAGTGTTTAGAGCCTTTGATAACGGAATCCTGTGGAAGTATATCTATACCGGCTTCTCTGGCAAGATCACGCAGCATCTGTTCCACTCTTTTGGGATCTCGTATTCGCAAGAAACCGAGATCCTCGGTCTTCCTGTCACTTTCAGCATTGACCCATTCATCGTATGAGATGATGACATCACCTGTGCCGTCACTTTTTTCCTTCCGATAAATGTTCAGCAGTTTGGCGGGCGGATAGGAACGGACCGTCCTTTTCCACCCGTTGTCAAAGGTTATCGCCCGCCGATCTGTTATCACGTAGATAGTCTTATATGCGTTGCGGTAATTGAAAAAGGGGATTGTAAATATGCCCAATCCGAACAAAACAAATGGTAAGCCGAGGAACGGAAACAAAACCCTCATAAGCTGAAATGGACCGGAAGCGTCTTTGAAGTCGGGAACAGAGAAGCTCGCTGCGGCGCCAATCCATAAAACAGCAAATGATGTCCACACGATACTGAAAATCAACAATTGCGTGTTTTTGGGTGTAAAGAACGTCGGAATGGGCATTTCGCTCAACAAAACACGCTCTCCCGGCTTTAATTCGCGCTGAACGGTCTCTTTCAACTCTGGAGGGATGTCGTTTTTTTGCATCTATCTTTCCTTTCCTAACGATGCTTTTTGATCCCCATCGGGAAAAAGGGTCGGGCTACGCTAAGCAGCCTGCGCTTCATGAAGATGATACAAACCCTCGGCCCCCTGATCATTTTTCACTGTTCACATCTCATTGCCCCTTGCCCATACTTTTCTCTTAAATGTGCGTTTTTGGCCCCCAAAATGCCCTTTTAAGATCTTATTTGACGCCAGATTTAAACATATTATTAATTATATCAGGATTTTTCTGTGGTCAGACCCCCATTCCACCCAAATGCCATTCTTCTGCCTCGATTTGATCTTTTTTAAGTGGAAAATCTCAGATGAAAATTCACTTAACGTGAGCATAACCTGCTGAGATGAAGCGCAGCGAAATCTCAGTCAGCGTTGATGCAATGGTTATAAGGTTTTAATAATTCGATTAAAATTCTCTGTTGACAACATACAATTCATGGCGTACTATATGCACAAAAAGTACCATTTGTACATACCAAACGATTGGGGTGATTATCATGCTCAAAAAAATAACAACTGCTGATGCAAGAAAAAAATTCGCAAATATTATTAACCAGGTAGCGTTTGGGAATGAGTCCTTTGTCTTGACTCGTCGGGGCGAACCTATTGCCGCCATTGTTTCCATGAAAGAGCTTAAATTGTTGCAAGATTTAGAGGACCGAATTGATATAGAAGATGCGTGGAAAGCTAAAAATGAGCCCGGTGAACCGATCCCCTGGGAAGAGCTGAAAAAGGATCTCGGACTTTGAAATATAGGATAGAGGTCAAAAAGTCTGCGGCAAAAGCGCTTAAGAAGATTTCCAAGCCTGACCAAAAACGTATCAGCAAGGCAATTGACAATCTCGCTGAAAACCTTCCGAACCCGAATACAACCAAGATGAAAGGAGATAATCCCTTTCACAAAATTCGGGTCGGAAATTATCGGATTGTTTATGAGATTCAAGATGATATCCTATTGATTCTGATTATCAAAATCGGCCACCGCAAAGATATCTACAGAAGCCTCACCTAAGATTCACTCATTTATTAGTTTAAACATATTATCAATTATATCAAATTTTTTCTGTGGCCCGACCCTCATTCCCTCCCTTCGTTGTGCCCCAAAGTTATTACTACATTTCCCTTTTTGTGTCCTCTTTCAACATACCGAAAAGCTTCGACAGTTTGTTCCAGCGGATAGCACCTATCTATGACCGGTTTCAACTTTCCCGCCTCAATAAGCTCTTTGAAGAAATCTAGATCTTCTACGCTTTCGCCCGCTACCCCGCCCTTGACTCTCTTACCGCCTGTCATGGAAGTCCATACTATTTGAACGAGTTCTGTTAGATTCATTAACACCGGCAGAAAAACACCCTTTTGCTTCAGCGATTTCTTGCAGCGTGAAAACGAAGTTTTGCCTACCGTATCAAGAATAAGATCATAGGTCTCACCGCTTTCGGTATAGTCCTCTTTCGTGTAATCAATGACCTTATCGGCTCCCAAGGATTTCACCATTTCTAAATTCGTAGTGCTACATACCCCGGTAACTTGTGCTCCAAAGTATTTGGCAAGCTGCACCGCATAGGTACCTATAGCTCCAGAAGCACCATAGATAAGTGTTTTATGTCCGGCCTGTATATTCCCCTTATCCCTAAGGTAAAACAACGCGGTGCTCGCCCCCAAAAAAATGGCTGCTGCTTCCTCCCAGGCCATGTTTGCCGGTTTTATCGTCAGCGCCCCGTCTTCCGGCACGCATGTGTACTCGGCATGGGCTCCAAAAGTCATTCCGGGTGTTCCAAAAACCTGGTCGCCTTCTTTAAATCGTTTTACATCTTTACCAACCGTTTCAATTTCTCCAGCCAGATCAATCCCCAATATACTTATTCTTGGTTTGAATACACCAAACATGAATAGTCGCGCGGGGAGCTGGAACACTCCAGGGACAAATGTGAAATTACGAACATTACAGTCCGTGGATGTTACTGTTGTCGCATGAACTTTTATCAATACCTCATTGTCTTTAGGAACAGGTTTCTCTACCTCTTTGAGCTGAAGTTCATCCGGTGGTCCGAATTTTGTGTGCAAAATCGCTTTCATGTGTGTTCTTCCAAATCTACTTCAATTTGGTCATTTTCCATATAGTTGACTGTAATTACGTCCTGTAAGTTTTCAGAACGCCCTGCCTGAGCAGCGGCCCTATCTTGGACCGGACTTCTAAAGACTTTTACGTTAAACCGCGATTTTCCTGCCCCGTCTGCTCCAGGCGGATGTTAGCAAGCGCAGGGTTACATAGCAGCTTCAATGATTCACGATTTTTTCAAGAATGCAAAAGGATTTCACCTAAAAACAAAAGTGCAGCACTTATAATGAAAGCAGCGATACCGTATATCCACCAATGTGAAGCCCATTTAGTTCGCTGTTCAATATTTAAATCTGGATGAGGACATAGTTTAAGATGAACAAAAACACTCATAAACTGCCTGAACGTAGGATCATTGTAAAATTTATCTTCACCCCACGCTATTTTAATAAAAAGTTTGTATAAGACTGCTTTCAGAAATAAATACAACGGTATTAGATTCAAAATTAAAAATATAGATTCAATTATTTGGTCTTTTGAAAAAAACATCTATTTATATTTTGTCATTGCTAACTAGTATTATTGGACCCAAATATTTTGATAAACGGGTACAAATTGAGTCCAATAAAATTGAAGCGTTCTACATCTTGCTACAGGGAATCTTCGCATGTGAGGAATTCAGGTCAATTTTTGATAAGATCGATATTGCAGACAAAGGAAGATCCTTCTCCCTTTAACACAAATTTTATGTGATTTCAAGGTTTTATATGACCGAACCCCTCGTGCCACATGGTGACATTCAAACAGATGGCGCCGCACCACCCGAAACCCCAGTCTTTAAGGGTTTTGTCAGGGGTTAGGGCTCAGGGCTCAGGGCCCAGGTTTTTGGATTATCTTCCTATCTTCCTACCTTCCTACCTTCTAACCTTCCTACCTTCTAACCTTCTGTCCTTCTGCCCTCTGCCTTCTGTCCTCTGATTCCTATTTTCTATTTCCTAATTCCTATCCCCTGCTCCCTGCCAAAGGACGAACATCCTTAAAATATTACGTAAAATAATTTTATGTTGATGAATTCAGAGAAATGATAGTACATAGGTTAAGCGGTTCCGGGTTCAAAGACATTTTTTCTAAAGACTTTATCAGCGCCTTTAACATTCTTTCTATTTCTGCGATGTCTTTTTTTAGTGAGCCCAATTCGCAAACAGAACCCTAAAATACATAAAGCATCCTAATGTAATCCATGGTTGTCTTTGACTTTTGCCGGATTTTAAAATCTTTTTAATTCTTTAGCATTTTTATCCGCCTGTTTTGTGGCGGGTCACTCGAACCCTTGAATCCCTGAATCCTTGAACCCTCTGGGATCACACCTGATCAATTAAAGATAAACCATGTCAATATTACCCGCAAAATCACAGGTCGTCATCATCGGCAGCGGAATTATCGGCGCCGCCATTGCGTATTATCTGACCCAAAAGGGGCTCCGGGACGTGGCCGTTCTGGAGGCGGGGGAGATCGGCGCCCAGGGCGCCACGTCCGCATGTCTGGGGGGCCTAAGAACCCAATTTTCCACGGCCATCAACATCCGTTTTTCGTTGATATCGAGGGAGGTGTTCCGGAGCTTTAAAGACGAATTCGGCGTTGATCTTAATTTCAAGCCTTACGGGTATCTCTTTCTGGCAAAAACAGAAGAACAATGGGCTGCCGTTGAAAACACGTCGAATTTGATGGAAACCCTGGACCTTCCGGTGGAGTTGCTCACACCCCGGGCCATGGCCCGCCGATGGCCGTTTATCCGGGTGGATGACCTTGTGGGGGGATCCTATACAAAAGATGACGGTTTTTACGGTCCCATAGAAGCCCTTCAGGCCTTTGTCAAAAAGGCCCGGCAAGGCGGGGCCCTGTTCCTGGAACGGAATCCGGTGGTTGGATTTTCCATTTCAGACCAAAAAGCAATGGGTGTGAAAACCCAGAGCGGACACGAAATCAAGGCCGATATCGTCGTCAATGCCGCCGGACCCTGGGCCGGTGAGGTGGCTGCGCTGGCAGGGCTCGCTCTCCCGGTGGCGCCCCTTAAGCGACATCTCTTTTTTACCGCGCCCTTCGACGCCATTCCGGATGCCTTTCCTGTGATCATCGATATGGATTCCGGATGCTACTTAAAAAGAGAGGGCCGGGGGTTGATTCTGGGCGGCCCCACCGGCGAAAGATCGTTCAGTCAGAATGTCGATTTTAATGCCGAGGAAAGGACGGCGTTCGAGTCTATCCGCCGGGTGCCGGTTCTGGAGCAGGCCCGGATGGTTCGGGGCTGGGCAGGCCACTATGAAGTGACCCCGGATCACCATGCGGTCATCGGCGCTTTTCCGGAACTGACCAATTTTATCTGCGCGACCGGTTTTTCCGGCCACGGGTTCCAGCACTCTCCGGCAACCGGGAAGATCGTGGCCGAGTTGATCGTGGACGGCCGCGCCGAAACCGAAGATATTCACCCGTTAAGACCCACACGTTTCAGAGAAAATGACCTGATTCATGAACCCATGACCGCATTCCGGAGTTAGTCTTTCGCCAAAAAAGCATTAATTTTTAGACAGGATTACAGGATAAACAAAGATATTTTTGCCTTTCCAGAAGAAAGGCAAAAAGGATCATCCCTCTTTGAAGGAAATCGTTCACTCATTGCCTTATCAAGACAGTAAGGCCACGTAAAAAACATTTATTGTTGATTCATCGGTCCTTTTTTCCGCTGAAGCGGAATTGTGTTTTCTCGGCTTCATCCCACCGAGGCGTAGGCCCTATGGGCCGGAGGCTGGAAGCCGTGAAAAAAAATCAAGTCAATCCTGTTAATCCTGCCTGCCCCGTAGGTCAGCAGATCGTACTGGGGTCAGAAAACTTTTTGGTTTTATGGGTTAATTGTCTTAAGCCAGCAGATGCACATTCCCGACATGGACATTTCGCAGGCCGGCCTTTTCAGCGGCGGCCTTGCAGCGGAGGGCATGGGACCGGGATGTGGTGGGAAGATCCTGGAGATAAAACTGGGGGTAAAAGGCCAGGAGGCTGTAGGGAATGTCCGGGTCGAGATTTGAAATAAACCCGGCGATTTCTTTTACTTCGGGTTCGTCAACATACCCCGGAACCAAAAGGGTGCTGGCGATGAGAAACGGCGGCTCGGGTCTTTGACCGGACCATCGGGCAAGGGTTTGAAAGTTCTCCAAGGTCCGGGTGTTGGTGACCCCGCAAAGGGCATGGTGAATTCCGTCGTCCCAGGCCTTTAGATCGAACTTTATGCACCCGCCGGACGCCAGAGACACATCGGCCATCATCTCCAAAAACTTCGGCTGCACGGATCCGTTGGTTTCCCAGCAGATTCTCAGGATGCGGCCCTTGGCGGCTTTGAGGGCTATTTTCGACGTTTTGACCGCATGGAGAACCTGGGGTGTGGGGTCGCCGCCAAAATAGCAGATGCAGTTGGTTTTTGGATCCACCGCCCGGGCCAGTTGTTTTGCAGAGGTTTTTTTAAGGGAATACGTTTTTATTTTAAAATGGTGGTTCTGGCAGTACAGGCAGTTAAACCCACAGGCATGGTAGAAAACGGCCAGATTTTTGTACCCGTATTCAGGGCCTCTGGAAACGGCATATTTGGGATATCCGCAGCCGGTGCCCCCCGGGCAGACAAAATCCCCCACGCAGTTGGTGGGAAGGGGATCTTGATAAGAATATAAATTTCCTTCGTGGGGTCTCCCGCCGATAATTCTGCCGTTTTTTACCCGGCGGAGACCGCAAAAACCGGTTCCGTTTTCAGGGATTTTGCATTCATGGACGCACAGGCCGCAGGCCATGCCGTCCACGGCATCCGGCGGGGTCTCCGGCAGGTTGTAAGCCCGTCGACTCCGGTGGTGAACCTGTTCGATTTCCGGCCAGACCCGGTCGAAATGGGCCCGAATACAGTCGGCACAAAAGCCGAGGGTATTGGAAATGGTTTTGGAACTCTTTTCACAATAGTTGCAGGTTCCCATAGCACTAACCCTAATCGATCGTAAACAAAATGTGAAAATATTATAAGGGCTTGGGTTTTCTATATGTTTTGTAGGTCCTAATGTATTTTCATAATGCTTCGATAGATGAGATATTAATCTTTTAAAACAATCCCATTTTGTTTACCCTTTGGGAAAGCTGATGACACCCCATCTCCTTCGTTATCCAGGACTCGCAGTAGACGACTACGGCGTCGCCCTTGATGCCTTGAAGCTGGGGCATCCTAAACTTTCGCTCAATTAGGGTTTTAATAATAATCGATCGTAAACAACCTGGGAAATAATAATTGACGGTAAACAACCTGTAAAAAACATTATAATTGATATTTGATTGGTTTTCAATATACCGGGGTTTACATCTATTTTTACTTAAGGCATCATTAGATGAAATTGTATGTTGTTGGTTTTTCCATTTTCCTTATGGTTTTTACCATGTGCCCGGACGGCATGGGAGGGGGGAAGACTCCGATGATCGACATCCAACAGACCACACAACGATTGCAGGACCACCTCGGGACACTGACACGGACCATTGGCGAGCGGAGTGTCCTGGTGCCAAAGAACATCGAAAGAACCAGAGATTACATCGAAAATTTTTATCAAAGCATCGGCATCCCGGTACACTGCGAGCCCTATGAATACCGGAATTTTACGGTTTCCAACGTTGTGGCGGAAATCTCTTTTTGCGACAATCCCACCAAGCGGTATGTTGTGGGCGCCCATTATGATTCGGTGGTGGGAACCGTGGGTGCCGACGATAACGCCAGTGCCGTCGCCGTCCAACTGGAAACCGCCCGGCAGTTAAACATGCTCAAAGATCGTCAAGAACTCGATATGGCCGTAAAATTTGTCTCGTTCCCCCTTGAAGAACCCCCCACCTACGGTACCCGGCATATGGGAAGCCGGGTCTATGCCATGAAGGCCTGGAAAGAAAAAGAACAGATCGACGGCATGATCTGCCTGGAGATGGTGGGGTATACCAGCCCTCAACAGGATTACCCGTTTCCATTGATGTTCTTGGGCTATCCCAAAAAAGGGGACTATATCGGCATTGTGGGCGATTTCGGTTCCAGAAGTTTTACCGCGTCTTTGTTCAAAGCCTTCGGCAAAAACCCGAACCTGCCCGCGATCAAGCTGACGGTTCCTATGGGAGGGTATCTGCTTCCCTCGGTAAGGCTCAGCGACCATGCGTCGTTCTGGGACCGGGGCTTTAAGGCCGTCATGATTACCGATACGGCATTTTACCGGAATCCCCATTATCACATGGCATCCGATACCATGGAAAAGCTGGACTACGGCTTCATGGCGCAACTGGTGGAAAGCCTGGTATTGTTTTTCCGTTCCCACGAGCCATAAAAAATCAAAACGCCCCCGGATCCACAGACGCCGTCAACTGTTTTCGATCCCCTTCCGTGGGCGCAAAGACCCCCACATTTCCCAGCCGAATGTTCTTCAATCCGACGTTTTTAACCCTTGTGTAAGCTTCGATCATTTCCGTTACAATGGGGCTTCTAAACTCCTTCATGCGGTATTCAGGGAAAAACGCCAGGATCGTAAAGGGGATCCCCGCGTCGACGTCCTTGAGGATTCGGGCAATGCTTTCAAGGGCGTCGGCTTCCACCAGGCCGGGTATGTAGAGGGACAACACTTCCAGGACAAAGTCCCGCCGGAGAATTTCTTCCGGGAGTTTCAAAATGGCCGAATTGGAACATCCGGTGAGCCACTGGTGGGTGTCGTCGTCAAAGGCTTTGATGTCCAGCCAAAAGGCATCCACCCCCGAAGCTTGCAACGTGTCGAGATTGTTCGGTGTAAGCCCGTAACCATTGGTTTCGATCAATACCCAGAGGCGAGTATGCTGATGGATCAAACGGGCACATTCTCCGTAAAATTCAGGATTGCAGGTCAAATCGCCGCCGGTAAACGCGGCAATATTTCTCACCGGGCCGAATCCCTGGGGACCCAGCACAATGGATTCGGGGTCGAGGATTCCGGGGCACCCATGGGATCGTTTTCCGTAAAGCACACAACTTCCGCAGCACCGGCAGGTATCGTGGGCGTGCCAGGCGGTGGCTTTTTCCCGGGGCTCTGTCAGGGTCACCGATTTTTCGTAGGCGATGGCGTGTTTTAAAATATCCTCGGGGGAATACCAGGTACCGTTCTTTATCTTGCTGAAATACCAGGAATGGCATTTCCGGCACGAAAAGTTGCATCCGGACTGATAAATGGACAGGTAGTTTTCAGGGCGAGACAGATGGATGGACGTCACCAGGCGATGGGGGTGTCCGTTTTCATGTTTCAAGGTTACCTGGCACGCCGGCGCACGTTTCCCGTCGGCCTCCACCAGACAGCTTCCGGCAGAAAACCCGTGTTCGGTCATCCTGCAGATATGGGATTCCATGTTGTCTCTGTTTTTTATTTGGTTATTAAAAACCTGGTCTTCAGGGCTAGGTCATAGATATTGGGCTATGCCATGCCTGCAAAAGCAGTAAGCTTGAAAGTGACTAAAGTTTGAAGTGAACTAAAGTGAGCTAACGTTGATGGTTGTGCCCTTGGCACTGTCAATTTAAGTAAAAAATGATTTGCGCTGAAAGCGCTTTCCTCAACTTTTAGGCATTTTAGGCATTTTAGCTCATTTTAGGCATTTTTCATCTATGGAAAAACAACCCCCTTCCAGGGGTAACCTAAAGCCGGGCCCTCTGGACCCGCTTATTTACTAAACACCAGTTTCCCCTTTTTGATGACTTTTTCGACACAGCTCACCCCCACATGATAGGGAATGAATTTGTACGATGGATACCCGAGTATAATCACATCCCCGAGTTTTCCCTTGTCGAGGCTCCCGATGACATCCGCCCGGTCCAGGGCTGCCGCACCGTTGAGGGTCAGCGCCGTGATGGCTTCCTCGATGCTCATGTTCATGTAGAGGGTGGCCAGTGCAAAAACCAAGGGGATCGATTCGGAATAGCAGCTTCCCGGATTCAAGTCTGTTGCAAGGGCCACGGCGCAATCGGCATCGATCATGTATCGGCCCCTGGCATAGGGCGCTTTCAGGCAAAAAGCCGTTCCCGGCAGCAATGTCGCCACCACCCCCGCTTTGGCGATGGCAGCGATGCCATGGTCCGACGCCTGGAGCAGATGATCGGCGGAAACCGCCCCGAGTTCCGCCGCCAGTTCAGCCCCTCCGAGCGGTTCAATTTCGTCTGCATGAATTTTTATTTTGAGTCCCATGGCCCTTGCCTTCAGCAGAAACCGTCTTGACTGGTCCACCGAAAAAACATTCTTTTCACAAAAAATATCGCAAAATTCAGCCAGATTGTCTTCGACAACGTCGGGCATGACCTGTTCGATCACATAATCGATGAACACATCTTCCCGGCCCTTGTATGCATCGGGGACGGCATGGGCCCCCAGAAATGTCCGGACAACATCCATGGGGTGACGCCGGTCGAGTTCTTGCATGACCTCCAGCTGCTTTATTTCCGTGTCGTGGTCCAGCCCATATCCGCTTTTTCCCTCCACCGTGGTCACGCCGAAGGACATCATGGAATCCAACCGTTGGATGCCGGCTTCGAACAATTCTTCGTCGTCCGCAGCCCGGGTTGCCCGGACCGTATTGAGAATTCCCCCGCCCCGTTTCAGTATGTCCATATAACTGTCGCCCCGAAGTCTCCAGGAGAATTCCTCCTCCCGGTGGCCGCCGAAAACCAGGTGGGTATGGGAATCCACAAACCCGGGAAGAACCGCCTTCCCCGCAGCATCGATGATGTCGAACCCCTTTTCCCGGGCATCGATCTCATCTATCCCGGCCAAAACATCGTCTGTCTTTCCCACGGCCTTGATCAAACCGGCTTCGATAACCACAGCGCCATGGTCGATGATCTTGAGATCGGACATCTCTTTTCCCTGCTTTGCTTTAAAACCGCTGCAGGTCACCAGCTGGGCGGCGTTCTTGATGATTAAATTTCCAGACACAGGCTTTTCCTCCTAATATGCATTTTCGATGGGAGGTTTTGAAACAACGGTTCGTCATCACACCATCATTCGGGTCTCCAAGACCTGTTCCATGGAGAAGTTTTCAATGCCCAGATAATAGACGGCCGTATCCAGCAATGCCCCCATGGGCACCAGACCGACGATTTCACTGCCCACAACCGTGACACCGTATCTTCTGGCTTCCATCTTGATGAGTTCGAACGCCCGGTAAAGGGCGGTTCGGGTATAATCGGTCATATTCATGGAGACCTGAACCAACCCTCTTTCTTTCAATTCCACACCGATCCCCTTGCAGTATCGCAGCCCGCCGCCGGCATGTCGGACCTTTTTTGCAATATGGTTTGCGATGGCAAGGTCGTCGGTATTTAAATTCACGTTAAAGGCAACCAGCGGCATTCTGGCGCCGACGGCGGTGACCCCGGCGGTGGGGTGGACCGTTTGGGGACCGAAATCGGGTGTCCACTCCGGCTGCCTGATTTTATCGGCCATGCCTTCGAACTGGCCCCTCCGAATATCGGCCAGGTTGCGTCGATCTTTCCGAACCGCCGATTCTTCGTACAAAAATACGGGCAGATTGAATTTTTCAGATGCAGCTTCGGCAATCTCCTTGGAAAGGGCAATTGCCGCTTCCATGGAGACGTTTTTGATCGGGATCAACGGAACGACATCCACGGCGCCCATTCTCGGGTGCTGGCCGTTGTGTTTTCGCATATCGATGACTTCGATGGCCGAAGCAAAGGCTTCCATGAGAACGGTTTTCAAAGCATCCGGGTCTCCCACAAGAGTGACTACCAGGCGGTTATGATCTTCATCCCGTTGATAGTCCAGGAGTTTGACGCCGTCCTTTCCCCGAAAGGAATCCACGATTTTTTCTATTTTTTTCAGATTCCTTCCTTCACTGAAATTCGGCACGCACTCCATAATTTTTTTCAGGTTCGACATGGATTTTTCCTCTCGGTCAAGGTTTAAAGGCCCCGGTCACCAGATCTTCTATGAGATCTTCATCGGGAATGAACGGCAGGGTAATATGATCGGTCCCCTGTCTTTGTCGATTGTATTGCATGCAGGTTTCCATGGAGTTTTCATTTCTCGCCCAGGCCCGCCGGGCAACACCCCCCATAACATCCCAGGGGATGGCGCTTCGAATGATACCATCGACCCGTTCACTCCCGTCGAGAACGAGGCCGAAGCCGCCGTTGACGGCGTTTCCGATGCCCACGCCCCCGCCGTTGTGCAGTGCCACCAGGCTCATCCCCCTGGCGGCGTTGCCGGCAAAACAATGGGTGGCCATGTCCGCCATGATGTTGCTCCCGTCTTTGATATTGGCCGTTTCTCTGAAAGGGGAATCCGTGCCGCCGGTATCGTGATGGTCTCTGCCGAGCATCACCGGTCCGATGTCGCGGTTTCGGATCATCTCGTTGAATTTCAAGGCAATGGTCATTCTCCCCACGGCATCCTGGTATAAGATTCTCGCCTGGGTTCCCACAACCAGGTTGTTTTTATCGGCATCCTTTATCCACATGTAGTTGTCTCTGTCCTGGGATCTTCTCTCCGGATCGATGCATGCCATGGCAGCCCGGTCGGTCATCAACAGATCCTCTTTTTTCCCGCTGAGGCACACCCAGCGAAAGGGGCCGTAACCGTAATCGAACAGCAGCGGCCCCATGATGTCTTCCACATAGGACGGGAAAATAAATCCATCCAGGGGATCTTGGCCGTTTTTGCAGATTTCATTCACGCCGGCGTCGAACACCGCCTTTAAAAAGCTGTTGCCATAGTCAAAAAAATAGGTCCCGCTGTCCACCAGGGTTTTGATCAGCTGGTAGTGGCGCCCCAAGGAAGCATCCACATGTTCCTTGAAGGTTTCGGGATCTTTTTTTAAAAGGTCCGTGCGGGCCTCGAAGGTCAAGCCCTGGGGACAGTATCCGCCTTCATAGACCGCATGGCAGGAGGTCTGGTCGGACAACAGATCGATTTTCTTCTTATGGGTGACCGCATATTCGAGCAAATCGACGATGTTTCCATAAAAGGCGATGGCCCGACTCTCCTGCTTATCCTGACATGCTTCTGCCAGTTCAAAGGCCTTGCCGGGATCGTCGACCACCACGCTCACCCAATGCTGTTCATGCCGGGTTTTGATTCTTGAACCATCGACTTCGGCAATGATCCCCACACCGTTGGCGATCTCCACGGCTTTGCCCTGGGCACCGCTCATACCCCCCAGACCCGAAGACACGAACAAACGCCCTCTTAAATCGCTGTCCGCCGGTATGTTCAGCTTTGCCCGTCCTGCGTTCAAAATGGTGCTGTACGTTCCGTGAACGATCCCCTGGGGACCGATGTACATCCATCCCCCGGCGGTCATCTGGCCGTAATTGGCCACACCCAGGGCCACGGCCCGGTGCCAGTTGTCCGGATCGTCAAAAGCTCCCACCATGAGGGCATTGGTGATGATGACCCGGGGCGCGCTTTCCGGCGATGCGAACAATCCCAGGGGATGACCGGATGCAACCACCAAGGTTTGATGCCGTGTCAATTTCTCCAGATACCGCTTGACGAGCCGGTACTGCATCCAGTTCTGACAGACCTGGCCGGTCTCGCCGTAGGTCACGAGCTCATAGGGGTACAATGCAATGTCCACATCCAGATTGTTATCGATCATCACCTGAAATGCTTTCCCTTCGAGACAATTCCCTCGATATTCATCGATGGGCCGGCCCACAATGTTCTCTCGGGGTCTGAAGCGATACCCGTAAATTCTTCCCATGGTCAACAGTTCATCTAAAAATTCAGGCGCCAGTTTTTCATGCCATTTTTCAGGGATATACCGTAATGCATTTTTCAAGGCCAGGGCTGTTTCTGTTCGGGTCAGCGTAAAACTCCGTTTGGACGCCCGCCGAACACCCGGAACAAACCCCGGCATTTCCGGAAGGTCATGAAATATCTCTTCCAGATGAATCTCCATGGCATTCGAGATGTCCGCATTGTCGATCATGTCTTTTTTTCTCCATAATTGTATTTTACATTCGATTATATTATTGTTAACCAAAAGTATTCAACAAGAAATTTTTTCTCAAAATTTTTTAACACGTTGATAACAAATAATTTTAGAGCAGTTCCCAAAAATATGTTCCGATGGAATTGCTTATGGTCACAATTTCAGTCAGCCGCAGGATGGTTCCGTTTCCATGGGGAAGCTGTCTGAGCAAATTAGAGCGCGTTCAAGCGAACAGCCTAGCGGTTTTCAAAATTATGGGTGATTATCGTATTCCCCCAGGGTAATCTTAAAGAGACCTGTTCGCTGCTACGCGGTTTTATTGGCGAGTTCTTGCCGATGGAAACGGAATTGTCCTGCGGCTAAAACCAAATGTTGTTCTGAACCCGGATATAACCCATCACACCCAAAACGAGGATTGTCCGTTATGAAACCCATCGCCATCGGAATGGAAAACATGACCCTGGAAGATCTGGTGAATATTGCAAGACACGGTGCCGAGGTCCAATTGACCCAAGGATCTGAAACCCGGATCGTCAACACCCGTGAATTGATCGAAAAATGGGTCGACCAAGAAAAATCGATTTACGGCGTGACCACCGGTTTCGGTGCACTCTCCGATGTCTCCATCTCCAAAAAAGATGCCCGGCAGCTGCAGCAAAATATTCTTTTGAGCCACTCGGCCGGAACCGGAGATATGCTCGATGAAGAGACGGTGCGGGCGGTCATGGCCCTTCGCATCAAGGATTTTGCACTGGGTTATTCGGGGATTCGCCTGGAAACGGTTTTTCATCTGGTGACACTCCTCAATCACGGCATATGTCCGGTTGTTCCGGAAAAGGGATCGGTGGGCGCCAGTGGCGACCTTGTTCCGTTGGCCCACCTCTCTCTGGTGCTCATCGGCCAGGGAGAGGCCTATTACAACGGCCGAAAGATCACCGGCGCAGACGCATTAAACCGTTGCCGGATAAAACCGCTCCGCCTGGAAGCGGCAGAGGGTCTTGCCCTGATAAACGGCACCCAGGTGATGGCGGCCATCGGTGGGCTTACCGTCTATGATGCCGTAAACCTTGCCAAATTGACCGATATTGGTGCGTCCATGAGCCTCGAGGTCCTCATGGGAAGCCGAACCGAATTCGATCCGAGAATTCATCGGGTTCGGCCCCATCCGGGACAGGCCGCAGCTGCGGATAATATGTATCGGATCACCCAAAACAGCGAAATCATTACCTCCCACAAGGACTGTCGCCGCATCCAGGACGCGTATACATTAAGGTGTTCCCCACAGGTTCATGGGGCCAGCAGGGATGCAATTTTTTATGTTAAAAACGTCCTGGAAACCGAAATCAACGCTGCAACGAACAACCCCCTTATTTTTCCGGAATCACAGGAATTCCTGTTGGGGGGAAATTTTCACGGTCAGCCCATCGCCCTTGCCATGGATTTTCTTTGTATGGCGGTTTCGGAATTTGCGAACATTTCCGAGCGGCGCATCGAGCGACTGGTCAACCCCAAGCTGAGCGGACTCCCGGCATTTCTCGTGAGCGACGACGGCCTTAATTCAGGGTTTATGATTGCCCAGTACGCTGCTGCGGCCCTGGTCTCGGAAAATAAAATTCTTTCACATCCTGCCTGCGTAGACTCCATCTCGACGTCCGCCAACAAAGAAGATCATGTATCCATGGGAACCATTTCCGCACGGAAATGCAGAGAAATCCTAAGAAATACGGAACACGTCATCGCCACTGAACTCTTGTGTGCCGCCCAGGCCCTCGATCTGTTCACCAATATGAAACCCGGGGAAGGAACCCTGGCCGCTTATACAACGATCCGGGATGAAATACCGCACCTTGAAACCGATCGTATACTGGCCAAAGATATCGATGCCATCAAGATGCTTATGCGAAACGGAAAGATCCTGGATGCGGTGGAAAAAAAGGTGGGGATCATAACTTAGACATAGGTTGAGCGGTTCAGAGTTCAACGTTCCGGGTTGGAAAAACCTCAAACCGGTTGCGTCCATGTGATACCGGCTTCATCGTGGTTTCAAAACCGTTCCACCCAATAGGTAATGGCGGGCAATCCGGATTTTGATTAATATTTTGAGCTGTTTCAATCCGTTGTAACCCTTGAACCCTGAACCCAGAACCTGGGCACGTTGCGTTTCCAATTCATAAACGCGCAATTTTTGTTCGGATCAAGGCCGCCCCAGAGAAATAGGCTTCGCATTTCACGGGGCAGGCACAAGGGTTTTCGGTGAGGCATACTCCCTGTATGCCGCAGCCGGAAACCCGCGGAGAACGCAGATCCGGGCAAAAAGGGCCA
>JAQYVT010000161.1 GCA_030145345.1 Desulfobacterales bacterium
TAAAAAGTCCGATTTAGACGGTTTCGTAAAAAGTTCAAATTCAAGGCGTGCAAATTTTGCAATCATGAGGCGTACTTATCGTACGTTGAATGATTGCGAAATGCAGCACAACGCAGAAGTTGGACTTTTTACGAGACCGTCAACTATTTAAAAGTGATTTAAAATAAGCAGGAACCTTTGCCTCAAAGGTCATTTTCTCTTTTGTATCGGGATGTAATATGGTTATGGAAGCCGCATGAAGTGTAAGTCTCTTAATACCCTTGTCTTTTTCCCCATATATTTTATCTCCAGCTACAGGAGAACCTTTTTCCGAAAAATGGACCCGGATCTGATTTTTCCTACCTGTAATCAGATCTATTTCAAGCAGACTATACTTTTTTGATTCTCTCAGAACTTTATACCCGGTCTTAGCAAGCTTACCTTTTTTAGGATCATCAACAGAATACATTTTATGAGCACGGTTTTCTGCAAGATATGAAGTAATTACGCCCTCCTTCTTCGGTAACGTTCCATGAACTACGGCATAGTACTTTTTTTTAAATCCATGCCACTCTTCCTGAAGATAACGCTTGGCATTTTCATTTTTAGCAAAAACGATAACACCGGAAGAATCTCTATCCAAACGGTGCACGATAAATACCCGGTTTCTTGATTTCTGATTCCCTTTTCTTACGTATGTATTTAAAAGATAATAAGCTGTATTTTCTCTGACTTTCTCAGTACTCACGGTTAATAGACCACTCATTTTATCCACAACCAGAATATCATGATCTTCATAGAGAATAGAAAGCCCCCTGGGCTGATATCTTTTAGGAGGTCTTTTAAAGCTTTTCTGACGTTCCCGCATAATGTTTACTTAAGAACCTGTCCGATATGTTTTTATTTTTCCAGTTATATTTTTAAGCCGCGAACCTCTCTATTTATAAGACAAAACAACGTTTAACGCTTCTCTTTCACCAACAAGGGTCAAACATAGACTTGATATTCATTTAGAGCGCTCTTTCCAAATATTCAGGCAATTCGCGTGGCCCGACCCACGCTTTGTTATGCTCCGGTAGTATGCTCAGATTCTGTCTCTGTGGTTTTAACTGGAATAATTCTTTGCTCGATATCAGACCAAATTTTACGCTTCATCATTCTCAAATCATATTCAGTCTGTAGATTCAGCCAAAACTGAGCCTCAATCCCAAAATAGCGCTCTAGTCTCAGGGCGGTGTCGGCAGTGATGGATCTTTTTCCGTTGACAATTTCGCTGATCCGATTGGGGGGGACAGAAAGATCACGTGAAAGCCGGTTTATACTGATGCCTAATGGTTCCATAAAATCTTCACGCAGGATTTCGCCCGGCGTAATTGGGTCAAGAAGTTTTTTAGCACTCATATCAATACCTCAATGATAATCGACAATTCCAACATTAAATGCATTACCATCATGCCACTCAAAGCAAACGCGCCACTGTTTGTTAATGCTGATAGCGAATTGCCCCTTCCTATCTCCCTTTAGGGCATGAAACTTATTGCCCGGATTACGCATTAAAGCTTCCAGACTCGGAGCGGCATGAAGAACCATAAGCCTTTTTCTGGCCTGCCGCTCAAAGGATTGGAAGCGGCGGACTCGCTGATCGTTGAATATTTTTTCAGTGTCTCGGCAGGCAAATGATTTTACCATATGCGAAGGTATTACGCCATGCGTAATATGTCAAGCAGGTTGTTTGAAATAATGGGGCAAAAGAGGCCTAAGGTTTAAGACCAAAAAAACGGTTGTTTAAAGCCGACAGCCGATGACCTTGCATCGCCGGGCTATCTCGTTGGAAATCCCTTGATGGTCGCGCTGGAGGTGAAAATTTAGCCACGCCGAGGTTTGGTTCAATTCCCACAGCCGCGGCGGGACACATCCGTCGATTATTTGCCGGGTCCGCCCTGCATTGGCCATACGTCGATAGGCACGGACCCAGACACAGGGACGTTCCGGGTATACCTCGCAACGGCCGTTGCTGCTGCCGCCGCAGGCGCCATTGCGGATATGTTTGGGGCATTGGGATTCAGGGCACAAAAAACCCACATCCTGAATAGCACAGTCACCGCACTTAAGGCAGCCAAGGGCCATACGTTTGGGCATATCTTCGACCAGGTACATCAACAGGCGGCTTCCAGGCTTGCCGTCGATCAGTTGAGAAAACCTGCGATATATGTGGCTTAAGGGGTGCCGAGGGTCAAAAAAAGTGTCGTGGGCGCGTCTTAAGAGAAAGTACCGCAAGCGCTCAAACAGGCTGGAGCGAGGCGGATCAAGGCCGAAGACGGGTGCCCCCGATTCCTCCTCAGACTGAGAAGGAAAGGCATAGAATCCATTGGGTTGAGGAAAGTCAAAGTCAGCCAGGAACTCCTTCCACTGGTCCTGAATTACCGCCAGACGATCGAGAATGCGGCCCACTATATCGAAACTCCGATGGATCCCGCCAATGTGGATCCCGGCATATCCGAGTCCCTTGAGAACGGCCGCCAGCCGCGCGGCGCGTTCTATGGCTGCCTGACGACCTGAGGTCGAATTGCGCCACTCGTCTTGAACGCGGCGCAGAAGCGCATCGGTAACCACTGCACCCGGCACCTTTCCGGCATTGATGATGCCTGCCGCTTTGGGGGTCAGCACGTAGACTGACCCCAAACTGGGTAATGCGATACCCATAACCTTTTGAATTTGAATCAATTCCTTGAATTTTCGGGCATCATAGCCCAATTGGGTGATGATGAATCCAGCGCCAGCCGCCGCCTTTCGGCACAGTTTGGCGTATTGGGCAAAACATTCGCCTTCGGTGCGCTTAAACGGCGAGACGGCACAGCCGGCAAAGAAACCGTCCGGATCGCCGGATTCGTTAATGCGCTCGCTGAGCATGCCCAGCATGATCTGCAGTTGCACTGAATCGATGTCGAAAACCGGGGCCCCCTGTCCGCCGAACCCCTTTCCGGAATAGTCTCCGTTCAAAGCCAAAATATTCTTCATCCCCATCATGGCAAGCTGAAGTGCGCGACTTTCCATGCCCACGCGATTCATATCCCGACAAGTAAAATGAACAATGACATCCATTCCGGTTTTGAAAATGTCGTAACCCAAAACATCAGGACTAAGCGACGGATTGCCACCCGGATTGTCTGTGATAGAAACGGCCGTTACGCGGCCATCGTTAAAAGTGTCGCGGGCAATGCCCAGGACGGTATCTACGGCGCGACCGGAGGCTTCCCGTCCGGGCACCAATTCCAACGTGACCACAAAATGATCAGGGTCCGTAAGATTGAATTTGAAAACACGCAGCATGTCGATATCTCGTTTTGCCGGTGGAACGGCAGTGAGTTGTGAAATGCCAGTTAAATCGCTATGTTCATGAGTAAAATAACTATTATAAGGAACCTGTGCTTCAAAAATATTGTAAAATCTTCCTCACCCATAATCCCTAATCCTTGATTCTTAATCCCGTCTTCCAAGTCATTCATTAAGAAAAATTCCTCAGTCGCATCAATCGCTTTTATATGAGGAGTTACAAGAAACGCATAAAATCATAGCTGTCCCTATTATTTCCCCTGGCTCATGTTGTCAGTTCCGGTGTTCATTCATTGGGGCTGTACCAGTAAAGCACCTCACGCGGTATCTTCCTGGCGAACGCCGCTGCTGACAGGTGGGCGGACGCCTTTTCCGCACATCCTCGTCAAGCAGCTTGTTATACAGGGATTGGTTCTAAACCCAATATTTTGTGTGCTGGTGTGCCGATCTTGAAATCTATCGTACCATTCTCTTTAGGTATCGCTTCGTCTAATATGCGAATTTTTGACTCCAAGGGTTTCTCACAGTATGGGTTATGATATAACATCAAAGAAGATTCGGTTCGGTTCCAAGGAGTGATCCCCACACCTACAAGAACACCACTAATCCGAGTATTAATAGGGCCTTTTGGGGAGAAAAGAACACCGTCTAAATCTCTCCGTACTTCGGGTTCTCCAATGGGTTTTCCATTTTCAGAGATTTTGTAAACAAACTTCTGTTTTCCAAAAAGTGCATCAAGAATTGATTCTCTATTGACCGCCAACCCCATACAGTCGATTGCCACGACATACGGAATATCCATGTTTCCATACTTAGAAGCCTTTTTCTTTATAGAGCTCTTAATGGAGGAACTTGTATCAATCCAGCGAGCCCCAAAATTCATGATCCCTATCGAACTGCCATCATTTTTTTCTCTCGCACTTTTAGACTTTGGGATGGGATAGAAAACGATACGCCAACCTTCATGTTCGAAAGGCCAACGCGGCATCGAATCAAAGCCTTCTGTATCAAGCTTGTCGCGTAAAACATCAACATCCAACTCTTTTAGGTATCCATTCAAAAAAGATCGGATCCTTCTACCGGGTGGGGGTGTTTCTGGATCGCCTTTCAAATCCATACCTATAAAAAAATCAGAATTGTCCAATTTATTAATGGAGTCGTATACAACACTTTTTCTTGCTTCAGCCGCCCCTTTTTCATCTGATTGATCCCTAGTTAGTGTCGCCTCTAAAACCCATGTTTCCTTATCATCTTCAAAAACTAAGAAATCCGGTTTTGTACCCTCCGTTTGTATTGCTGGATGAATTTGCACCTTGCATTCCAATTTTTGGAGTAATGAATAAAGATATAGCTCAAAGTATGCTGAAAGGAAGTGGGTGTCGTTGTTGCACCGAAACCGAGCCCTGAGTTCATCCTTGCAGTTATTTAAAAATGATAGAAACCAATTTTCAATAGTATTCCTGATCATTTGAGCCGCTTCACGGGCAGAGTAATTAAGATAATGAAAGTGCGAGTCCGTATATCTTGCTGCTCTTGTATCCGTGCGGTTAATTTTATCAAATATAGTCATAAATCTTTCCTGTATAACATTATATATTATACGGCTGCATCTTTTTTACAGGATTTATTAATATGAGACAATTATACAAAACTAGTGGGAAAACGAAAGGAAAATCAATATATATAATGATATTAATTTTCTATGCTTATTTTTGACGGCGGCATACTTATACAAAATTGTAATAACTGCATCTTTTTGCTCTTATTATGGGAATTATGATGCTGC
>JAQYVT010000049.1 GCA_030145345.1 Desulfobacterales bacterium
CAAAACGTTCTCTTCCGTCTGCCGCACCAGATCTTGGCAAGCGGGGGGCTCTACCGTTTTAAAAAAAAGAAATTTTTATGCTGTCAAAGAGACGAGATTTAATGGAATTATTGAAATCGAGTGCCTGGATTATTTGTTCCCTGTTTGCGTTGATGATGACGGCATGCGGTGGTGGTGGTGGATCGAGCTCCGTAAGCGGCGAGACCGGGACCCTGTATTTAAGCCTGGCCGATGCAACCACAGACGAAGTCCAGGCGGTTTATGTGACCATAAAAGAAGTGTGGGTTCATATGGGGGGAAATGAAAAAAAGGACGGCAGCTGGGAAGTGGTGGCGTCTCCTGAAGAAACATATAATTTACTGGACCTAGTAAACGGGGTAAGAGAAGAGCTGGGCATCTCGGACTTACCGGCCGGTCACTACACGCAAATGCGGCTTATCATCGGGGATAAACCTGATAATGGCTTTAATTTTATGGGCGAAAAACACCCTTATGCGAATTATATTATCGACAGCGCTGATACCTATCATGAATTAAAAGTTCCAAGCGGCCTTCAGACCGGCATTAAAATAGTGAATGGATTCGACATCAATGCCCATGAAACCACAGAACTGATTTTAGATTTCGATGCTTCAAGATCTATAGTAATGGCAGACGACAGCGGTCAATGGCTTTTAAAGCCTACAATCAAGGTGCTTGAAACCGATAATTACTCGATCATCAGGGGAACGGTCACTACGGTTGCTGATGAGACAGAAATGCTGCTGAAAAGGGTTTTGGTGAGTGCTCAGGCATACGATTCGGGCGCCGCCGATGTCAAGGACCAGGTACTTATTCAAGCATCGACTTTAACCGATGAATTTGGAGCTTATACGATCTTCATACAACCCGGCGAGTACAAAATCATCGCTTATAAATATGGCTATAGTCCCGTTTGTTCAAGGCTTACCGTAGGATCTGACCAGGAGCATCCCTTGAATTTCACACTCTATGAAACGGATACCGGAACCGTTTCGGGCGATGTCGAGATACTCGATCCCAGTCCGGATCAACACGTCACGCTGAGTTTTCGGCAGAGCGCATCCTGCGATCCCAGCACCCCCGGAGATCAGCAGATCGAGGTAAAATCGGTAAATGTCGCCAATCCAGGATCCTATAGC
Source organism: Desulfobacterales bacterium (assembly GCA_030145345.1). Classification (GTDB taxonomy): domain Bacteria; phylum Desulfobacterota; class Desulfobacteria; order Desulfobacterales; family UBA11574; genus JAAXQD01. The sequence goes on from JAQYVT010000049.1 coordinate 1,161, forward strand.
GTTATTCTCCCTAAAGGTACCTATACTGTTGTGGCCTCAACCTATGGAAGAACAACCCAGGTGTATCCGGATACGGTGGTCGTCTCAAAAGACAGTGATACACCGCTACAAAAAATCAGCTTTTAAGCTCGGAATCAAGCCATGGCAGATGACAATCAAAAAATTAGCCTCACCGAAGTCCGGGGACGTTTGTTTGAATTAATATTCGATATGAGCGAAGAAGACTCTCGAGCACTCAAGGAGGAACTTCAAAAAAGGCACCAGCCCGGACTTGATCAGAAGGAAAGAAGGAAACATCCGAGGAGAAACACCTTCATCCATGTAGACTGTACAGGCAATAAATGCGCGTTCACAGACTTCATCCAAAATATCAGCGACAGCGGACTATATATCGAAACTCAAATTCCCTTGTTCACCGACCAGGCGCTTTCCATGATCCTTTCTCCTCCCGGAGCTGAAGACCCCATCAAAATCATCGGAAAGATTGTCAGAGTAGATTCAAGGGGCATCGGAGTGCAATTCGACGAGCTTCTATCCAGCATTTAGGCCAAGATCCGCAGCGGATTCAAATCTATTACCTGAATTTTGCAGGTATTAACCGACTTCAGTGACCGGATCGACCAGCAACGCTGGAAGATGAAGATATTCGGTGGTTGACCGTTTTTGATCAATGTCATCATACACACGCCGCACCTGTTTGCGTGTTAACCCTGCTGCGCGACCCGCAATTTCAGGATCGATATTGTTATTCTTTGCATAAAGACAGATGTCCATTTTATCATAGGGAAGTGAAAAGTAAAATTCGTCTTGCCCTTGGGGAAGTGAATATGTATCCGTGGTTGGAATGCGGACAATTATCTCTTCGGGAATGCCGAGATATTCTGCCAGCTGATAGACTTGTGTTTTATACAGATGCCCAATCGGTTTAATATCGGCGGCACCGTCACCGCATTTTACAAAAAACCCCTGATCATACTCCAGTCTGTTCGGGGTTCCGATCACCGCATAGTTCAACCGGTCAGCATGATAATATTCAAGCATTTTCCTTGTTCGCTGTTTGAAATTGGTTGCAGCAACGATCCCAAGATATGCCTTTAGCGGTAAGCGTTTTTTTATTTCTTTTCCATCTGGAGCTTTTGCGACAATCGAGAAAACAGTAAACCCTTTTTTTTCGATAACGTTCGGCGTGATCAATTTCGACCGCCACCCGGTTCCATATCCATGAATAACCGAACGGACGGCATCATCATACTTTTTATAAAAACCGACGGCTTCCAATATTCCGGTGATGTCTTCATATACGGTCTCTATGCCCAAATGATCTGCCACCATATCGCTGAAGGCAGCTGTTTCATCTGAAGAATGCTTTTCAGGCATTTGGAGACCCACAACCCGATCCTTACCGATTGCACGTACGCACAACGCCGCACATACGCTGCTGTCAATACCCCCGGAGATCGCAACGACTGCGCCTCTTCGTTTTAAACGCACAGATAGAAACCGGCGCAGCGCAGTGACGATCTTCTCTGTTTCCTGAGAGCAGTCGAGTTTCAAAACATCTTTAGACAACCCAAATTCCGTGTCCATATGGTTGGCATCTCCAGTTTAATTTAAAATTGAAACCACATCGAAAGCCAAACGTTAAAAATTACGCACCTGTTTCATCACCTTACAAAAATCGATTCAAAATCAAATGTTGTGTTTTTTGGCGATCACACAATCTGGAACCCATTCATGCCCATTGCTTATATCATAAAAACAAAAAGAGCAAACCCCGTAAAACGGATTTGCCCTTTTTGAAAAGATATCACAATTTTTTGGATCCCTGATATTTACGAAACCATGGAACGTCTTGATATACGATTCAAAGTTCACTGCGGCCGACTGTACACACATGAACGCACATTCCACAAACCCTGACGCCTGTAACCTTATTTTTAGGTGGATGCGATAATCCATACAGCGTTGAACATTGAAACGAGCCTCGCGGGATTCCGATGGATCAAAAGGACGCCCCGTAAAAGCCTTTGGAGGACTGGCTTCTACGCATTTCCGGTATTCACCGCACTGATGCGGAAGATTCAACTGTAAATTTTAGTTGACCGATCAACGCTATCGCATTAGAATGACAAAATTATTCTATATCTGCAGCAAGCCCATTTCCCGCAGTTTGTCCAGACAAAATGAAGATCCTGTTTCACCCGGGCTGCAATGAGTTTCCACTCGATAACCTTTTGGTGTAATAAAGATAAGAAAATTTTACGGATTGATTTCACTTGAATCTATGTTGTCTTTGATCGCTTTATCCCCCAGACCCAACCCAAGGACGGCACCATGGCCATAAAAATGACCTATAAGGAATTGGCGCAAAAGGTTAAAGCCTTAGAAAAAAAGCTTGCGGACCTCAAGCAGGAAAAGGAAACGATTCAAGAGGGGAAGGCGAGGTTCAAAGAAGTCGAGCACCTCGCCAATTTAGGGCATTGGGAACTGGATCTGGTGACCAATTCACTGTATTGGTCGGACGAAATTTACCGCATTTTCGACCTGGATCCCGAAGGATTTAAGGCGACCTATGAATCTTTTCTGAAGATCGTACACCCCGACGACCGAAAATTCGTACACAAGGCTTTCTCAGAGTCCATAAAAAATAGAACCGATTATGATATTGTTCACCGGCTCCTGCTCAAAGACGGCAGGATTAAATACGTACATGAAAAATGTCAGACCATTTACGACACGGACGGCAAACCATCTCGATCCATCGGTACCGTACAAGACATCACCCGGCAAAGGCAAGAAGCCCATAGCTTTTCAGGAATTATCGGTCGTGATGCTAAGATGCTGGAACTGTTCGAAACCATACGGCAGGTTGCAGATGTCGATATTCCCGTACTCGTTCAAGGAGAAAGTGGAACTGGAAAGGAGCTGATCGCCAGAGCCATTCACAATGAAGGCCCCCGTTCGGACAAACCCTTTGTGCCGGTCAACTGTGGAGCGCTGCCCGAAGGATTGCTGGAAAGCGAACTGTTTGGACACGTAAAAGGTGCTTTTACCGGAGCGATGCGAAACAGAAAAGGCCGTTTTGAAATGGCTCACGGCGGCACCCTGTTTCTGGACGAGGTGGCAGACCTGTCGAAGATGGTTCAAGCCAAATTGCTACGCGTCCTTCAAGAAGGCACCTTCGAACAAGTGGGTAGCGAAAAAACCGTTTTAGCAGACGTGCGCATCATCAGCGCCGCCAACCGTGTGCTGAAAAACGAAATGGAAAGGGGCCGTTTTCGGGATGATCTTTACTACCGCCTCAGCGTTGTCCCCATTCACCTGCCGCCACTGAGAGAAAGGAAAAACGACATCCCTCTGCTCGTTGAAAATTTCCTTGAAAAAGCTCCGGCAGAAGGGCTACGCACCGAGGGGATCTCCGATAGCGCCCTCGCAGTTATGGTTGACTATCTCTGGCCGGGAAACGTCCGTGAACTTCAAAGCGCCATCCGATATTCACTAATAAAGTCAAAAGGCCGAATCATTCAGCCCGATCACCTTCCCATCGAATTGAAGGAAATGGAAGTTAAGCCGTCTTACCAAGGACCTTTTCGGAAACTGGACGCTAAACGTGTCAAAGATGCCCTGATTCGGAGTGGCGACAACAAAGCCAAAGCCGCTAGATCCTTGGGCGTGGGGCGCGCCACGCTTTACCGTTTCCTGGCGGCATTTCCGGATGTCTCCTCAAACATCTCTGAATCTGAACGTTGATTCCTCATTGAAGCAGGATATAATCTGTTAAGAGGTTCAATTAGCGTCGAACGTCTTGGGTGTGAATATCCTATGGACGGCGTTTGGATCCTGGGCTGCGAAATTTTTTGAGGATTTGGTCTTTTTCCTCTGGAGGCAACGCGTTCCATTTTCGAAGCTTTTCTCGGGTTCGTTCCCGTTCTTCCGGAGGGAGTTTTTGCCATTGCTGAAAGCGTTGCTGCATAAGTTCGCGTTCTTCGGAAGGAAGCTGCTTCCACTTCTCCATGCGCTGACGCAAGATTTGCTGTCTTTCCTCGGGCATCGACTGCCATTGATGGTACTTTCTCTTGAGTCTCTTTTTTTCTTCTGGAGACAATCTCTTATAGCCTCTTTTGTAGTTTTTTACCTGAAGAAGCAATTGTCTCCCCCGGTCTGTTGGAGGGTAAGTTGTTCGGCGATCCCGGTAATCGATAGACTGCCCATGGTTTGGCGCAATCTCTTTGTAGGTCTTTTGTGTTCTATGGTACGAAGCCGCTTCGTTATACTTTTTCGATCGGCTAAAGCTTAAGGATGGAGAAGAGAGAAGGATTATAAGTACAAAAGCCAACACACCCGTCAACGGCTTCAAGTGTTTTAACGATCTGTATTTGTCTCTCATCATCGTCGATAAATCCAGAGTATTTTTAATCCCGAACATACTCATTAGAAATGGGCCTTATATCGTGGCGTTTTTTCTACCCACCACTTGATCCAATTTTTCGAGGGTGTCCATCTCTTCCAATAAATCCAGGTTTTCGAGAATGTCAATATTTTTGGCGATCATATTTTCTTCCACACCGACGTCCGAGGCTATTTTAACCGTTCGTGCTTGTTGAATCCCCTTTACGCCGAACCACCCAAAGGCCACGACCAACATACCGCACACAGCCGCCACATGCATGGGTTTGATATACTCTGCCAAAAACGGATTTCGCCACCACGCCCGGTGGTGTTTCTCTGTGAGTTTCTCTGTAATGGCGGTATGGAGTGCCCGGGCGCTCTCACGGGAAAGCGACGGTTCCGGCATGACTTCCTTTACATTTTCAAGCAGATGGATCAGACGTTTTCGCTCCTGCAAGCAGGCTTTGCATGTCGCAAGGTGATTCTCCCATTTAAGCTGTTCTTCAAGACCCAACTCCCCGTACACTTCCAACCAGAGTGTCTCTTGCCAATGGCGACAATTTTTCATACACATACCTCCTATGGCTGGACCCAATCCTGTAAAGCATCTCTCAAAAAATGGGTGGCGCGGAAGAGATGACTCTTGACCGTTCCCTCGGCCGATCCCACAATCTGAGCGATTTCCCGTATTTTCATTCCATGGAGAACTTTCAACTGAAAAATGACACGTTGTTTTTCAGGGAGCGCCTCCAAGGCCTGACTGATTTCCTGGGCAAGCTGTTTGCCGTTCAATGCGGTCATAGGATTAGAATTTGCCCCCGGATCCGGATAATCCTCATCCATCTCTTTTGAGTCTGTTCGCTCACGCCGATCACGCCGCCAAAATGTAAATATTCTCTCCCATCTTTTGCGGCGGCGGCGACTGTCTAAACACGTATTTACGAGAATGCGATAAAACCAAGTATAAAAAGACGATTTTCCTCGAAAGTTTTTTAAACTCCGGAAAGCACGTAGAAAGGCCTCTTGGGTAAGTTCTTGGGCTTCTTCGCTGTCCCCGGAGCACATATTGTAAGCGATAGCATATGCTTTTTCCTGATACCGTCGGACAAGAATTTCAAAAGCCGACGGATCATCATGCTGCGCCCGAGCAACCAACTCTTTATCTTCCAATGACATAAAGGGGTCATCCCGTTCGGCTTTTGGGTTATGCCCTGCTCCATTTAACGCTCTTGCCGCACTATTATACAAAAGCCAATCTCCAAATCTCATTCCCCGCTGACCGATCTTCTCTCCCCCAGAAACGACAGGACCCCTGTACGGATTGGCCCTAATAAATCACAAAAATTCTATTCAGGGATTAAGGTCTAATATTTAACCTACTATTTACCTTAAGTTTTCTTGCGGTGCAAGTGATAATCCAGGCCACACCGTTCTGTCGAGCATTGACTCGCTTGGTGTTTCAACTCAATTTAGAATTTTATTTCATTTTTTTAGACGCTTATGCAGCAAAAAGGTTTACCCGGCAGACATTCGGTTTGGGCTTCGATCCCAACAAGGCTTAACGCAATGAAATACTTTGATAAAATTTTTAAGGTCTCTATGTTTCTTGACACATAATTTTCACTTTAGTATAAATCAGGCATCGAAAAATGGGAAATAGATAATTCCAATAACCTTAGGAGCTATACCATGAGAAGAACAATATCCATAATTGCATGTCTGACACTTCTTACATTTATTTTTTCCTGTGCAGGGACGACCAACAAAGAAAAAGGCGCAAAAACAGGTGTGTTAGCCGGCGCTGCCGGTGGCGCCCTTCTCGGTCAAGCCATTGGAAGAAATACAACAGCGACACTGGTCGGGGCTGGAATCGGCGCCGCTGTGGGTGGCCTCACCGGTCATCAAATCGGTTCGTACATGGACAGACAGGAGCAAGAGCTGAGGGATGCCATGGCTCAAAATGACGCCGTCAGTATCCAGAGAACCCAGGATGTTTTGACCGCGACGTTCAAGTCTGAATCCTTTTTTGCCTTTGACGCTTCGACGCTTGAACCCGGTGCATACACCGAGATGGACAGGGTGGCCGGCATACTCAACAAATATCCGCAGACAACCATCCGCGTGGAGGGGCATACCGATTCAAAGGGTTCTGAAACTTACAATCAGACACTGTCTGAAAAACGGGCTTTGTCGGTCAAGAATGCATTGGTACAAAGGGGGGTCGATCCGGCAAGAATTCAGACCCTGGGCTACGGAGAATCACAGCCCATCTCTTCAAATGACGCCATGAACAGACGGGTGAGCATTGTCATTACACCAATCAAGGACGGATGAAGAATATTATACCCCTAATTGAGCGCAAACAAAAAGGGAAGAATGTTTTATCTGTTTAATTTGCAAGTAATTTTGTAAGTTCAGATGCGTATTCATTAACTTCACACAACAAAGGTTTCCACAACCTTAAAGAGATCGTTTACACTCACAGGTTTGGCAAGAAAAGCATCTGCCCCGGAGTCCCTGGCCGATCGCTCATGGTCGGGATCAGCGGACATCAGAAGCCACTTTTTCTCCGGATATTTTTTTTTGAATTTGGAAAGGAGTTCAAAGCCGCTCAAACCGGGAACATCGATTCCGGAAATAATAATGTCAGGACTTCCGTGATCCTCGATGTATCGGCAAGCAGCCAGACCGCTGTCGAAACTAAGAACATCCCTGTTAACACAATACATTAAAACGGTGACGATGAAATCTCGAACCAGCAAATCATCATCAATCACCGCTATTTTTACATTTGGAATACTGACCTGGCTCACGCTACTTTTAGGAAGTTCACGTCTTTGATGCGGAAGTTAAATATCAGCGTTTCACAGATTCTATTCAAATTGTCTTGAAGGGCCTTTTTTCTGAGCTGCCCCTTCAGACGGCCTTCTGCCAAGGATTTGGCCATCACCGCAAGAAGCTGGGTTCTCTGATGGAAGATATACTCCTCGTGCATATCACCCGTGGAGGCCGTCCCGGGTTGTATTTTAGAATCATCGTTTTTAATAGCGACTATTTCACTGGACAGCTTCAGAGAGTGATAAAAAACAAAGCGGGCATTTTCTATGATGGCTTGCTTTCGATATTTCCCGGTAGGGCAGTCTTTTAAATACGCCTTGGCCATGATGATAAGAAGTTTCAATCGCGATGAAAAAATATCCTCGTTGGACATGCTTTTCATCTCCCGGTCCGCCGATCCAAATCTAATCATGCCGCGTCCTTTTTTAGGAATGAATGGGAAGAATTTTGAATTCCACTTTAAGGTCTTTATTTTAAAACCTATTTGGACTTCGATGTCAACAAATGTTTTGCAGGAATATTAAGGTGCTAAGCCTTTTTGTTCATTTTCCGTCAAATAACGCCAACCTCCCACAGCAAGCCTTCCCAGTTCTATATTCGAAACCCGTATCCGTTTCAATCTCGTGACGTGGTTTCCCACTTTTCGAACCATTCGTCTTATCTGTCTGTTCTTTCCTTCCTTGAGCACGATGCGAAAACGTCTGGAGGAGATTCTTTTAATCTCTGCAGGTCTTGTTTTTGTTCCCATCATCGGCATACCTTTGGAAATATTGTTTAGCGCACCATCGGTTATGGGCTTTGACACCGTTACATCGTATTCCTTATCGTGATCAAAGGAAGGATGCAATAGCCGGTGATGAAGACTTCCGTTATTGGTCAGAATTAAAAGTCCGGTGGAATCCTTGTCGAGCCGGCCTATGGGATAAATTCGCTGAGGAATTTTTATAAGGTCCATCACTGTCTTGTCTCCGGGCTGGCTGCAGCTTGTTACATATCCCCTCGGTTTGTTGAGGACGATATATACCGGATCGTTTTTTAGCGTCACCACCCTGCCCTTGAATTCGATACGATCTTTCTCCGGGTCAACTTTTGTACCGAGTTCCGTAACAACCGTGTCGTTGACACGGACAAGCCCTGCCTGGATATGCGTCTCTCCTTTTCTTCTCGAGCAGATGCCGGCTTCTGAAAGAAATTTTTGCAAACGTATTAAAGACATGAAGACGATTCCCAATTCATCGATGAGGAATTTTTCCATGGTCTAGGCATTCAGGGGTGAACCTGTAGCCGTTTATCGCGAACCGCTAATAACACAAGTCAATGTAGGGATCAAAATCGTGAAATATTCGGATCAGGATCTGTAATCCGCATTAATCCTGACATAATCTAAAGAAAAATCGCACGTCAATATTGAACCAGAACCACTACCCGAGTTCAAATCGATGGTTACGGTAAATTCCGGCCGCTTAAGAACCTTCGCGGTCTCAGCCTCGACGGTTTTTCCTTGACCCATACCGGCTTTCACCATCTGAACATCATCAAAATAGACATCGATCTTGTCCGGATCTATTTGGACCCCGGCCCGGCCCACAGCACCTGCGATCCGCCCCCAATTGGCATCCTCGCCGAAAAATGCCGTCTTTACAAGGGGAGAATGGGCAACCGTATCCGCAATTTTTCGGGCGTCGGAATCCGATACGGCATTCCGAACCATGATTTCCACCAGCTTTGTCACGCCCTCACCGTCTCTGACCAACTGTTTGGCCAAATCCAAAAAGATTTCATCTAAAATCTTTTGAAAAATATCTTTTTGTGCCGGGCTTTGGATAACAGCACCCGACAGACCATTGGCCATGATCAACACCGTATCATTGGTACTGGTATCCCCATCGATGGTGATTCGGTTAAAAGACCGGTTTACCGCTCGCACCAAAATCTCTTTTAAAATATCCGAAGATACTTTGACGTCCATACAGACAAAACAGAGCATGGTCGCCATATCCGGCCGGATCATTCCCGCGCCTTTGGCAACACCGGTAACGGTAAACGTCTTCCCGTCCACAACCCCTTTTGCCGAGACCATTTTGGGTACGGTATCGGTGGTCATTATCGATCGGGCCAGATCCGGAATTCCTTCGGATTTAAGTGAATTGACCAGGGTGGGCATGGCAGCATCAATTTTTTCAATGGGCAACGGCTCTCCAATAACACCTGTTGAAGCCACAAGCACCAGGTCCTCTGAAATTCCGAGTTCAGATGCTGCCAAACTTGCCATGGTTTTGGCGTCACGGATCCCCTGTTCACCGGTACAACAGTTGGCGTTGCCACTGTTGACGACAATGGCCTGACAGACGCCCGTTTTTATCCGCTCGCGGTCAAGAATCACCGGTGCCGCCTTCACCCGATTTTTGGTAAACACCCCGGCGACGTTTGCCGGAACCTGTGAAACCATGAGACCAAGATCCTTTTTGTCTTTTTTCTTGATACCTGCGGCGACGCCGGCAGCTTTAAAACCAGAACACATGATATTGGTCATATTTATTTATCCTTTATCGTCCTAACAAATTTGAAAAAACCTCAATCCATCACGTTTTAAGATTGACGGTTTCGTAAAAAGTCTTTTGTGAGCGACATCGAGCAATTTTGGAGAAAGATTCATGATACGTCTGGCGTTAAAAATTGCAAGCTGTTTTAGGGCGTTAGCCCGAGTTCTTGCAATTTAGCCAGGCGAGTCATGAATCCCAAAATCGCTTGCGGAGCGAGCAAAATCAGACTTTTTACGAGTTTATCAAGATTTAGTCTTAAATTTTATTTGACAGAATCCCGCAACATTGTCAATCTGCATAATAAAACATAGGTTGATCGGTTCAGGGTTCAACGTTCCGGGTTTGAAAAATCCCAGACAGCTCGCATCAATGTGATACTGGCTTCATCGTGGTTCCAAAACCATTCCACCCAACAGGTCATGACAGGCATTCCGGAACTTAATCAAAATTTTCGGCAGCTTAAATTGGGTGTGGCCTTTAACCTTTGAACCTGGAACCGATCCGTTTAAGTAAAAGCATCATCGTTGGATTATGCTGAATGCGATAACTTTTTCAATGGACTGAATTGATACGTTGGACAGTAAGTGTTCAGGGGGAGCGCACCCCCTGAACATGTACGTTGGATGAACTATGGAAAAAATCTTAGCTCAATGCCCCTCATGCGGCAGACAACTGATTATTCAAAAATCGTGACGGCGGGTGGTGTTGCGCTGCAGGTCCTGCGGCGCCGAGTATCCGCTGAGTGAATTCGCCGATTCCATGGACGATTTTTTGGAACGCCGACTTGCCAATATACCCTGTGACAGACTCTAACCCGAATCTCACATGCAGAACTTCAAAATTATCATCGAATACGACGGCAGCGCTTATCACGGCTGGCAGCGTCAGGCCACGGATCGAACCATTCAGGGTGAAATTGAGAACGCACTGATGACCATGACAGAAAATAGGGTCACCCTGATCGGCTCCGGCAGGACGGATGCCGGCGTGCACGCCTATGCTCAGGTGGCCAATTTCCGATGCAAGACGTCACTGGGTGCTGAAGTTTTTCAAAATGGGCTCAACAGTCTTTTACCCGAAGATATTGTCATAAGGTCCTGCGAACCGGTTCCTGAAAAGTTTCATGCGCGATACGATGTAAAAAGCAAAACGTATCATTACAGGATGTTGAATCGACGGCTTCCTGACGCCATTTCCCGGCAATACGCCTGGCATATCCGGAAAAAACTCGACCTGAATGCCATACGGAGCGCACTTTATTATATCGTCGGACGCCATGATTTCAAAGCATTTGAAGGGTCGGGAAGCCCCAGAGCCAGCACCGTCCGGTGTGTTATGAATGCAGATCTTGTGGAAACCGATGCTGGATATCTGGTTTTAAAAATAGAAGGCGACGGGTTTCTCAAATTTATGGTACGCAATATTGTGGGGACACTTGTGGATGCCGGTCTTGGTAAAATTACCCCCGGCGACGTTAAGCGGATACTCGCTTCAAAGGATCGTAACCTTGCAGGGATAACCGCGCCCCCGCATGGATTATTCCTGATGGAAGTCAAATATTAACGGGCTGCTGCCCAAATCATTTTTCGCCGGCGCTGAAACGTTTCCATGGGCGCTCAAAGAGATGTTTGTTTGGACAACAGCCCGTTATTAAGGTCTGTTTTTCATCTTTTGAATCTGCTCATTGTAATATGAAATAACCTCTCTCCGATTCAGCATTCCGATGAGGATGCCATGATCCTCGTCTTTTACCACAGGAAGGCTGTCGATATTTTTAATGGTAAACTTTTGCAAAACCGAATTCAAATCTTCCGAAGGTGTTGTTAATATGATGCCAAAGGTGGCAACATCATTCATCACCACAAGATTTCCGATTCCCCGGGTAAAGAGCACTGCCCGAATATCCGTACTGGAAAATATCCCCACCAGTCTGTTATACTGATCGACAACCGGAAAGTAGTGCTGCTTTGTCTCAGGGAAAAATTCTCTGAAATCTCTAAACGTCATGTTCTGGGGAATGACGTCCACTTTTTTCACAAGATGCATCAGGTCTTTAACTCTGATGGCCTGCAGAATATCCACGAAGAAATCTCCTGAATGGGCCGGAGAGTTGATCTTGCTTTTGACCTGCCTTTCATAGATGGTCCACTTGCGCGCTGCAAGATAAGATACCGAACATACCAGAAGGCTGGGAAGAAGCAGATGATATGAGTTGGTCATTTCGCTGACAAATATGATGGTCGAAATGGGCGTATTTGAAACCGCTGTGAAAAACCCTGCCATGCCCACCACAACAAACGCCCCGGGCTCGGTGACGATACCGGGCATAATCAGATGGAACATCTTCCCTACCGCACCGCCCGTGGCGCCGCCGATCACAACGGACGGACCAAAAACCCCCCCGCTGCCCCCGGAGCCGATGGAAAAAGATGTGGTCAACACCTTACCAACGGCTAGAAAAAGTAAAAACGGAATCGTTAGTTCATTGTGTATGGCTTGCTGAACAAACCCGTACCCAAAGGCCAGGGTTTGGGGTAAGAAGAAGCCCACCAGGCCGGTACACAGTCCGCCGATGGCAGGTTTGAAATGGTTGGGGATTTTGATGGCCTTTGAAACTTTGATGACGCCATAAAACGCTTTAACGTAAAAAATCCCCATCCCCACAAGAACCAGGGAAAGCACCAGATAAGGCCCCAATTCCAATGGATTGCGGAATATAAAATCCGGCGATTCGAACAGAGACCCCCATCCGAATATCAGACAAAACAAACAGTAGGCAACCACCGAGGAGATACCGGCAGGGATAATGACTTCAGGTTCGAACTCCGGGTCACGGTACAACACCTCGGCGGCAAAAAGCGCGCCGGCCAACGGAGCGCGAAAGATACTCCCGACCCCGGCCCCGACCCCGGCAGCCATCATGATCCGCCGTTCCCGGTCCGACAGTTTCAATACTGTTGCCAGAAATGAGCCAAAGCCTGCTCCGATTTGAGCGATGGGCCCTTCCCGCCCCCCTGAACCGCCGGTGGTCAGTGTCAGGGCGGACGCAATGGTCTTGATAATCGGGACCCTTCCACGTATGAAACCGCCTTTTCTGTGGTAGGCGTCGATGGCAGCGTCCGTGCCGTGGCCTTCGGCTTCAGGGGCATAGGTATATACCAGCCATCCGCTCAGAAGGCCGCCAAACGCCGGAAGGAAAAAGAGAAGGAGGGGGTTAAACGGCGTGCTCGTGGGCGGCATGAGATGATGCTCCCCAGCCGGAGCCGGGGGCCGGTAGCCGGCAAGAAGATCCAAAAAAAAGTGTACACCGAGCCGGCACAGGTAATGAAAAACAACAGAACCGAGTCCTGCGATAATACCAATTAATACAAAATAGAGGGTCCATTTTCCGGCCTGTGCGATATTAATTGATCGCTCTTTTCCGGCAAAGGATCCGATAATGTTTTTTAAACGGTTCAATAGTCCCACTAGATAGCGTGCCCCGCGAGATACTGAGTGCCTCAATTGGTAAATCGATCCGGTTTTAGAAGCAGTTAGCCTTTCAAATCCTCAACTCCTCGTAAAACAATATTGAAAAGTTCAGGGATATCGTTTTCTTCCAGGCAAGAAAAAGCGACTCTCAAATCCTTCTCTCCGATGGAGATAAGCCCGACCCCGTATTTTTCCAGCAGGTGGACCCTGAGTGCCTCAGCATTTACAGATTTTAAGCGGATACACATAAAATAACCGGAATTAAACGGATACACATCCCAGGCGTCTGTGAATCTGGAATCCGAGAGAACTTCTTTTACACGAATGGCCCTATTTTTAAGTATTTCAAATTTTTCTTCTTTTTCCGCCATATAGTTGTCGTCCTGCATGGACTTCAGTACAATGGTCTGACACAGATGGGACGCATTGGAAATTGCCCCCCGGATACCTCCGGCCGTCTTCCTTTCCAGTGCATCGTAAACCCCCTTTTCGTCACCGTCTATCACACACCCGTAGGTTATAAAACCGACCCTCAAACCCCAGACAAAACTTTCCTTTGTAGCGCCATCGAGTTTTATGGCGAGCAGCCGGGGATGCCGGTCACAAAGATTTGCAAAAAGGGATTCTTTCAAGGTCTGGTCTTCATAGAAAAGTCCGAAATAGGCATCATCCATAACCGCAATGACATTCGTACCTTCATCAGCGATCGAGGTAAGGATTTCGACAATTCGTTCCCCCTCTTCTACAGTGACGGTATAACCGGTAGGATTATTTGGGAAATTCAATAAAACAGAGATCTTATCACGTTTTTTCGCTTCGGTTCTGATGGTTTTTTCAAACGCTTCAAGATTAAACCCTCCGTTTTCCGAAAACATGGGATAATGTCTTATTACCGCCCCTCTTCTGACATTTAGAATCATGTTGTAGTTTCCCCACATCATGTCCGGTAAAACAACCACATCATTGGGGTCTAACCAGACATCCGCGAACATGCTTATGGCATGGGTAATACCACAGGTAACCACCGGGAGACTCACGCTTTTGCCGGAAAGAGATGGATTTTTTATAAACAGGGAATCCAGCCAAATTTTTCTTAACGCCGGAATTCCAAAGGAAGGTGCATAGGTTAGCGACGCTGCAGGCCGGATACCACAAATCGAATCCATCACCGAAGGGAAAATCATGGTTCTCCCCTTCTCAGTAGCAATCCCTATGGTCGCATTCAACTTGTGGGCTTTTTCCTTGGCCTCAGCGCTTTGACTCAAGATCCCTTTGGGGAAAAAAAGATTTTTTCCCACATCAGACAGCATTTCCATAAGATATGGATTGCCTTTTTCGATGATCTGATTGAGGGATTGAGCGATAGGGTTCATAAATTTAACCTCCTTGAATATGGAATAATTGGAATTCGTTTTTAACAATATCTACATAAATTACAATAAACCTATAGATTAGACATAAAGTATGTCAAGTGAAAAGCGATTGAAAAATCGGGAGGATGAGAAAATACCGAAAGTACGGATTGGAATTGATGGCAGGCAAAAAACCCCGCCCTCTAATCGAGCGGGGTTCATTGGTTGATAGAAAGCAACATTACCTGTTTCCTCTCTTGGATGCTTTGAGCGGATTAATTTTCGTCGTCGATGCAGAGGAGTTTCTGGTAACATGTGAAGCAAAATTGCAATCCCCGGCTTTCCATTTTAACGAAGGATCAGGGCATGCTGTGCAATACCATTTGGTTGAAAATTCAGCGCTTCGGTTGCAGCCGTTACACTTCTCTACTACCTCGTGACAAATTCCGCCATTGTATGAACACCCCTTTGCCGTCATAAAAGGGCAGTCAAAGCCGTCCCTAATTGTTGTACAAACCATTTGAATCACCCCCTTTCAAAAAAAATCAAAAAAAAAGCCTGGGGACTTTCGTTCCCGGCCTTTTGGATCCATGTCAAAAAAGCTGGCGAAATATAAACAGGCAAACAAGGCTTGTCAATAAAAATTTTTACCATTTGAAAATGCATGGAATGAAGCGCCCTGCAGCCGGATTGAAACAAGATCTCCGCTCTGCTTCGACACCCTGAGGGATCGACGAGCGTTGGTGCAGCTGAATACGGCTAAATTTATTATGGAACTGTAACAAAAGAACTGTTGATTTTTTGTTTAAAAATTGAAAAGTTGTCAGGTGTGGATCGATGTAAAATTTTACATATTACATCTTTTTCAATATTGTTAATTGAAATATCACAGATAGCCATTATTATTAGCTGTCTTTGATGAAATCATCTTAATACCCTAAATGAGGGTAACGGCAACTTTTACACATCATTATCAAAAACATAGGATATATCCCAGATGCTCATAAAGCAAGCTGTTGAAGTTTTAAAAATAGAGGCCGAAGGCCTTCTGAAACTTGCGGAACGTATTGATGACAACTTTTCTGAAATGGTAGAACTCATCTGCCGATCCAAGGGCCGTTTAATCCTGAGCGGCATCGGCAAATCCGGACTGGTGGGCCGGAAAATTGTCGCGACGCTAAACAGCACGGGAACACGGTCCATCTTTTTACACCCCGCCGAGGCCATGCATGGAGATCTCGGCATCGTCGGTTCGGATGATATATTCATTGCACTCTCCAACAGCGGTGAAACCGATGAACTCAATATACTGCTGCCGAGTATCCGAAAATTCGGATGCACCATCATAGCCTTTACCGGAAATAAAAATTCGACCCTGGCAAGACACAGTGACATCGTTATAGATGTTGGCGTTGAGAAGGAAGCCTGCTCCCTTGGCCTCGCCCCGACGGCAAGCACAACGGCACTTCTCGCCATGGGGGATGCCCTTGCCGTTGTGCTGAGTAACAAGAAACATTTTAACTCGTGTGATTTTAGAAAGATTCATCCCGGAGGGATCCTGGGCCAGCGGCTTTCAAGTAAAGTTAAAGACATCATGTTAATTGGCGAGTCGGTTCCACAGGTTCCTGAAGGCACCACCATGAAAGACGCCGTCCGGGAAATCAATCGCCTGGAGTTGGGGGTAACCTTCGTCATCAAATCTGACGGAACCCTGGCCGGTATCATCACGGACGGCGACTTGAGACGCCTGATGGCCAAAAACAAATCTATTACCGATCTAACCGTTGAAGACGTTATGACAAAAGACCCTCGGACCGTCGACCTGGATTCTCCGGCCTATGATGCCTTGAACATGATGGAACAATACCAGATCACGGTGCTCCCCATAACCGATGCCAACAGAAAGGTTCAGGGTATTTTGCACCTGCATGATATTTTAGGGAAAGGCGAATTCAAATTCAATGGGACCTAATCCGGATCGTCTGAGGACTTTTGGGTTGCATTGATATATATTGTTAAAAGGATCCCCATCTCCGGAGCTTGTCCGCCTCTGGAGGGCTTGTCCGCCTCTGGAGGGCTTGTCCGCCTGGCGGGTTATCAAAGGCTCGCCGAGGTCTTGCTGCAGGGAACGTACTCGCTGTTTCAGTTCAACGCAAGGAACCATGAAAAAAGAGGACGTCATGAAACTCGATGACATCGATACCACAATACCGACCCTTGGCCCCCTCAAAATACCATCGCCCATCCAGAGGGAAGAAAACACCCTCAGCCGAAGTTTTGTGGACGATACGGACAAGGTCGTTTTGGATGTAAAATTAAAGAATCTGATCCAGATGGCTGAAAATGGTAAAAATTTCAATGCCTTTGAGCTGGCCGGCCCCAGAAATAAAATATACTTCGATCCGAGCAAGCTTCGGTGTGCTTTGGTAACCTGTGGCGGCTTGTGTCCCGGGATAAACGATATCATTCGAGCAATCGTTCTGGAGCTTTTCTACGGTTACGGCGTCAAAAATATTTTCGGCTTCAAATACGGACTTCAGGGGTTTATTCCAGAATATCGACATGAAATTATGGATCTTAAACCGGAAACCGTCGCCAACATACACGAAATGGGGGGATCGATACTCGGATCTTCAAGGGGCCCGCAACCCATAGACGGAATTGTCGACACCCTTGAAAGGATGAACATCGGCATCCTGTTCATGATCGGCGGCGATGGAACCCTTATGGCGGCCACCAAAGTTGCAGATTCTATCACGGATCGCGGCCTCAAGATCAGCATTGTCGGAATCCCAAAAACCATCGACAACGATATCTATATGGTCTCACGAACGTTTGGCTTTGATACTGCAGTGGATGTCGCCACACAGGCCATCAGAAGTGCCCATAACGAATCCGCAGCATACCCCAATGGAATCGGTCTTATTAAACTGATGGGAAGATATTCGGGTTTCATCGCAGCCACCGCCGCCCTGGCTCAACAGGATGTAAATTTTGTGCTGATACCGGAGGTCGACTTTGACCTTAAAGGGTCCAACGGCTTTCTTGCCGCCCTTGAAAAACGGCTGGCTCAAAGAGGACATGCCGTGATCGTCTCGGCTGAGGGGGCAGGCCAAAAGTTTCTTGAAGACAAAAAAACCGAACGGGATGAATCCGGAAACATCCGGCTCAAGGATATCGGAGGTTTCCTCAAAGATGTCATATCGGATTATTTCAAAGGAAAAAACATCGATATATCTTTAAAATTTATCGATCCCAGTTATATGATCAGGAGCCTCCCCGCCAATGCCAACGATAATGTATTTTGCAGTTTCCTGGGACGTGATGCGGTTCATGCGGGCATGGCGGGCAAGACAAAACTCCTCATCGGCCGGTGGAACAACCATTTTGTGCACATTCCAATGGGTGCCTCGGCAGGAAAGCGCAAACAGGTCAATCCAAAAGGAAAATTGTGGTTGAGTGTCTTGGGCGCAACAGGTCAGGGTTCGCTGAAAAACGATTGACCCCTCCTATTTACCCTAATGTTGCAAAAGTCGAGGGTGCTGCAAATCCGAGGCGTAAAGGGTGAAGCTGTAGTATTTTACCGCAAACCCTTTACAACGAAGGAGTTGCGGCGCCATCGGCTTTCCCAAAGGGTAAACAACAGGGCGAATAACCATGATTTTTGGATGCAACTTGCAGTGTATATTAGTAGCGCCCATTAGATAGTGAATAACCAAATAATAATGTTATCTTTTTTATAAATACCACCCTGTTGTTTATACAACGTTAGGGTTTATCCGGAATCGGCCAACCATCAACCCATGGTGTTCACGGGGTTGAAATTTTTCATGAGAGATTCGGATAAAGCAATCGATATATGACATCTGCATGTTTGCCGGCAGACCCTTTGTTCAACATGACGGCTTCTTTGGCCAATCTTCCAACGGCATCGGCTTCAGCGGGATGTGTCAGATAATATAGGGCTCTTTCAGCCAATTCCCGGCCGTCTTTTACCTGAATACCGCCCCCGGTTTTGTCCAGAAGCGCTTTGGCATCCAGAAAATCATCCATGGACGGACCGTAAAGCACGGGTTTGCCCCACACCGCTGCTTCAAGAATATTCTGTCCTCCCAAAGGTTCCAGGCTTCCCCCACAAAATACGATTGAAGCAATGCTGTATGTGGATTGCAAATCTCCGATGGTGTCCATAATTACCACCGAAGCCGTCCTGATCCCGCCGGTTTTGTCAATATCGGTTTTGAATTGGCATGAAAACCCGCGCCGTATAACCATATCTTTTATGTGACGGACTCTTTCCAAATGCCGCGGTGCGACGATAAGAAGGGTTTCGGGTAAGGTTTCGAGAATCTTTTCATACACATCGACAACGATTTCATGCTCTGATCCCCGGGTACTGCCGGCAACAAAAACGGGGATGTTTTCATTTACATTGTAGAATTTCTCGATTTTGCCTTTAATGGAAGGATCGGCCAGGGGCAGCAAAAGATCGTATTTTGCATTCCCGTTGACCACTATCTTTTCCCGGGGAACACCCAGTAGCATCAATCGCTGTGCGTCTGCCTCTCGAATCATACTAAAGGATTCCACCTGTCTTAAGGCTTCCCGGATTAGGCAGCGAATCTTCAGGTATCCTTTAATGGAACGTACAGAGATTCTGCCATTGGCAAGTGCAAGCCTTACACCCATCCTGCGGGCTTCAAACAACCAGTTTGGCCAGATCTCGGTTTCAAGACATACGAGGATATCCGGCCTTACGGTCGAAAGGGCTTTGCGTACAGAAACGATGAAGTCGATGGGGGCATAAACGCAAGTTGCCTTTGATTGGAGTTTATCTCTGGCCAACGCCTGACCATGTTCTGTCGTGGTTGAAAGGATTACCGCACTATGGGGCATCAATCGTTTTAGCGATTCAATAATCGCCACTGCGGCGCTCACCTCCCCCACCGAAGCCGCATGTAACCATATTTTGGGCGAGCCCGAAATACGATTCACAACCGACTTGGGGTAAAATCCAAGACGCTGGTTTATACCGTCTCTGTAGCGACCGGTTAGGCGTGTATAAAACCAAAAAGGCGGGGAAAAAATAAAAAAAAATCCTGTAAGGAGAAAATTGTACGCTTTATAGACAATATTCATATGCTTGGTCCGATTTCCTCACCAACCCGATGGTTTCAATGGTATTTATTTGAGGGGTCGGTGCTCCAACTGGAGAAACCGATTGCCTTTTATTTTAAGAAGATAGAGCTGTTTTCGGACCTCTCCTTCATTATCAAAAGATGTAAGGCCGGTTACCCCCTGAAAGTCGGTGAGTCTTTCGAGCTCATTTTTTAGTGTGCTTCTAAATCGAATGTCCGGCCGGCTGACCATCTGAAACAGTATCATGGCAGTATCATACGTAACCGCCTCGATGAATCCCGGCTTCTGATCAAACACTTTCTGATAAATTCCGACAAAATTTTTGACATTCTCTGAGGCATCTTCGGCAAAAAAACCATCCGGGACAACGGCACCCTGTACATATTGCCGTGCCATGGTAATTAAGCGGTCTGAATGCCATAAATTGGTTCCCAACAAATAGGTATCTTTGACATCATAAAAAGCAAGCTGCGGAATTACAAGGCCGGCTTTTGTGGGAGCGTCTGGAATAAAGATGGCATCAAAATCAACAATGGCCTCGGGTTCCTCATTTTCCTCGGTTTCGATATTTTCATCGTCTTCAACAGGGGGCACCTCCGGGGGATCTGTGGTGCTGTCGGTTACGGTTTCATTGTTTTCCTGCGCATCCGACGCTAAATCTGTAATTTTAAGATCTTCAGGCACTTCATAGTAAAGTCCCACGAGCTTTTTTATGGGATCGGCAAAATCGGTATACGTCGGGTTGTACGATTCGACGCCGACAACGCTGCCCCCATGAGCGATTACCTGGTCCCAGAAAAGATTCATAAACGTTGTACCGTACTTTTCATCCGGATAAAGAATCGCAAAACTTTTGACCCCAAGGGCCTCCACAACATAAGAGACCAGCGTCTCAACCTGCTTGCCGGGTGTAAAAAAATTTCTAAAAACATAGTCACCGATGCGGGTGATATTGTCTTTCTGCGTTAACGTAATTATGGGTATTCCTTTATTCTGTGCCGCTGTGGCAGCGGACTCGGCGGTAATAAACGGTCCGATAATCGCAGCAACATTTTCATCATACAGTTCTTTTACGGCCATCGCAGCCTTCGCCGGATCAGATGCGGTATCTTTAATGATGACTTTGATAGAAGGCCCGCTGTTATTGGCACTAAATTGATTCAAAGCGAGTTCAACGGCTGTCAACGCCCGGTTTCCGTAAATTTTATACGGGCCGCTCAAGGGCAACAAACATCCGATGGTGTAGCGACTATAAACGGATTTTTTATGAATTGAAACCAAGAGACTTTTTGCCTGCTGCACATTCTCGTGCACGGGAAATTTTTCTATGAAAGCCGACAAAACCTTTAACGCTTCATTATATTTTTCTTCCTCGGTATAGTTCAGCCCAAGCTGGAACATCAGGTAGCCTTTTGGAACGGCATCCTCCAAGGGGGCTATCAGCGAAACGAGATCTCCGGAGCCAAGGTGTCGGAGGGCATCTTTCAATGTTATGAGAAGGGTTTCCTTTTCCGGCGCCTCTGCTTGTCTAAAGGCCATGATATAATAATAAACGGCATCTTTTGGAGCGCCAATGGCCATATAGGTGTCGCCCAGCAACCCATAGACTCTAAGAAGGTGCCCCCCTGAAACGAGAACTTCAATAAGGTCCGTTGCTTGCGCGATGACGTCTTCATAGTATCCCTGATTGTAATACGTGGTCAGTATTTCTATCCTGGCATCGGGAACAAAGATACTTTCCGGATACTCGGCGATGAGACGTTCATAGGCATTTCGCGCTTTTTCATTGTCGCCGAAGATGGCATAAACCGATCCTATCTTCATCAACGCTGCATCGGCCAGAGGTCGGTCCGGATATTTCTCGAGAAACTCGCTGTAAGCATCAAGGGCTTCCGGGTACGATTCTGCCTGAAGCATTTTTTCAGCCCTTGAAAATAGTGCATCCGCAGGATCAAGCCTAACCGGGGCCATTTTTGGCACGCAGGCCCATAAAAAGAGAACGCCTGTCACGAAAAAAATTATTCGAATCGGTTTCATAAACATATCTAAAACGATGTTGCGGTTAAATATTTTACGCTTGACTTTTACTCTGATTCAAGAACAAAGGCAAGCATAACCTGAAATTTAACTTGGCGCCCGCTCAAAGATAAGTTCACATTTTGATGTATCGATTCACCCACATAGCTGGGTTGCGCGTCGGTCGAACTGGTGGGCCAATGGTCCTTCTCTCCGGTTGCCGTGGGAGCGCCTCGACGCCGGACATTATAACCTTGCCCTTGCCAAATACCTTGTAAAAATGATATAAACCATGACCTTTTGAAATTAACGCGTTTTTTTTGAATCTAATCCATAAGGACTGAGCACTATTTTTTAAAAAATGGCTCCGAAAAGAACCATTTCACAAAATCATCGAAAATCAAGCAAATCCAAAAAATTATGAGAAATCAAGACCCAAAACGACCCCCATCCACCAGTGAAAAACCTTCCAGCCGTAACGTTGAGCAAAAACTTGAAAACCTGAGGCAGGGACTCGACGCCATTGACCAGAAAATCGTTTCACTGCTTGCGGAACGCCAGACTGAAGTCGAACGCGTGGTGGCCCTTAAAAAAACCTACAACATCCCTGTCTATCATCCGGCCCGGGAAGAAAACCTGATCTCTCACCGCCGCAATCAGGGAATTGAAGCAGGACTCGATCCGGATTATATCGAAGAGATCTACCGGCGTATTCTCCGCCAGTCGCGGGTTGAACAGTCCGCCCAAATGGCTCAAAAAGGGATCCGCGCCGGAGCGGCAGTGCTTCTCATCGGCGGTGAGGGGAGTATGGGACAATATTTTCATCGATGGTTTGCCGAAGCCGGTTACCAGGTACGCATCCTGGACCGCCAGGATTGGCCGAACGTTGACACACTCTGCCGGGATGTTGAACTTGCCATGATCAGTGTGCCCATTGAAATAACCGCTGCGGTGGCCAAAAGAATCGGCCCTCACCTTCCCCCCAGTTGTGTTCTGACAGATATCACCAGTATAAAAAAAGCGCCTTTAAATGCCATGCTCGAGGCGCATAAAGGCCCGGTGATCGGCTTACATCCACTCTTCGGTCCCACCACCTCAACCATGGACAAACAGATTGTCGTCGTAACGCCCGGAAGGGATCTATCCGGCTGTCAATGGCTGGTCGACCAGTTCAGTGCCTGGGGAAGCATTATATTGCAAGTCGATGCCGGTGAACACGACAAAATCATGTCCATCGTTCAAACGGTGAGACATTTTGCCACCTTTGCGTTTGGTCAATTTCTCTGTAACAAACAAATCGACTTGTCACGGACACTGGAATTCTCCAGCCCCATATACCGCCTTGAGCTGGGGATGGTGGGCCGGCTTTTCGCCCAGGATCCATCCCTTTACTCTGAAATAATATTTGCGTCAGCCGAACGGTGCGCCCTATTGAGAGAATATCTCGATTCTCTTTCAAACAACCTTGACATGGCGGAAAAGGGTGACAAGGAAATGTTCCTTGCCGAATTTAAAAAAATCTCGGACTGGTTCGGGCCGTTCAGCGAACAGGCCATGCGGGAGAGTACGTATCTGATTGACAAGCTCATCGAACGTTTTTAATATGTTTTATATTTTAAAACCGTTATGCAAGATCATCGGATACTATGAGACATTTGAAAATTATCCCAGATCAATGATGCGTGCAAAATGATACCCCAAAAGGAAGTTGGCAGTGACTGATTCATCCCCCATCTATAACAGTAGAATCACCAAGACATATTTGGAATATATCAAGATGCGGTATCCTGACCTGGATATCGATTATATTCTAGAATATGCAGGAATGACTCAATATGAGGTCGAAGACCAGGCTCACTGGTTCAGCCAGGATCAGGCAGATCGCTTCCAAGAGGTCGTAGTTAAAGAAACCAAAAACCCGAATATCGCCAGAGAGGCGGGGCGTTATACAACATCGCATGAGGGAATGGGTCCTACAAGACCATACACTTTAGGATTATTGAGCCTGGCAACTGTTTATCTTTTGATGGGAAAAGTTTACCCCATTATGAGTCGTGGCGCTACTATCCAAGCAAAAAAACTGGGCGCTGACAAAGTTGAAATCATCTCCACGCCCAAATCGGGGGTAAATGAAAAACCCTACCAGTGTGAGAGCCGCATCGGCATCTTTGAATCCCTGGCCGAGTTGTTCACAAATAAGTTTGCCAATGTTGAACACACTTCATGTTTTCATAAAGGGGATGACTACTGCCGTTACATCATCTCCTGGGAAAAAACGACTTCACTAATCTGGAAACAGGTGCGAAATTATTCTCTGCCGATTGGCATTATTATCTCCCTGGGTCTCTTCTTCGTCTTGCCAATCAAAACCTGGACTTCCGTTGTCCTGATCTGTTCGCTTATCATTATGGCATTTTCATTTTATTCCGAACTTCTTGAAAAAAAGGAATTGTCTAAAACTGTTGAAACTCAGGGGAATGTGGCCCAAGATCTTTTAGATGAGATGAATATCCGCCATAG
>JAQYVT010000162.1 GCA_030145345.1 Desulfobacterales bacterium
CCGACTAAAAATGTTACGGAGATGACCCGATCCACATCCACCCCCACCAGCATTGCCATATTCCTGTCCTGGGCGGTGGCCCGCATGGCTTTACCGATTTTGGTGAACTTGATCAAAAATGTCAAAAGAATCATCACGATTGCGGTGGTGGTGACGATAACGATTTCAGATGAACTGATGATATGGGAATAGGGTTCCCAAAATTTAAAATCCGGAATCAGGCTCGGAAAAGGGAGAAAGTCTGACGTCTGGGCCAACAGAACATAGTTTTGAAGGAAAAGGGACATGCCGATGGCGCTGATGAGCGCAGACAGACGGGGCGCCTGGCGCAAGGGTTTATATGCCAGCTTTTCAACGGTATATCCATACGCAGACGAGTAAATTACCGCGACAAGGGATGCGATCACAAGGATTGCAATATGATTCCACCCCAACATGGTAAGGACGCTGGCGATAATCAGGGCTGTAAATGCTCCGATCATATAGATTTCACCATGGGCAAAGTTAATCAGTTCGATAATACCGTAGACCATGGTGTAACCAAGGGCAATCAGGGCATAAATACTCCCGCGGGTTAGCCCTCCAAGAAAAAGCTCAAGGAAATATTCCATTTTGTAATACTTAGGAATTCATCTTCGACTGGGAATAACAGCGCATCAATAAATCAGGGGACAGACGGTTTCTGCCTGCCCCCTGAAAGGTTGTCCATCCGGGTTCTATTTTAATTCAACATATTTTCCGTTTTGTACTTGGTACATTGAAAAACCGACACCCAGGGCATCCCCTTTTTCGTCAAATCGGATTTTACCAAGGGGTGTCTCGACATATTCGGTCCTTAATGCTTTTTCCACAGCATCATAATCTGTGGTCCCGGCCTTTTCGATGGCATTGAGAAGCGCCAGAGCAGCTGCATAGCCGTTGAGGAAGAATGCACCCGGATCTTCTCCGTATGCCTTTTTGTGGGCCGCATTGGCAGCCAGCGCCATGGGGTTCTTTGAAACATCCATTGGACCGGTGGCGTAAACGCCTTCGGCATACTTTTTGGCGACTTTAATAAAGGTTTCATCCTTTACACCGTCATCTGAAATAAAAAATGTTTTCATCTTCTTTTTACGCATCTGGGTCACAATTTTAGACGCTTCAGGATGATAACCGCCAAATATTACAGCTTCAGCTTTTGAACGTTTTATTTTTTGAACCACAGCGGAATAATCGACAGCACCCGGCGTGATCCCTTCATAAAATACGACCGTTGCCCTTTTATCTTTTTCCAGAAACCCCTTTGCAAACTCAGCCAGTCCTTTTCCGTAATCGCCTTTGTCATGAAGCACGGCAATTTTCGTTAATTTCAATACATCCAGGGCAAAATCGACTTCGAGTTTGGCCTGAGCGTCATCGGATGCAATGGTCCTGTAAAAATTCGGATAATCACCGCTCTGTGTCAGGTCCGGGTTGGTGGCCGAAGGGGACATGGTAATGATCTTTGAATCTTTATATATCCCTAAGGCCGCCTTGGTGGCCCCGCTGCAAATGTGTCCCAAAACCACGTGTACTTTTTGTGATAAAAGCTTGGTGGCCGTGTTGTTGGCGACTTCAGGCTTGCACACGTCATCTTCAGCAAGCAGTTCAACCTGTTTGCCCAGGACACCGCCCTTGGCATTGACATCTTTGACCACAAGCTCGGCTGCTTTTACGGTGGGAAGGCCATAAGACGCAAGGTCGCCGCTATGGGGTCCGGCAACGCCCAGTTTGATCGTATCGGCAGCAACCCCCGTCCCCGATAAAGTTAACACCATAAACATCCCAATAATGGAAGTAACGAGTACCTTTCCAAAACGGTTTTTCATAAGAGATCCTCCCTTTGATTTTTGTGAATCATGTAATAGCCTTACAAGCTAAGTTTATATTAATATGTGGAAAAAGAGTCAAGACAAAAGAATTTGGGCCACATTGATCTTAAAAAAATTCATCTATTTTCAGCTGATTTTCAAACAGCCAAATTAACCCCGGGTTAAAAAATATTGCTTGCCGTTTGAATGAGATGTTAGTAATAAAATTAAAGTTGATCCATAGGGTCGGAATCAATCTGCGCGAAGGCGAATTCATATTATAGTCTTGTAAAAAAGGAGCCACCCTTTATTGTGAAAAAAATAGGGATTGTCGTAAAAGCGGATACCGAAGCCATCAAGAAGGCAGATGAACTTGAAAGTTGGCTTCGATCAAAAAATATCAAAATCTTCAGAAGAGAGAACTTGCCGCCAAAGCAAAGAATTTCGGACAGGGACAAATCATTTGCTCCAGCGGATCTGTGTTGCGTCTTCGTACTGGGTGGAGACGGAACTTTTTTGAGCGCGGTCCGCTGGATCGGGGATCAGAAGATACCGATTCTCGGCGTCAAATTCGGCGAAGTCGGTTTTCTGGCTGAAATTGCAGAAGAGAGCCTTTTTTCTGTGGCCGAAGCGGTATTAAACAATAAATTTTTCACAGAACCGAGGATGCGCCTTCTGGTTCGAGTAATCCGTGAGGGGGAAGAACTGGTATGTGAAACCGTGTTGAACGATATTGTCATCAACAAGGGCGCACTTGCCAGACTTGCGCATATAGAAACCTACATCAACGATCAGTATCTGACCACTTACAGTGCGGATGGACTCATTGTTGCAACCCCCACCGGTTCGACAGCCTACTCTCTTGCCGCTGGCGGCCCGATTATTCATCCGGCGGTGCCGGGCATCTTAATGACGCCCATATGCCCGTTTACCCTCACCAACCGGCCGTTGATCGTCTCTGATTCGGCGTGTATCAAAATAAGACTTGAAAAAAAGTCCTCGGATATCATGCTGACATTCGACGGACAGGCCGGCATTGAGATCGATGAAGCCCACACCATCATTAT
Organism: Desulfobacterales bacterium; assembly: GCA_030145345.1. Taxonomy (GTDB): domain Bacteria; phylum Desulfobacterota; class Desulfobacteria; order Desulfobacterales; family UBA11574; genus JAAXQD01. The sequence goes on from JAQYVT010000162.1 coordinate 2,897, forward strand.
CCGGAAAAGCGCCTATCCCGTTAACATGATCACCATGCCCGACCAGGATTATTTTGACGTTCTCAAGGCCAAATTGAGATGGAGTGGGAGCCGTATCTAAGGGTGGATAAAGGTCCGATCCACATCATTCATTTGGAATAAAAATGATAGTGCATGTTACATTAAAACTATTTGCCACACTGAGTCGATTCACACCGGATTCAGCAGACCGCTATCCAATAGCGCCCGGAACTACGGTGAAACATCTCCTCGAGAAGCTCGGTGTCCCAGAAGATGATGTCAGGCTTATTTTTATCAACGGCATTAAAGGCAATCTGACATCCACCTTAACAGACGGTGACCGCTTAGGTATCTTCCCGCCTGTGGGAGGAGGATGATTTTTTGAAAACTCAAATTATCAAAAAATTAAAAGCGATATCCCGCCCGAAAAAGTATCCTGACGATACGGATTATACCAGCATCTCCCTCGAGGATATTCCACGTCTTGCAACGTCATTCAAAGTTGACAGCCGAAAAATTGAAATTATCGCCCTCGAGGAAGGTATGGTACCTGAACGCTATGCTCGAAATATGAAGACATTTTCACCCGAGGACCAGGCAAGCCTCTTGAAATCACAGGTCAGTATCGTGGGATTGGGGGGGCTGGGTGGGACGGTTTGTGAAATTCTGGCCCGTACGGGCATCGGCACCCTTAACCTGATAGACGGCGACCGTTTTGAAGCCAGCAATCTAAATCGGCAATTTTTAAGTACCCGTGAAACGATGGGAAAATACAAAACAGAAGCCGCCGTTAAAAGGATCAAAGAAATAAACGCGTCGATTACCGTTCGCAGACATGATGAATATCTGGATGATAAGAATTCAGACGCGCTTATCCGTCGATCAGATGTTATTGTTGACTGCCTCGATAATATAAAAACCCGGTTTATTCTGGAAAACGCTTCAAAAAAATCAGGATCGCCCCTGGTATCCGCCGCTGTCGCCGGTCTGTCCGGGCACATCACCACGATTTTCCCCGAGGACCCAGGGTTGAAGTTGATATATGGTCCGCCGGACGATCTTAAATCAAAGGGCGCTGAAGCCTCTCTGGGCTGCCTTCCGTCGGCGGTTTCGGTTCTTGCCGCCGTTGAAACCGCAGAAGTTGTCAAAATAATTTTGAACAGAGGCTCTCTATTAAGAAACAAGCTTCTGATCATCGATCTATTGGACAATATTACGGAAATTTTGGATTTATTACCCTAATTGAGCGAAAGCTTAGGATGCCCCAGATCCAAGGCATCAAGGATGAAGCCGTAGTCATCTACTGCGAGCCCTTGATAACGAAGGAGATGGGGTATCATCAGCTTTCCCGAAGGGCAAACAAAATGGGATCGTATTAAAAGATTTATATCTCATCTATAGAAGCGGTGTGAAAAACCATTTGTATCTACAAAATATATAAAAAACTAAACACTTATAATATTTTTCCCAGTTTGTTTGCGATCAATTAGGGTGTTATAAAAGCTCGCCTGATTCTATCAAAATATTCCTCCCGGCAATTGTTTTCGATTTTAATGAGGTTTTTAAATGGCTGGTTAAAATCTGTTTTGCCCGCTGTAAAAACTCCGTGGCCATAGACGATGACGCCGGGTTCACTCCGAATTGCTTCAGGAACGGTGTTGCAAAGGCTGTTTGGACCTGAACCCACTTCCCCGGAAACAATCGGAATACCGCGCACAGACCGGTCATGGGGGCATTTTAGATGGCACGCCCCCCGGCATTTGCAGTGTTCAATGTCGCAGTCCATGGAAAGTATGACTGAAAATTTGGGATGCCCGTGAAGGATGGCGCGATGTCCGGTTGTTTGCACAATTTTCAGGTGGGCCGGAAGTTCGCTGGAAGCGGTAATGGGGACGCAAGACGAGCCGTCCAGGGGGCAAGGATCGATACATCCTTTCAAATCGTCCAGACTGCTTCCGGTTTGGCTGATATAAAGTGTCCGGCCGTGGCAAAACGAGATGTTACCGAAA
>JAQYVT010000163.1 GCA_030145345.1 Desulfobacterales bacterium
CTTCCATATTCTGCTGGATAGACACCACAGATCTTCTTGTCTATGAAGTTAGATCGTATCTTTCTTCCTTTGGGAATTTTGCTGCTATTCTATGTCTCTCTAAACAGAGTTCGTATGACTTTTGCCAGACTTTCAACTCTTTATAATTCTTTAGTATTTCACTCGAACCCTTGAACTCTTGAATCCTGAACCCTCTGGGATCCCACCTGCTCAATGGGAGATGACACACTTATTTTACCCGAATTAACTACAACTAATCGGGAGATGATTCATAGATAAAAATTGTATTTTGTCTGCAAATGAAATATTAAAAACCCCATGAATCGATATTTTAAAAATTCATTTAAGTTCATCATCGGCTCACAGTACTTTTTATACTTTGGCGTCATGGGCATTTTTTTACCCTACTTTAATTTATACTGCTATCATCTCGATTTTAGCGGGTTTGAAATCGGTGCGCTGTCAGCCGTCAGGTCCGTGGCATTAATTTTATTCTCACTGGTCTGGGGAATCTTGGCGGACCGTTTTCAGATTAGAAGACCGATATATATTGTATGTAATTTTATCAGTGTCGCGATATGGGGTTTTTACTTCTACACCACTGACTTTTGGCCCATGCTTTTTATCACCGTCTTTTATGGCATATTTTACGCGCCCATCATTTCCTTTCTCGAAGCCTTTACCATGGATGTATTGGGCGCAAAAAAGAAGAGTTACGGGACCATCCGGGGATGGGGCTCCATCGCTTTTATCATTACCGTCATCGTGCTGGGGAGGATTATAGATCTTTATTCCATCCGAATAATTCTCATACTTGTTTTCTGCGGGTCACTGGCACAGGCACTGATTTCCTTTAAGATCCCTGATATTCAGATCAAGAGGCAAACCGCTTTTTCTTCGAAAGTCAAAGTCCTTTTAAAAAGACGTGTGGTGGTGTTTCTGTTCTGTGCCTTTTTAATGCTGGCGAGTCATGGAACCTACTACGGTTTTTATTCCATACATCTTGAGAACCTGGGATACGGAAAGACATTTATCGGAATCTCATGGGCACTGGCATCCATTGCCGAAATTGTCGTGATGATAAAGTCGGATATGATCTTCAAACGTTTTTCCATAGATAATGTTCTGGTCTTTTCATTCATGGTGGCGGCATTAAGATGGTTTGGGCTCTTTTTTGCCACATCTCCAGCGTCGATCCTGTTGTTACAAATTCTTCACGCTGTTACCTATGGAACGTTTCATGTGGCAAGTATTTTATACATTGATTCATTAACACCCGATGAAACCAAGACCCTGGGGCAGTCGGTAAATAATGCGACAACCTATGGGCTCGGCCTAATGGTTGGACTTTTTATGAGCGGTTATTTTTTTGAAATTTTAGGGACGTTTCAAATGTTTATGATCAGCAGCCTCATTGCCCTGACAGGGGGGGTGCTGCTGAAAGGATCCCAGGTGATGGATCGCAGGTGATGGATGGGCTATGTCCGTCCCGCATTGCGGGAGTTAAAAACAACGGATAGGCTATCTCTATTCGTTAAGCTGGAATATTGGAATAATGGAGTGTTGGAGTAATGGGAAAACCTTTTTTTTTCAACCCAATACTCCAATACTCCATCACTCCATGTTTCTCCTACGACTCCATCACTCCATCATTTCGGCTGGCACGTTTCACCCCCCTGGGGTGGCACCAAAGCCGGGCCCTTTGGACACGGATTCTTTACTTTTGGCGCCTACTGGCTTCCAAGCGTCCTTTGAGTTTGGGAAACTGATCCATGTCGGTATGTGGCAGAAAAAGAGCGGCCACGTAATTATCCATAAAAGAGGGTGTTTCCGACAGTTCGAAATTTGTCATCCTCTTGGTTACCTCCACCACATCTTTTCTGATTCGGTTGGTCAGAGAACTCATTTTTGCCCCCATTAAAGACCCGTTACCGATAAACCGAATTCTATCCGGGTCCATTTCAGGCAACAGACCGATAACCATGGCTTTTTCCAGGTCCACATAACTTCCAAATCCCCCCGCCAAATAAATGCGGTCAATATCTTGCATCGTGAGACCCACTTCTTCCAGGAGGGTCATGCAACCGCTGTAAATTGCCCCTTTGGCGCGTATGAGATTGTCAAGGTCCGGTTCAGTTAAGGCAATATCTCTGCTGATCTCGGTTTCATCCTTCCAGGCAAGGACGTACTCGAAAATACCATCGGTTTCCCGAACACGGGGGGTATCGAGGTCCCGGTTGAATTTGCCCTGGTTATCGATGACACCCATTTCAAACAGGGTTGCTGCAATGATGATCAGTCCCGAGCCGCAGATACCTTTTGGCCTGATATTACCGATGGTAATATTCATGGGTTCGAATGTCACGGGATCCATGGAAAAATCTTCAATGGCGCCCTTGGCGGCGCGCATTCCAAACTTTACGCCGCTCCCTTCAAATGCCGGCCCGGCGGAACAGGATGCACAGGCAAGCCAGTCTTTATTGCCAATGACAATCTCTGCATTGGTTCCGATATCCATGAAAAGTGTCAAATCTTCGGTGCGATACATTCCCGACCCCATTACGCCGGCCACAATGTCGCCGCCAACATAACTTGAAACCGCCGAGTATACCAAAGCGGTGACATGGTCTCCAAGGGCAAGGCCCAGTTCAACTGCATTGATGGGCGGATAGAGGGTTGACGCCGGCACATACGGTGAAAGTCTTATATATTTGGGGTTGATCTTCAGCATCAGCTGGGTCATTGTTGTGTTGCCTGCCATGGTAATGGTGGAAATTTCGTCGAGATCGATCCGGGCCCGTTTGACCATCTTCTTGATTAACGTGTTGATGGTATTAATAACCACCTCATGAAGCTTTTCGAGGCCTCCCGGTTTATCCGCATAAATGATTCTGCTGATGACGTCTTCACCGTAGCTGATCTGTCCGTTGTAATCACCAAACTGAGCCAGAACATCGCCCGTTATAAGGTCGATCAACTGCCCGTAGATGGTTGTTGTCCCGATATCCACGGCAATGGCATAATTTCGATGGGTGGTATCCCCAGGCTGAACATTTATGATGTGCGTCTTTCTTCCGGATTGGACGGGTCGGGCAAGAGTAGCGGTAACTCTGAAGCCGTTTTTTCTCAAGATGTCCGGAATTTTCCGGATAACGGGAAGCCGAACCACCAGACGGTGTTCGTCGTGTTGTGCTTTCAAAAAAGAGACGAGTCTGGTTACATCCGGCAGGTTGTCCTGTAAGGACGGCTCCGGAACCTGGAGGTATTTCTTTTCCACCGGCGGGATGAAAAGTCCTTTATCCTTTAGATCTTCGAGATTCATTTCCCAGATCCGGGCCGTCCTTCGCGGCGTTGTCTGCAGATTAAGAACCCCTGCATCAACCGCTGACTCTATGGGGATGCGCACCACAAGATCGCTTTTAACACCCGCCAGACAGGCTTGGCGATACCCTTTGTTGAGGTCTTCTGTGCTCAGCTTTTCCGATATCCCCCCTTCAACATCCCCTTTCTCGATAATAACCCTGCACTTTCCGCATACACCTTCCCCACCACAAGATGCATTAATATGAACACCTGCTTCCATGGCGGCACGGATAAGGTTTTTTCCACGCGGAACGAGTGTTTCTATATTGTGGGGCAGAAATAATATTTTATGCGTGTCCATGATGCTATATTTTCTCCATAGCGCCGTATGCGGCCTGTAATCTGTCCCGAAGTAAATAACAGAGTCTTTCCATGATATTAAATCCAAGTTCGGTGTTGCCGATCATCATCGTTCTTAAATCAGCGCCCCTCAGCGTTACGATGTGTGTCGGTTTCTGACAAACGGCCGAAGACATGAGGATGTGGGGCATGTTCAGGAGGGTGGACCAGCAGCCCAGAACTCTTCCCCTGCCAAGGGTTTCGATGACGACATTGCCCTTTTGTACTCCCAAATCCACAGACCTTTCCAGGTGTATACGGCCTTGGGCAATAACATAAATATGCTCCCCATAATCGCCTTGTTGAAAAACGTATTCACCACTTTTATAGGGTATTATCTGGCAGAGTTTGGCGATTTCAGATATTTCGCTTTTTCCCAGCAATTTGAAAAACTCACAGCTTTCCAAAGCATGTTCCATTTCTGCAGGTTTCATATTGGACCTCTTTTGGTTTTTAATTTTAACTGTAACCGCTCGTCCAGTAGAATTTCGGGGATTCAACAGGGCAAGCGCATTCCCCGCCGTTCGTCGAAACAGGGTCAAGATCCCGATCTTTGGGGCAGCAAGGGATGAATTCACATAAAGAAAAAACCTTGTGCGGCCTGGATCCGGACAAAAATTGCTCATTTATGAATAGGAAACGCGCCGTATCCATTTTACAATTGTGGATGGACACGCATTAACAGGGAAGGAAACGGCGAGCATTTTCAAAGGGTTATTTATAATATACTCTGACAGTTTCAATGAAATTGTCAAGCGTATAGTCTTGACATCAACCCTTATCATTTGACATTTTGATTTTTACAATATACTAAAGGTTCATTTTTTGATTTCTCTCATTTAAGCGGGTTCGGCAAAAATAATATAAATAATAGATGGTTAGCAGAATAATGGGGATGGCTCTTCTGAGAGGAAAATTGCGATATGCTTCTAGACTTAATAGATGAAGATAAACACGCTCTAGAGAATATTGCTTCGAAGCTTACGACGTTAAAAAAGCAAAGAAGAAATCTTATCCCCATCCTTCAGATGATCCAGAAAGAGCTTGCCTATCTCCCCCGTGAATCCCTCAAACTGGTGGCAGAACACCTCGAAATACCGGAATCTGAAGTTTATGGC
>JAQYVT010000050.1 GCA_030145345.1 Desulfobacterales bacterium
TAATAATTGGTGAATAAATGGTTGTAATAAAAATTTAAATGCTTATGTTAATTGGTTGACCGTTATACAGCAAAGATCCGGGCGCAAAGGACCCGGTTTTTTTGTGACTAAATTTATAAGGAAATGCACTCAGTGAAAATCGCTGCAAGAAATGAAAACATAAGAAACATCGCGATCATCGCACATGTCGACCATGGCAAGACCACCCTGGTTGATGCCATGTTCAAGCAGAGCGGGCTCTTCAGGCCGGGCCTTGAAGTCGACGAGAGAATCATGGACAGTATGGATCTGGAGCGGGAGAGAGGGATCACCATTGCTGCAAAAAACTGTTCGGTGCGATGGAAGGGCGTGAAAATAAACATCATCGATACCCCCGGCCATGCCGATTTCGGCGGTGAGGTCGAGCGCGCACTTTCCATGGCGGACGGTGCGATTCTTCTGGTCGATGCTTCTGAAGGGCCGTTGCCGCAGACCCGTTTCGTGTTGAAAAAAGCCCTGGAGATCGGCCTCAAGGTTATTGTGGTGATCAACAAGATCGACAGAAAGGACGCCCGGCCCGATGGGGTGCTCGATGAGATATATGACCTTTTCATAGACCTTGATGCAGACGAGGAACAGCTCGATTTTCCGTATCTTTATGCCGTCGGACGTGAAGGCATCGCGAAAAAGACCCTCACCGAACGCCGGGACGATCTTCACCTTCTCTTTGAAACCATCCTTGCTGAAATACCGGCGCCGCAGTTTGATCCGGAAGAACCCTTCCAGATGCTGGTGTCGGATCTCGGGTATTCAGATTATCTCGGAAGGCTCGCCATCGGCAGAGTTTTTAACGGGAATGCCCAATTCAATGATACCTTGGCCTGCATCAATGATAAAGCGGAGCGCCTCCCCCTCAAGATCTCCAAGCTTCAGGTATATGACGGTATGACGCTCAAAGCGGCCGATGTTGCAGAACCCGGTGAAATTGTTGTTCTTTCCGGGATCGAAGATGTCATGATCGGTGACACGATCTGTACAAAGGAGTATCCGAAATCCTTAAAGAGAATCACCGTAGACGAGCCGACCATCTCCATGGAATTCACCATAAACACGTCGCCGTTGCGGGGCAAGGAGGGCAGGATCGTACAGTCCGGCAAGATCCGTGAGCGGCTGATCAAGGAGACGCTCCAAAACGTTGCCGTGAGGTTTGAACAGACCCAGGACCGGGACCGCTTTATTGTGAAGGGCCGAGGAGAATTCCAGATGGTCATCCTTATCGAAACCATGCGAAGGGAAGGATTTGAGCTTTCTGTCGGTCGTCCCAAGGTGATTTTCAGACATGAAAACGGGAAAACCCTCGAGCCCATTGAGACGCTGTTTGTGGATTGTGAGGAAGATTTTTTGGGGATTGTGACCGAAAAGCTCTCCTTGAGAAAAGGGCGGCTGACAAACCTTGTCAATGACGGAAACGGACGGATACGGGCTGAATTTTCCATTCCCTCGCGGTCTTTGATCGGTTATAGAGATGAATTCCTTACGGACACCAAGGGAACCGGAATTATGAACACCCTTTTTGCAGGGTATGAAGCGTTTCGCGGTGATTTCCCCACCCGGTTTACCGGCTCAATTGTTTCAGACCGGCAGGGGAGCGCTGTTGCATACGCACTCTTTCACCTTGAACCCAGAGGCCGTCTTTTCATTGCCCCCGGAGAACCTGTTTATGAGGGAATGATCATAGGGGAATACAATAAAGAGGGTGACATCAATGCCAATCCGAGCAAGGAAAAGAAGCTCACAAACATGCGGGCTTCAGGAAAAGATGAAAGCACGGCATGTTCGCCGGTGAAGCCCATGACCCTCGAGCGGGCCATAAATTTTATAGCAGATGATGAGATGGTGGAGGTTACGCCAAGATCCATCCGGCTGCACAAGCGGGTGCTTTCCAGACAGAAACGGCATCAGATGCGGTCGCCAAAGAATAGAACTTACTAGAAGCTGTTTCAAAACCGCCCATTCGTAAAAGCTTGGCTCCGATGGGTTGTAGCGATCAGAGAAATATATCATGCGTAATAACAAAAAAGAGGTCGACCGGCGCCGGACGTTTGGAATCATCAGCCATCCGGACGCAGGAAAGACCACATTGACGGAAAAGCTCCTGCTTTACGGCGGAGCCATTCAGCAGGCAGGGGCCGTCAAGGCCCGCAAGGCGGAAAGATATGCCACCAGCGACTGGATGGCCGTAGAAAAGGAAAGGGGCATATCGGTCACCACATCGGTGATGAAGTTCAATTATCGGGACTTTGAGATCAATCTTTTGGATACCCCCGGGCATCAAGACTTCTCCGAGGATACCTACAGGGTTCTTACGGCGGTTGACAGCGCCCTTATGGTCATCGACAACGCCAAGGGGGTAGAGCTCCAGACCGAGAAGCTGATGGAAGTCTGCCGCATGCGCAACACGCCCATCATGACCTTTATCAACAAGCTCGACCGAGAGGGGATGGCACCCCTTGACATCCTTGATGATATCGAAAGCAAGCTGCAGATCGAGTGCACTCCCCTTTCCTGGCCCGTGGGCATGGGAAAAAGATTCAAGGGGGTCTACAACCTCTATAAAAAAGAGCTTCATCTTTTTGCGCCGGGTGGGGAGACACGGCATAGGGAAGGCATTTTGATCAACGACCTTTCGGTCTCGACGCTCGATGAGATTCTTGGAAGTCAGGCAGACGAGTTAAGAGCGGATATTGAATTGATCGAAGGCGTTGCAGATCCTTTTGATCTGGGCCATTACCTGAAAGGCAACCAGACCCCTGTTTTTTTCGGAAGTGCCATCAACAATTTCGGTGTGAAGGAGATGTTGGACGCTTTTGTCGAAACCGCTCCGGCTCCCGGTTCCAGGGCTTCTGTGACACGGGACGTGTCTCCCTACGAGGAACCTTTTTCCGGATTTGCGTTTAAAATCCAGGCGAATATGAATCCGGCGCACAGGGACAGAATCGCATTTATACGGATTTGTTCCGGGAAATTTACCCGGGGCATGAAGGCGGTTCACCACAGAATCGGAAAAGATGTCACATTTTCAAATGCCACCATTTTCATGGCCAATGCGTGTGAAAACGTGGCGGAAGCCTATCCCGGCGACATCATCGGCATTCATAACCATGGCACCATAAAGATCGGTGACACATTTTCCGAAAAAGAGCTTTTAAAATTCTGCGGAATTCCCAATTTTGCCCCCGAATTTTTCCGAAAGGTCATTCTCAAGAACCCCATGAAAGCAAAGCATCTTCAAAAAGGGCTGACCCATCTCGCAGAAGAGGGGGTGGTTCAGGTTTTTAGACCGGTTGCCGGAAACGACTATATCCTCGGCGCCGTCGGACTCCTGCAGTTTGACATTACCATGGCACGTCTCACATCTGAATACGGTGTTGATGCGGTTTACGAGCCGGTCGATTATCATGTCGCACGGTGGGTGGCATCCGACGATCCTAAAAAAATGGCGGATTTTGAGCAGAAAAACCGGTCCAACATTGCAGTGGATGCCGAAGGGGCAAGGGCCTATCTGACCACCAGTGAATGGCAGCTCGATTATTGCATAAAAGAGTGGCCCGGGATAGCCTTCAACAAGACCCGGGAAATCAGCGAAAAGGACTTGCTTTTTCAGAAATGATGTATCACCCTATGCGGACGGTTCAAATCCTGATGGGGGAAAAATGCAAGGCGTTGAAGAAAAGCTTGATCAGGTTCATCGATTAATTGAAGCCATCACGACACACCGGGATCAAATGATCGCCACCGCGGTTCGGGACACCGGCTTTACACGCAGAGAATGCAGCATCGAAACGGACCTGGTCATTACCAACTTACAGGGTTTTGACGACATGGCGTCCGTGTTTGTGGACCGACGCCCCCTATGCGGTCCAGATCAGGAAGTTGTCCTGATGCTGCCCTACAACGGCAGCGCCTGGCTGAACACGGCCATCGTGTCCATCTTCATGGTGGGAAACCGGGTCCGGGTCAAATTCGCTACCCGGGGCTCCGAAATTTCCCGACTCACCGAATCTCTTTACACGCCGATCTTCGGCGACGCCATCCGTTTTGAATACGCTGACGGCAGAAAATTTCTCGAGAATGCCATTGCCGATCCGCAAATCCCCGCAATCTGTCTGTTCGGCACCGACGAGTATGCCATACACTATCTGGACGCCATTAAGGGCCTTGGAAAGAAATTTGTTTTCGAAGGACCGGGCAAAGATCCATTTATTGTTCTTCCCGGTGCCGACCTGGAACAAGCGGCCCGGGAACTGGCCTTTTCCAAATACATTTATGCCGGTCAAACCTGCACGGCACCGGAGCGGGTCTATTTGCACGAATCCATCCACGACGATTTTCTTGAGCTGTTTCTCGATTTCAGCCGAGCGGTGAAAATCGGCGATCCCGAAGATCCGGCCACTGAAATGGGGCCGGTATCGAGCCCCAGAGCGGTTTCGGCCATCAAGGCCCAGCTCCAAGACGCTGTGGATCGGGGCGCCCGAATCGTTTTAGGCGGCAACATCGAAGGCAGCCTGGTTTATCCCACGGTGGTGGTGGAGTCCCGCCAGGAAATGCTGGGCATGAAGAATGAGATCTTTGGTCCCGTTGTTTTCGTCAGCGCGTTTTCGACGTTTGAAGCGGCCGTCCGTTTGGCCCGGGACAATCGCTATGGCCTGAGAGCCTCAATTTACGGCAGCGATGATGCGGCACGCAGACTCGAAGAGAAGCTCGTCGGCGAACCCTATTGTCATCGGGTTACGGAAATGACCTTCGGGCGCTTCGGAACGGTGGGGGTTAACCAGGGCCGATCGGAATCATGGGTCGGCGCCTTTGTCAACAAGCCGGTGGGGGGGTACGGTTTTTCGGGATGGATCTGGGAGACGGTGGAGGACCGATTCGTACTCAAACAGGGCCCCAAACTGTTGAGCCTGGAGACCTCTAAAGATCCGCTATAAAACGACAATTTTTACCGACCATTTTTAAGGGTGTTCGTGGAGAAAATTTATGAAAGGAATTTTTTTAAGGTGGTTAATTTTAACGGTTGCCATCATTGTAACGTCATATTTGCTTGACGGAATCCGCATCAGCGGTTTTTCTTCTGCACTCTTTGCTGCGGCCATTTTAGGCATTCTGAACGCTTTTTTCCGGCCGATACTATTAATATTGACCCTTCCCATAAATATATTGACCCTGGGTATTTTCACCTTTGTAATCAACGCAATAATGCTGATGATGGTATCGGGTGTGATATCCGGATTTGAGGTTTCCGGATTCTGGTCCGCGGTGTTTGGATCGCTGTTGATCAGTCTGGTCAGTTCGATTCTCACCTCTTTTGTCAGTGAGCGGGGGACGGTACAGTATATCGATTTGAAAAAAGTCGGCGACAACCGGTGGGAATGATATATAAAAACCCGTCTTAGGTTCTGCCTGCCGTCTTTGGCCGACCCCCCACAATTTAAACGGGGTACGGCCTGATGGGCAGGTGATCGATAAAGGCATTCAAGATACCATAGAGGCTATAAACGCTTTCAACATTGACGTGCTCGGTCTCGGAATGCTGACTTTGGTCACCATCGGCACCCCAGATGATCCCTTTGATTCCGTATTCCGAAAGAAATCGAGCGTCGTTGGATCCGTCTTCAAATCCCACCGCGGTGTTTTTCGAAATCGCCAACAGCAGATCCAGGTAAGGTGAGGGACCTTCATCGAAAATCGGCGCGATGGTTTCGATCCCCACCGTGCTGTGCAATTCTTTTTGCATCTTGGCGATGAAGGCTTCCATGGTGTCATTTTCCGTGTAACGGATGTCGAGCATCGCCTCGGCGTATTTTGGAACCCGGTGAATCCGTTTCCCGGCCTCGATACGGCTGATATTTACAGCCCTGTGCCAGTGTTCCGGGGCCGATCGCACAAAATATGTCCGAATTTTAATGTAATCGTCGATCAGTTTTTCCAGGGCGTTTTCACCGCACCAGGGTCTTGGGTCGTTGGCGGTCTTTCCCCTTGAGATGAGCTTCAGCCGGAGGAGACCCTTTTCTTTAACCACGATTTTTTCGACGCTGCCGCCGTCCAGAACGATGCAAAAGTCTGTTTTAATCTTCGGAAGCGCCATTTTTGCGCCGTTGAAGCCGCCAATCTCCTCGTCACTGGTAATCAAAATTCCGAATGGCAAATCGTCGGGGCGTTTCCCCTGTTTTCGGAGTCGCTTCAGGTGTTTTTTCAACAGCACCAGCGACAGGGCCACCGCATATTTATCATCGAGGCTTCCCCGGCCGTACAGCCTTTGATCTTTTTCCACGGGAACGAAGCGTTCATCCGGTGAATCGACGACATCGATGTGAGACATGAGCAATACCGGGACAAAACCGCTTGAAGGCGCAACGAGAATCGACGGAACTTTCGGGTGGTCGAGCAGCCGGTATTCAATCTCATACGTTTTCAAAAAATTTTCAATAAACGTCACACATCGCCGAATTTCCTCAGGCTTAGAGTGCATCGATTTGAATCGAATCAGATCTTTTGTCAGCGGGATAATCTGTTCCATCTTCAGGTATTGGAAATTTTCTTTTATGAAACTGCGCTTTTTCGCCGGCCGGGGCCTTACCCTTGAGCGCATCTACTATTATTAAGGCGCCGCTGGATATGATATAGCATGTTTATTCCATGGATACTACCCCGAGGCGTTAACCCGGCATGAAATAATCGCCGGGTCGCCAGGGTTACAATCCGAAACACAAGGTTCCCAGGATTGACAGTATTAAGATCATCAGCATAAAAATACAATCCAATATGCCATCAATGATTTTATCCAACATCGTATCCTTTGTGATCCCTCTAGTTGTCATAAAAAAAATCTTGAGCCTCCTCAACGGAATCGAACAATATCCAATCTTGTTTAATGGTCAATCGCCCCTGTTTTCTGGTTATTTCAATGGCGGTGTTTCCATGATATTCATAGCTTTCATGGTAATCTGGGTAAACTTCGTGTCTTGTCATTTCCATATCTCCTAAAATTTATGAACTGCAACCCCTCGCCCGGTTGAATCCCCGAAATTCAACCGGACAAGCGAATTCCCCGCAAGCGTGTTGAAGCGCAGCGGAGATCCCGTTTCGGGAGCTTCAATATGAAAAAATCGATGAAAGGGACATCTTGTAAGACGATCTTCGATTCTGTCACCGTCGGATCTGAAAATTGTCTGGCGGTTCAGGTTCAAAAATAGGGGTTGGACCCATATGACACTGCCATACGCACAAAACCGCTGTTGCATATTCCAACCTTTTTTGTTTATTAAAAAATTATAAAGTTTATTTATATAAACATAAACGGCAAAAAAAATTACCTGAATTCCCGGCAAATCCAGATTATCTTACCAATAATACGGACACTATTTATTTCATTCCCTTGAAGATAAATCGGAGAATAATCCTTGTTGTCACTGTGTAAAACAAGTTTATTGGGATGTTTTTCCAGCCGTTTAACCATGATCGTATCATCAATACCCACAGCGTATACAGCACCCGCCAAGATATCTTTTTGAGACGCGTCTATGAGTACGGTATCGCCATCCTTTATTTCAGGTTCCATACTGTTACCGAAAATGTCCATTAAAACGATCTTGTTGATGTTCCCCTTTGTGGTCAACCACTCCTTCCGAAAAGCATAATAACCTTCTATTTCGGATCCGACTTCAAAAGAACCTCCACCAGCACTCAGCCTGGCTTTGACCTTCGGTATATTTTTAAACATGGAATCCCTGGACCTCGATGGTTTCAGGAATGTTGGACCGGAGCCTGTTTCGACCCAGTCCGGGTTTAAGGCAAAGGTTCGATACAGTTTCAATATCCATTTGTCCGGAATAGAATCTTTTTTCCTGGCTTGGGTAATTGCCGATCGGTTGATATTAAGGGCGGACGCCAATTCAGTTTGTGATGCGATTCCCGTGGCTTCACAAACCCGTTGTAAAAAGGATTCAAATTTATTGGTGGACATATGATTCCCCGGTTTCTTGTGGGTTGAAAAGAACTGTTTATTTTATTAAACATATCTATTTATAAAATGCAACACTTTTTTTAAAAAAATCCCTCGTTGTTATCCCTGGGGAACGGCACTCCAGAGGCGGACACGCCCATGGCACCGAAAAATTTCCGCTGTTCACGGGATCTTCTTCACCGGGTGGAGAATTCTCGACGTGCTCTCAATTAAGGGAAAATATTCGAAAGATGGCCATTAAGGAGGATTGAACCAGCGCTCAAATTGCTTATGGAAAGTACGGACGGGCATCGGGTTCATTTAGCAGCAGCAGGTTACTTTGGGTGTTCTTCTATCCCAAATCAAACCCCTTCTATCCATACCGCTTCGCCGTTCAGGACCACTGTAATAGGGGTCGTTTTTTTGCCGGCGGTCGACAAGCTCAAAAGTTATTCCCACCGGCACCCTGCTTTTGCGTCTTTCTATGCCGTTTCTGCGCTCTGTTTGAAGGTAAGGATAAGCACTCATCAGGACACTCCTGACCGTAAATTTCGAGGATCAAAATTTGGGTCTGACACCAAAGATTGAGAAAAAGGGATCTCATTTTCAAGGGTCTATTCTACTATATGTAGTAGAATTATATTAACGTGAACCTATATACAGGACTTTGGGGGGTGTTGTCAAATAAAAAAGGCAGGGCCTTTGCCGGCCCTACCTTTTTTAAATCCAAAATATCCGGTTATTTTTTTATTCTGATGCTCTCGGTTTCAGCCTTCTATCCAACCCACTTCTCCGTTCCTTACCTGATCTTCGTTCAGGTATGTAAGAGGTGTAAGTATATTCCCGCCGGTCCGTTCCTGAGCGCCGGCCGCCGTTATCGGGTAATTCATAGGTCATAATCGATACAGATTCTTTTAGGGTCTTCCTTGAATTGGAACAGCGTGCGTATTTCCCCAGTTTGTTGAAGCAATTCAAAGATCCCGTTTCAACGACGCTGCAGGGAACTCGGGCTGTTTTGAATGCGTCCGATATGGCGTTACAAGCATGCAAAAATCATGCAGAATCAGGAAGTTTTTTCACTTCCTGATATTTCAAATGGTTAGCTCAATCAAACGGCGAACAGGCCGTAAAAATATGAAATTAATACCACATTTAGTATTACTTCGGTTACATATTGGGTAATTCAGGTAACATGGAAAATGGAATTCAGTATGGAACATCACAGGATAAAAATTTCCTTTTATACGACCGCAGACACCCCTAAACAACCGGACACATGGCTATTTGAATTTTGGTTTGAGTTCCACCAGCGTAGCGCCCCAACCGCCGGCTTGAAGGGGGGCATTTCTATAGGATTCCACCAGGGGATTTTTTTTCAAAAGCCCTTGAACCCGTTTCTTCAATATTCCCCGGCCCTTTCCATGAACGATTCGTACAGAATAAATACCTGCATCGATACACGCAGAAAAGTAATCGACCAGAAGATCAGCCACCTCGTTGGGTTTAAAGGTGTGAAGATCTAAAATATCTTCGATGGGCATTTTTACAGGTTTCACGTAAAAACGACTCTCTTTTGAGGAATATTATATAGACTTGATATTACTGTTGATAGTGATATGATGCCACTATATTTTCAGGATACACGATGTCTGACGCATTGGGTATCGTTTGATTAAAATAAGACCGTGGTGTCGCTTAAATGATTAAACTTCTCATTCTGCCGTTTTTTGCGTATCTTTTGGGCTCCATTCCCTGGGGTCTTGTCCTGACCCGGCTTTTCACCTCGATAAACATCCGGCAGGAGGGGAGTGGAAATATCGGTGCAACCAATGTAAGGCGCGTGGCAGGGACAAAACTCGGGATTTTAACCCTTGCCGGCGATGTCCTCAAGGGCGCCGTTCCGGTCTGGTTGGCGGTATCGCTAACAGATTCAAATGAATTGTGGGCCGCCTTCTACCTTTCACTGGTTGCCTTTGCCGCCTTTATGGGCCACCTTTATCCCATATATATGAAGTTTAAAAACGGCGGCAAAGGCGTTGCAACTGCCGCCGGGTGTTTTGCCGTAATTTCACCGCCGGCATTGGGGGTTGCAATTCTGGTCTTTATTCTGTTTGTTTGCGGGTTCAACCGGGTCTCGGCGGCATCCCTGGCCGCCGCCGCCGTTCTGCCGGTTGCTGTCTGGAAGGCCACCGGCTCCGGCGTCCTCACGGGATGTGCCGCAGCAACATCCGTATTCATCGGTTTTCGCCACAAAGAAAACATCAAAAGACTTCTGTCCGGTACGGAACCCACCATTTGGAAATAAACCGACGGGGACCCGAGAATGTGGTTTCGTCCAAGGATTAAAAGGACACCCCCCCGGATATTCACCGATCAACGATTTTTTGATCGATGTCTTTGAATTGTTTTACGGCCAGATATATCAAATACCCTCCGGAAATATTTTCCACTTTAAAACCATACTGTTCCAGAACGCGCAGAGCAAAATAAGACCGTTTCCCTTCATAACAGTAGGTCCAAATTTCCCGATCCCGGGGAAGCTCCGACATCCGCTTTCTTAAGTCAGCCAGAGGGATATTCACCGCATTTTTAACATGCCCCCTTTTAAATTCAAAAGGTCCGCGGACATCCAAAAGAAATGCATCAGACCCGGAAAGATCCTCCCAATGGACAATGGACGTATGCCCCCGCATCAGATTCGATGCGATCATACCCGCCAGGTTGACGGGATCTTTGGCAGCCCCGTATTGGGGTGCATAGCACAGTTCCGATTCCTCAAGGTCGAATACGGTTCCGTTATGCTGGATGGATTTTGCAATCACATCGATTCTTTTTTCGACACCTTCCGTCCCGACGGCCTGGGCACCCAGTATCTGTCCGGTTTTTTTCGAAAAAATCAATTTGATTGTCATGGGCTTTGCCCCTGGATAGTATCCGGCATGGTGATTCGGGGTGAGATAGATTTTTTCGTAAGGTTTTAAATCTTCATTTCCGTCCAACCGGGCCAGGGCTTTTTCGCTGGTGCCCGTGGCAGCGATGGTCAGGCCGAGTACCCCGCAAACTGTTGTGGCCTGAACCCCGCGGAATCGGGGCTGCACACCTCGGTTGTTTCCAAAGACGACATCCGCCGCTGTTCGTCCTTGACGGTTGGCCGGACCTGCCAGGGGAATCAAGCCTTGTACGGCGGTGACAAAGTTTTTCACTTCAACGGCATCGCCCACCGCAAAAATGTTTTCATCACTGGTGCGCATTTGATCGTCAACCAGAATCCCTCCCAGGCTGCCAATGGCAAGACCTGCCGTTTTTGCCAGCTCAACCTCCGGACGAACACCGATGGCAAGAATGACCACATCCGCCGTAACCGTTTTGCCGGATTCGATCATAACCTCGATCATACCCTTGTTTTTCTGTCTGAATCCGGTAACAGGACTCCCCAAAAAGAGTGATATATCTTTGGACTTAAGATGATCATGGATGAATGCCGTAATTTCTGGATCTAAAAAAGGCATGACCTGTGGCAGCATTTCAATGAGACAGACATCTATTCCCTGAATTTTTAAATTTTCGGTCATCTCCAGACCGATGAATCCGCCGCCGATGACAGCGGCTTTTTTCACCGTTCGGGTTTTAATCCAGTCGATAATCTTTCGCATGTCCGGAATGGTGCGCAAGGTAAAGATGCCGGGGAGATCTATCCCCTTGAAATCCGGTTTGATGGGTGCCGCCCCGGGGGAAAGGACGAGGGCATCGTAGCTTTCACGGTATACTTCACCGGTTTTTAAATTTTCGACGTCGATCTGTTTATTTTTACGGTCAATATATCGGACATTATTTTGGGTTCTTACATCCACATTCAGCTGTCTTTTAAACAACTCCGGCGACGCAACAAAAAGCGACCGCTCCCTTGGAATCACTTTCCCGATATGATACGGGAGACCGCAATTGGCAAAAGAGATGTGGGATCCGCGTTCAAATAGGATAATATCGGCATCTTCGCTAAGTCTTCTTGCCCTTGCGGCGCACGACGCTCCGCCTGCAACACCGCCAACAATCCGCAATTTTTTTCTGTGTGTCATTATTTGATGTCCTGATATTTTTGTTTTATGGAGCTTTAATACACGGGTTGAAAAAAAGCATTGTCCTTTATGCGGTTTGATCGAGAAAACGGGCCGCCCGCCGATTGGATCAAGCTAAAGAAGAGACCAAAAAAGGGCGATCAAGCCCGCCATAACAAAGTTGCTTTCAACCAAAAACTCCAGCCGGATCCCGGGAAGCATATAACCGCGTTCGTGGGCTGAAAGAACGATGAAGATAAAAGCGGGGCAGATCCCAAGGGCAAATCCGAGACTCGAAATAAGGTGAAAGGCACTGGACAAAATCAGAATGCCAAAATTGATGGCCAGTATCATTTTTAAAAGGCGCAGGGTTCGCTTTTCTCCCAGCAATATGGGGATGGTCTCTTTTCCCACAATGCGATCGCCCTGCATATCAAGAACGTCGAAAAATGCCGTCCTGACAAAGACCAGGCTCAAAGACCACAAGAGTATGATGACCGTACTCAGACGAATATTCTCGGATACGGACAGGGGGGGCAATACAGATGTCACGATTCCCCATGCCATTGCAATCAGGACAGTTTTTGATCCCGGGATATCCCTTATCCGCCGGTACTTATTCCCTGTAAAATGTGCCGGTATCAACCTCAGGTTGTAAGAAAGTCCCATGATGCTCATGCCGAGAAGGATCAGAAAAGGTATGGTTCCGGTTGAATGGGCGATGATCAGCCCGGCACCCCCTGCTGTACACGCGAGAAGGGCAAGGGGGATCTTGTTTTTGTCATAAAAAAAAGACCGTTCAGGATCATTGTATCGGTCTGCCTTGGTACCGATCAGGTTGTTGAAGATATGCATGGATTGAACATAAAGCACCGATATAAATACATAGGGCAGGTAGTTTGAAATCTCCTGAATCTTGATACAGGCATAACAAAGGCATCCGGCGCCCATGGACACATAGATATTTGTGAGAAGAAGGGATCGCTGGGCGGCAAATACGCTCCTTTTCCAGCGCTGCTTCTTTTTATAAGGGAGGGCTTCGAGCTTTCTGTAGATTTTATTGATGACCCAGTTCGGGGTGGAAGCGCCGGCTGCAATCCCAATACAGCTTGCTTCAGAAAGTGCATCCATATCGATGTCCGATTCATCTTGGATGTGATACGTCGGCTTGCCGGTTTTTTTGGCAATTTCCGCGAGCCGCTTTGTATTTCCGCTGGTATACCCCCCCACAACAATAACGGCATCCACAGAATCTGCCAGGTCGTGGACTTCGGCCTGGCGCTTGGCGGTGGAATCGCAAATGGTATCATAGATCTTGTAGTGGGGAAATTTTTGGTTTGCCCAGGCTTTTACCTTTTCAAAAAAACGGGTGTTCTGTGTGGTCTGGGCAACAATGATGGCGTTTTCAAACAAAGGAAGAGAATCAAGATCATTGATATTGTCGACAACATACCCTTTATCCCCTGCATACCCTAAAAGACCGATGACTTCAGGGTGTTCTTTGTCTCCAATGATGATCGCCGCGGATCCTTGCCGTGCATGTTTTCGGATGATGGTTTGTACCTTGATCACCCGGGGGCATGTGGCGTCGATAATCTTGAAACCGGCTTTTTTCAGGTTTTCTTTGGTATCGGGTGGAACCCCATGGGCTCTAATCAGAACCGTACCGGATCCGTGATCCGGAACTTCATCGAGTATGGATATCCCTTTTTCTTCCAACAGGTTTAAAACCTGGGGATTGTGTATGAGCGGCCCAAAGGTACAGATAGGATTTTCGTGTTTGTTCGGGGTATCCAGGACCATTTCAACGGCTCTGCGAACCCCCATGCAGAAACCAGCGTTCTTTGCGATTAATATTTTCATCTATGACATGCTGGTTCGGCGCAACGCATCGAATTTTATGAGTAAAGGCCGCTTATTGTATCGAGTCGTTATGTTAGGATTTCAAAAAAACATTGTGGTCTACCAGCGCCAGTGAATGAATGTGCGCCTGTATGAATTTCTGGTCTCCAAATATACTGGTCAATCGGATGCCGTTTTCCTCGGGTTCCACGGTATCAACAGCTTCCATAACCAGTATTTTCTCATCTCCTTCGATCAAGTACGCGTTTGCCTCACACATGGTATTTTCCCTTTTAAATTTTCCTCGATAAGCGCATCAATAAGATGGGGAAGCGGCGTTGAAGGTAAACCAACGATTTCCACATTTTCCTGGGTAAGCGGTATCAGCAGTTTTTGAGCGGGGCTCCCGGCCACGGCTTCTGCTATTTTTGGGGTCACTTCTCCCATCATGGAATGGGCCAGGATAATGCTAACCGTACCGATGATAAAATTCACTTTTTTAGACGTTTGAACAATTGCATTTTCTCCAGATGCACCTCTGTTGGCCCTGGCTTTCAGCATCTGGGCGGTGGCAATGGCGTTGGTGCCTAGGGCGATAATTTCAACGGTTTCTCCGAAAAGGTCTTTGAGTTTTTTGATGACCGCGCTTCCGATACCGCCACCCTGACCGTCTATTACACATATCCGAACCAGGTCTGTTTTTTTTTCTGTTGTATTCATATTTTGAAATTTCAAAGTATTATGAAAAAACCGCTCGGAATCGTTGTGTGACTATCAGATAATGCCAACCGCGTCAATGGAAACGCGCATGGGGTGGTCCTTGTTTTTTTACGCTGATTTATGTACGGGTTCGGGTTGTTAATAAAATCAAACGCCCCCAAAGGGTCACTGGGCGAGCAAAACGGACTTTTTACGAGACCATCAAATTTTTACAGTTTTTTTATTTTGACCCTGCTGCGCCGTTGTTTTTTTGAAAGCCGTCTGCCGGGACCTTTTTTTTTCGTCGTTGGAATCCACCCCACCGCTTCTTCGCTTTCCATCCCCTTGGTATCCATATAAACCGCCATGGCCATCTTTTCTTCAAACCCGGGAGAGTTGATGGTCGCCGACCCTTTGGACGCCGCAAAATGAATAATATCCAGATCAGAGCTTACAACCAGGGCTTTTTCCCCTAGCTTGGCGGCCATCCGTTTAATCACGGCATCGGCGGATTCTCCACTGCGGGAAAATTTTACCTTGATTCCTTTTATTCGATCTTTGTTCTGGGAAAAAGGCGGTGCGTTGGTTCCATCAAAAACGACAGTCATCGTGTGGCGTTTTATTTTTTTATATGCGGAAAGCATGTCAAGGAGCGCCTCACGACCCAATTGTAAATCTTGTCGGTCAAGGGCGGCGAGGGAGTTGGACTGTCGGATTAAATTATAGCCGTCGATGATGATATGAATAGACACTATGTCTGCGTCAACCGTCTTAGCAGACGATCGAGATCGTCATTGCTGTAAAATTCGATCTCAACCTTACCTTTTTGCCCCCGTCGTTTAATCTGAACCTTGGTTCCGAAGTGACGCGAAAGATCGTCGCTCAGACTCAAAAAGTATCTTTGTTCAGAACCGGGTGAGGACTGTTTCGGCTTTTTTACTTCGGCTTTCAAACGTTTAATCAGATTTTCAGTTTCCCTGACCGATAGCCTTTTGGAAACAACGACCCGCCATACGGCATTTTGCTGGGCAGAGTTGGCAGCACCCAGCAATGCGCGTGCGTGCCCCATGCTCAAGGTACCATCCATTATGCTGGCTTTAATCTGTTCGGGCAGCTGACGAAGCCTTAATAAGTTGGCAACAGCAGACCTGCTTTTCCCCACACGCACCGCAGCCTGATCCTGGGTGAGCCCGAATTCGGTGATCAGACGGTGATACGCTTCTGCTTCTTCGATGGGCGTTAAATCTTCTCGTTGAACATTTTCTACGATGGACATTTCCAGAAGATCTGCATCGGCAATGGTTTTGACAAAAACCGGCACGTGTTTCAGGCCGGCCTTTTTTGCGGCACGCAAACGTCTTTCGCCGGTTACGAGTTCGTATCCATGATCATCCTTTCTCACCAGAAGGGGTTGTATGATTCCTTGCTGTTTAATGGAGTGGGACATTTCCTCAAGTTCATCGTTTGGAAACCGCAGGCGGGGTTGGTAACGATTTGGATGGATCCACTCGATATCACACTCAAAATATCCTTCTGAAATGTCTTCGATGCGTTCGATATCGGGCAACAAGGCATCAAGACCTCTTCCAAGGGCTATTTTTTTGGGTTTTTTTGAGGTCAATCCCGACTTTTTTGCTTTCTTTGCTTTTTTCATTTTAATTCGGTTAAGTTAGTTATCCAGTTTTGAGTGTTCCCTAGGACGTTGGATCGGATTTGATACCTTCCCAGAATTGCTTAGTATCTCCTTGGCCAGGCTGAAGTAACTTTGTGCCCCTGCAGACGCTGCATCATACAACAAAATAGGTTTTCCGAAGCTCGGGGCTTCGCCCAAGCGGACATTTCTGGGAATCATGGTCTTGAATACCAGGTACTTGAAGTATTTTTCAGCATCTTCAGCCACTTGGCGGGATAAGTTTGTTCGTTTATCAAACATGGTCAGAAGAATCCCTGCGATTTTAAGTTTTGGATTCAAATTATGTTTGATACGTTTTATGGTTTGTAAAAGCTGCCCCAGGCCCTCCAATGCATAAAATTCGCACTGAAGGGGAATCAGTATGAAGTCGGCCGCAGTCAGTGCATTTATGGTCAGAAAACTCAAAGAAGGCGGGCAGTCGATGACAATGTAGTCAAATAGATGTTTAACCCGGGATAAAAGGTTTTTTAACACCATTTCACGCTTCGGGTTTGACATCATTTCCACTTCAAAACCGATGAGTTCCACCCGTGAAGGAATGATTTTCAACGTATCGATGTCGCTGTCCAAAATGAGATTTTTCGCATCGACTTCTCCAATCATTCCGTGGTATAATGATTTATCAATACTATTTTTATCGATGCCGAGTCCGGTGGTTGCATTTCCCTGGGGATCGCAATCCACCAGGAGCGTTTTTTTTTCGGAAACGGCAAGGGCGGCGGACAAATTTATGGCGGTGGTCGTTTTGCCCACGCCGCCTTTTTGATTGGCTATGCATATGATATCTGTCATGTTGACGAAACTCTATCATAAAATATGATTTTTGAAAAGGCATATACAGATATGAATTGACTATTAACCATTGAATATTCAATAATAGTGGATAAAAAATAAATCCTTTTGGTTTAGTTTTGGGTTTAATCCAAGAATCGATGGACATCGGTCTCTTCTGTCGAGGCAACTATGAAATTTTTCGAAAAATTGACTTTGCTATGCGTTGCCCTCATTGTCATGGCGGGGCCTCTTTCGCCTCAAAACGCTTTCAGCATTACCCTACAAGAAGAAGAGGAGCTTTCACGAGAATTTTTAAAAGTCGTTTTAACTCACTACGAGATTATCGATGATCCGCTGATCGTCAACTATGTCAACGAAGTCGGCAACAAAATAATCTCGGTGCTTCCTCCCCAGCCGTTTTCCTATCATTTTTATGTCATAAAAGAAGATGTTTATAATGCATTTGCAATCCCGGCAGGCCATATTTTTATAAACAGCGGACTCTTTGAAGCCATGGAGAATGAAGAAGAACTGGCAGGTATACTGTCCCATGAAATAGCGCATGTGGTGTGCCGTCATATTTCCCAGAAAATAGAAAGAGCACGGAAAATAAACATGGCCACACTTGCCGGAATGGTGGCCGGCGTGCTCCTTGGCGCCGCCGGGGGCGCCGCCGCCGCCAATGCCGTCACCATGGGATCTGCGGCTGCCGGTCAATCCATGTCTCTGGCATACAGCCGTGAAGACGAAAGGCAGGCGGACCAGATCGGCCTCCACATGGAAAGAAAAGCGGGATATAACGGCAAAGGACTGCTGGATGTACTCGGAAAAATCCGGAGTAAACGGTGGTTCGACTCAAATCAGATTCCAACGTATTTACAGACACATCCCGGTGCAGAAGAACGAATGGCCTATATCGACACCTGGCTCGAGAAACATAAAAAAACAGCAGCGCCGACGGCGCCATATAATTTTGAAAGGGCTCACACACGGCTTGTTGCCGTTTTCGGGGATAAAAGCACAGCACTCACACAGTTTAAATCGGCGGTGAAAAAGAATCCGGACAATCCTTTGGCACATTACGGATACGGCCTGGTTCTGGAAAGGGACGGCGACCCCAAAGGTGCCGTTGAGCAACTTAAAGCAGCATTGGGTAAAAAAGCATTCGATCCGTATATCTTGAAAGATCTTGGTCTGATCTATTTTAACGACGGCCAGTATGAGCAAGCATTCCGCATTCTCGAAGGCGCCGCCGGCATTATTTCCAATGATCCGGAAATTCTTTTTTATCTCGGACGGACCCAGGTAGAGCTCGGACATCTTATGGATGCAGCCGCCACATTTGAAGCGCTGGTCGCCAAAAAATACAATTATCCACGTGCCTTTTATTTCCTGGGTGAAACCTATGGGAAGCTCGGAAAACTAGATGATGCCCATTATAATTTGGGGATTTATTACGAAAAAAAAGGGGATTTTAAAAATGCCGCTTTTCATCTGAGAAAGGCGTTGGAACTCATGAATGATCCAAATAAAAGGGCCGTTATTGAAAAGATGTTGAAAGACATCAAAGGAAAGCAGGTAGAAAAAGCGAAAGCTGAAAAATAGGCGGTTTTGAAACCGGCGACCGTCAAGACCGGTCAAAATGAGAAAACTGCATTGTAAATGTCCCCCTGCCCTGGGTTGCCGATCGTAATGAGGTTGAGTACCCGAACATGCGTGACAGCGGAACGATGGCTTTGATAACATTTACCCCCATTTTGTGTTCAATGGATTCAATTTTCCCACCGCGGGAATTAAGGTCCCCGATAACATCGCCCACAAATGCTTCTGAAATAAAAATTTCCACAGTCATAATCGGATCCAGGAGAAATGGTTCACCGTTTTCAAGGGCTGTTTTGCACGCCATGGATGCACTGACTTTATACGCCAATGCCGTGCTCAGGGATTCTTTATACGCCCCGCCGATGAGAACCGCTTCGACATCCACAACCGGATAGCCCATCAGCGCACCGCTTTCCAAAGATTCCATCACCCCTTCTTTGATAGCGGGAATAAAACTATCCGGTATTATTTCATTGTCCACTTCAGACCTGAACCTTTTTTCAACACCTCGGTCCAGTGGTAACAGTCTCAAGGTTACTTCGGCAAAGTGTCGTTGTCCCGCAACCTCCTTGTCAAATACAGCAGATGCCCGCCCCTCTTTTTCAATGGTTTCCCTGTACACAACCTGAGGTTTTCCCACGTTTACATTGGTTTTAAATTCACGCTGCATGCGACTGATGATAACTTCGAGATGAAGTTCTCCCATACCGGACAAAATTGTCTGTCCGGTATCTTCGTCCTTTTTGAGCTTGAGGGTCGGGTCTTCAGCCATAAATTTTTCCAGGACTTGATCGAATTTTTCTTGATCAGCGTGGGTCTTCGGCTCCACAGCCACGGAGATGACCGGCTCGTAGAACTCCATTTTTTCCAGCAAAACAGGATGATCCATAGAGCAGAGTGTTTCGCCGGTCGTCGATTCCTTCAATCCAACAACCCCGACAATACTTCCGGCACCGGCAGCATCGATCCGCTCCCTTTTGTTGGCATGCATTCCCAATATTCGGGAAAGTTTTTCATTTATTTTCCGAGAAGGGTTATACGTATCGGCTCTGGCGTTCATCGTCCCGCTGTAAATTCTTACATAGGAAAGTTTGCGGCCTTCTACCATGGCGACTTTGAATATGAGCGCCGCAAGGGGCTCCGTGTCTTTCGCTTTACATACAATCGATTCTCCGGTTTCAGGGTGTACACCTTTAATGGGGGGGATATCGACAGGACTCGGAAGACACAGCACAATGGCGTCAAGGAGCGGTTGTATCCCCTTGTTTTTTAGCGCGCTGCCGCAAAGAACCGGAACCAGCTTCAAATCTATGGTGGCCCTTCGTATGGCAGCAATCAGATTCTCCGTGGCAATCGGTGTCTCTGATAAATAATCTTCCATGATATCATCATCGACTTCAGCGATGGTTTCAATCAGTTTTTCGTGATATTCTGTTGCGGAATCGAGCAAGCTCGGAGGGATTTCCTCCGCAGTGTACGTAGCGCCCAGGGTCTCGTCTTCCCAGACAATCTGTTTCATATTGATGAGATCGATGACGCCTGTAAAGTCATCTTCTGCGCCCACCGGGAGTTGTAAAATAAGCGGATTCGCACGCAGTCTCTCTTTCATCATTTCGATCGTACCGAAGAAATCGGCACCCACCCGGTCGAGCTTATTGACAAAGGCAATCTTTGGAACCCGATATTTGTCCGCCTGTCGCCATACCGTTTCCGACTGGGGTTCTACACCGCCAACCGCGCAGAAGACGCCGATGGCACCGTCGAGTACTCTCAGCGAACGTTCAACCTCGATGGTAAAGTCGACATGCCCCGGCGTATCGATTATATGGACCGCGCACCCCTTCCAGTGACACGTTGTAACGGCAGAGGTAATCGTAATGCCCCGTTCCTGTTCATCGGGCATCCAGTCCATAACCGCTTCACCGTCATGAACTTCGCCGATTTTGTGGGAGCGTCCCGTATAGTAAAGTATACGCTCTGTTACGGTGGTCTTGCCGGCATCAATATGGGCGATAATGCCGATATTCCGTATATTTTTAATGTGGCTCTTTTTTTTCATCGTATCAGAAGCAGGTTGGCCTTAAAGGGAAAGCGAAGATCGATATGGCCGGCCAGCGTCATGGCGTCACGTCCGCCGATCAGAATCTTCACAGCGTCGATTTCAGGGATATTCAATATCAATGAATTTACGATTGAATAAATAATAAAAAGTTCCGATTTAATTCCGCCGGGGTGAGCCCGCCTTATTTTATCCGACAGATCGACATACGCGGTTCCATCCCGGGTAATATAGAATGCATTAAGGGCCGTACCTTCAGGAAGCGTCCGCATAAGTCCTGTGCGAGGACCGTTTGCCAAGGCTTCGACGATGATTTTACCAAATTCAGCCGGATTGTCAGAATGACCCAGATTCCACGTTTCTGCAATGAGAAACGAATTTTTTTTGTCGGAAAAATACAGATGGACAACAGACGTGTCTAAATGCTGTGCTTCAACGAATCTTGCTTTTTGCTCAAATTGATCCAACCCCCAGCAATTAAAGGGCATCATCACCAGAACCGTGCATAGGACAGCGCCGGTAATAACAGTAGAACACGGATAGGACATACGATTTTTTTTAATCATGACACATCAACGCTTTGTTTGCAAAATGACAAGGTTTTTTAAGCCAATACAGTTGTTATGTCAAGGGAAGAAGGGGGAGAGGTCGAGTAAAAAGTGAGCGTCCAATAAAAAAAGCCGGCCAGATAGACCGATTTTTCCTCGAATGTTTGGTGCCGCTGATCCGGCGCCAACCGGCGACCCCATCACGGCCGGAATGGCCTATTAATTTAATGAAATCGATAGGTTAACAAGTTAAATCCCTCGGGCCTGATGCCCCATAATGAAGGATAGGGGATCGTTGATTTATCGCCGGAAAACCGAGTCCCAATATTCCGGGCCCCTTCGGAACAGCTGGGGCCGTCCGTGTCAGAATCAGGTGCCGGCGGCCGTATCCAACAATGAAAGTGCTTTTTCCTTGCCAACCAGTTGAACAAAGGTTCCAAAGCGTGGTCCACGTTCTTGACCAAAGACCACTTCATAAAACGCTTTAAAAAAGTTCTTCGGCGATTCCTCAAACAATCGAGCCACCGAAAACGGGATGGATTGAATTTCGTTTTCATCATCGCCATCATAATTTGCGAGTTCATCCCGAAGACCTTTTAACATCGCCTTTTCTTTTTCAGTGGGGGGGCGGTAATGCTTGTTCGGCAAGATAAAATCTCTATAGTAGTTCATGGCCTTCTTTACCAAATCTTCTATGACAGCACGGAACTCATCCATCGAAGGATCATAGCGTTTTAGATAGTCTAATATTAGGTCTATATCGTCCGCACCCACTGCTGAAATGAGGTTGTTGATCAATGAAAAATTGATGGATGTCCTGTAATCAGGAACCGCTGCACCCTGATTAAAAAGGTGCCAAATCGTCGAATCAGGCTGTTTCTCGGCATCCAATTGTTCATAATTATTTAGACCCGTAAGGTATTCATCCACCGACTTGGGTACGATCCCCCAAAACAGCCGCTTCGCTTGCTTTGGGTTCTGAAAAATATAGTACAGCAAAGACTCTAACGGTGCGTAACTCATCCAAGATTCTATGGTTAACCCTTTGCCGACGCTTTTTGAAATCTTCCGACCTTTTTCATCTAAAAAGAGTTCATAGAACAACCCAATGGGAGGCTGTTTGCCCATTGACCGGATAATCTTACCGGAAAGCTTTGCGGATTCGATCAGGTCTTTTCCATACATCTCATATCCAATGTCATAGGAATACCAGCGCAATGCCCAGTCTATTTTCCACCCCACTTTGACATGGCCGTTAAAGATGGAAATCGTCCCTTTATTTCCGCAACTTTTTACCAAACCTTCTTCTTGGTCGCAGATGTAGTCGATGGTATTTTTTTCAGCGTCATAGGCGGTCACCCGGGTGCTATAAATCCGTCCGCATTTTTCGCAGATTGGGAAAAACGGAGACCAATTTGCACGCTTTTCCTCGCCCATGGTGGGGAGAATGATCCCTTTGATATCTTCAACCTTTTCAAGGATGATGGCCAAACCTTCATTAAAATCACCCCGGGTATAGGCTTCATGTGAACTTTGAAACACATAATCAAATTTGTAACTATCTAAGAAATCACGCAATTTTTTGTTCATATATGCGCTGTAACTTTCACACTCATCAAATGGATCCGGGATGCGACAGAGCGGCTTTCCCAAATTTTCAGTCAACATTTCCTGTTGCGGCATGTTTAAAGGGACTTTTCGCAAACCATCCATATCATCGCTAAACGCAATGAGTTGGGTTTCCCGCCGGGTTAAAAATTCGAAGGCCCGGCGTATCCAGGTCGTTCGAGCGATCTCGGCAAATGTGCCGATATGGGGCAAACCACTGGGCCCAAAGCCGGTTTCAAACCGGACGGGAATGTTTACAGATTTTGAAAATCGTTTGCGTAACTTGTCGGCCTCTCTAAACGGCCAGGATTTATAATTCGGCGATGTCATCAATTTTAACCCTCTAAGATTCTGTAGTCGGTGTTCAGGGGAAGCGCACCCCCTGAAAACCTACGGTCTGTATCACTGGAAATTAAAAATTTTATTTTATAACTTTTAATCAACGATATATCAAGACACTATTTGGTCTTTTTTCCGGTCGGTACCGAAAGGAGATTTCTAAAGATTGTTTATTCACCCCGTGGGGTTATCGGTTCATCACCGGCGCCAAAATGCACAAAAAAATGTGCGCATATGAACCGTTTTCTGTGCATTCTGCTTGTATGGATTTTATGGTTCGATTTAATGGGCAACCCAAAATCATCAAGATGGAAAATTATAACCACCGTAACCATCTATAAAACAAAGAATTTCGAGCATAGGATGCTAAATCGCCCCCACCATTTCCAATAGGTTTAAAACACATCCGGTTTTGGCACGAAAATTGACTTACAGAGTTCAAGATCGAATTCCATCAACTTCCAAAATGTGAAGCTCCGTGAAAGCCCGCAAGGCGGGATTTCCGCAGTGCTTCGAAACGCTTGCAGAGAATGCGCCTGCCCTGTTGAATCCCCGAAATTCAACTGGCCGAGCCGTTGCATTTCAGGAGAGCACCCATGGACAAACTACTTTTCATCGATGACGAAGAAGGCATCCGGCGTTCGGTGGTTCGCGCCCTTAAACAGGAGCCGTATAAAACCCATACCGCCGAAAACGGTAAAACCGGCATTGCCTTCGTGAAAGAGAACATTTCTGACACTGCAACGGTAATCTCCGATTACAAAATGCCGGGATTGGACGGTATCGAAACCCTCGCCATCATCGGATCCATCAATCCTGAAATCACCCGTATCGTCCTTACGGGATACGCAACCATGGAAGCGGCGATTCAGGCCACCAACGAGGGGATTGACGGTTTTCTCACCAAACCGTTTGACAATATGGAGCTCAGGGCTAAAATCCGCACCATCCATGTTCGAAAGCGCCTCAAACAGTTTGTGTCCGAACAGGTATACCAAAAGATCGAAAAATCGTCCGGGGTTCTGAAGCCGACGTACCATGAAGCTTCGATTCTTTTTTCCGATATTCGCGATTTCACCCGAATGTCTCAGCAGGTTCATCCTGACAAAATCGCCAACTTTTTAAACAACGACTATTTCACGCCGCTGGGTGAGATCGCGTATCGCTTTAACGGAACCGTGGACAAACATATTGGCGACAGTATTATGGTGGTTTTCGGCTCGCCGGTCGCGTATGATGACAATGCGACCCGTGCTGTGGAAACGGCCATGGAAATGCAGAGATGCGCAAAAAAAATCGATAAAAAACTATACAAAAAAAATGGACTGAGGCTGAAAATCGGCATCGGCATATCAACTGGAAAGGTATTTTCCGGCATTTTGGGCTCATTGAGAATCAAAGAATTTACGTCCATCGGAATGCCGGTCAATATCGCCGCTCGGCTGCAAAGCATGGCAAAGGGC